>CAIMEE010000505.1 GCA_903839865.1 Enhydrobacter aerosaccus | reverse complement strand
CGGGCGGGCCTGCAGGACCCGAACCGGCCGATCGGCTCGTTCCTGTTCTTGGGACCGACGGGCGTCGGCAAGACCGAGCTCACCAAGGCGATCGCCGAATTCCTGTTCGACGACGACCAGGCGATGGTGCGCATCGACATGAGCGAGTTCATGGAGAAGCACTCCGTCAGCCGCCTGATCGGCGCGCCTCCGGGCTATGTCGGCTACGACGAGGGCGGCGTGCTCACCGAAGCGGTGCGCCGGCGTCCCTACCAGGTGATCCTGTTCGACGAGGTCGAGAAGGCGCATCCGGACGTGTTCAACGTGCTGCTGCAGGTGCTGGATGACGGTCGCCTGACCGACGGACAGGGCCGCACGGTCGACTTCAAGAACACGCTGATCGTGCTGACGTCGAACCTCGGCAGTGCGCATCTGGCGGCACTGAAGGACGGTGAGTCGACGGAAACCGTGCGCGAGCAGGTGATGGAAGACGTGCGCCGCGCTTTCCGGCCCGAGTTCCTGAACCGCCTCGACGAGATCCTGATGTTCAACCGGCTGAGCCGTGCGCACATGACGGACATCGTCGACATCCAGCTCGGTGGCCTGCGCAAGCTCCTGGCCGATCGCAAGATCGGTCTCGAGGTGAACGGCCAGGCGCTGCAGTGGCTGGCCAACCGCGGCTACGATCCGGTCTACGGCGCGCGTCCGCTGAAGCGGGTCATCCAGCGCAGCTTGCAGAATCCGCTGGCGACGCAGTTGCTCGAAGGCAAGATCAAGGACGGTGATACCGTCGAGGTCGGAGTCGAGAGCGGCGAGTTGACGGTGGGCGGCCAGCGCGTGCTGAGCGAAGCCGCCGACTGAAATAGAGCCGGAAAAGGAGTCTGGGCCGCCCTCCGGGGCGGCCTTTCTCTTGTCTGGCGACTCGCAAACGAGCGAGCAAAATCAATCTTTTGGCGTCAGTAACGATCGTAATAGGCGTTCAGGAAAGACGCGCCTAGGCTGGCGCGATAATTCGCCAACATCGTTGTCCTGCGCGCAGCGAAGGACCTAGCATCCCAGCACAGACTTCGCGCGTAGCGGTCGTGAGGTCCTTCGCTGCGCTCAGGACGACAGGATCGTCTATCGCCCGTTTACTAGACGGGAATGGTCCCGACTTGGGCCCAATGGTGTTTTTCGGGTGTTTATTAAACACGGCCTCAGCGGCCGGTCGCAACCTGCGGCGTCGGCGGCGCGTCCGGCTTCTTGGAGTCGGCGGCCGTGATCGCGCTGATCTGCGGCGCGTTCTTGAGTTGGCCCTGGTAGCGCTGAGACATCGCCTTGAAGGCCACGAGATCCTTGCCGCTCATCGCGGCACGCATCGCGAACTTCTGCGCGAGAGGATTCACCGGATGGCCGGCGCGATAGAACTCGTAGTGCAGGTGCGGGCCGGTCGCCATGCCGGTGGCGCCGACGAAGCCGATCACCTGGCCCTGGCGCACCGAGACGCCGGGCTTGATGCCGGGGCCCAGGCGCGACATGTGCCCGTAGCCGGTGCCGATGTCGGCCGTGTGCTGCAGCTTCACGTATAGGCCATAGCCGCCGTTGAAGCCCGCCATCACCACCTTGCCGTTGCCGGCGGCGAGGATCGGCGTACCCATCTGTGCGCCAAAATCCGCGCCGGTGTGCATTGCGCTGTAGCCCAGGATCGGATGGTCGCGCATGCCGAAGCCCGAGGTGACGCGGCTCGCATCCATCGGCGTGCGTAGGAAGGAGCGGATCACGCTCTCGCCCTGAGGCGTCCAGAAGCCCTCGGCGCCGCCGGCCGGACGGTAACGGATGACCGTCGCGATGCGCTTGGTCAGGAACAATTCCCCGGCGAGCAGGCGGCCCGGATGCGTGACCTTGCCGTCGCTGGTCACGAGCTGCTCGAGCAGCACCGTGAACTTCATGCCTTCCTTCAGCTCGCGCTGGAAGTCGACGTCATAGGAGAGCGCGCGGATGAACTCGAGCATCGCGGGCGACGGCGCACCGGCCGCGACACCGCTCTGCTGCAGCGAGCCGTGGCGGCTGCCTTCGACGCGCACGATGCGCGGCGTGACCTTGTAGACCTTCTCTTCGCCCGCGTAGCTGCCGTCGTCCTTGCGCGTGATCAGGAACTCGCGCTCGGGTTGCGGCCGCACCGACAGGGATAGCACGCGCGGTGCGTCGGGCTGCTCGGCAACCGTCTGCACCTGCAGGGTGATCGTCTCACCGACCGCGATCTTCCGCTTCTTCAGGATGGCCTGCAGCTTCTCGTCGATCTGCTTGCGATCGGCTTCGGGCACATCGATGTCGGCCAGCATCTTCTCGATTGTGTCGTCTTTCTCCAGACGCAACGTGAGCTCGTAGCGATCGCTCACGGGCTCGGCGTCCGCCTGCTGCACCGGTAGCGACATCGACGATGGATCGGTGCCTCCAGGCTGGAAGCCCTGGAAATCGCGCGCGGTGATCTGTGGTGCGGGCTCCGGCTCGGCCAGGGGAACCGGTGTGGCGTTCACCACTTCAGCCGGTTGCGGAAGCAGCACCGTTGCAACTCCGGGATCGCCCCGATGAAGTGCCACGAGGAGGCCGATCGCTACTCCGACGGCGGCAAAAGCAAAAAGAACGGGCCGGAACAGCGTCAAAACCAGCTTTTGGTTGGCTGGTTTGGGGGGCTCGAGCCGGTCCGACGGAGGAGGGGAATCCGTCATGACCATTGACCTATCCGGGTCCGGTATATCCAGACCTCAGCTTTGGAGGGGTGCCGTTGCGCACATTTCGTCCCCAACGGCCGAATCGCTATATATTGATGCCTGAAAGCCGATTCGGACACAACAATACAATAGGTTTGACGTTGTTTTTCAGGCTTTTAGCCGACTGTACGACAATCGTAATTTTACGTTTGACACCCCAAAGGTCGGCCCATATAAGCGCGGCTCCCACGGCGAACGGGGCGTACCGAAACATCGCGCGTAACTGCGGTGCAGGGTTTTTCGACCCTGACGGTTCCCGGCTTGCCAAAGGGTCTCGACCTCCCGGTCGTGTGTTCTATGCATCGTTTGTTTGGAAAGGGATATGCCGGCGGCGGCGATCGTCAGTGCCTTGACCTTCGGGTTGAGCATGGATGTTTTCGTCGTCGCTAGTTCGAATGAAGTCCGAACCTCTGGCCTCCGTCCAGGGGTGAGGACAACAGTAAATCTAGTGACGGGATTCAAACGCTTCCTTCGGGAAGCACGTTAAACTTGAGAGTTTGATCCTGGCTCAGAACGAACGCTGGCGGCAGGCTTAACACATGCAAGTCGAACGCGTGTAGCAATACACGAGTGGCGCACGGGTGAGTAACGCGTGGATATCTGCCTTTTGGTTCGGAATAACCCCGGGAAACTGGGGCTAATACCGGATGGTTCCTACGGGATAAAGATTTATCGCCAAAAGATGAGTCCGCGTACGATTAGCTAGTTGGTGAGGTAATGGCTCACCAAGGCGACGATCGTTAGCTGGTCTGAGAGGATGATCAGCCACATTGGGACTGAGACACGGCCCAAACTCCTACGGGAGGCAGCAGTGGG
>CAIMEE010000504.1 GCA_903839865.1 Enhydrobacter aerosaccus | reverse complement strand
TGTCGCCATCGCGCTCACCCGAATGGGCCCGGGCTGGGATGCAGTCGCGGTCGGCGTTGGCGCGGGCCTCGTGCTGGCGATCGTGCTCGCGGTGCTGATCGGCCTGTTCAGCCTGCGCCTGCGCACGATCTTCTTCGCCATGATCACGCTGGCGGTGGCCAGTGCCTTCGCGATCCTGGCGTCCCAGCTCTCCGACCTGACGGGCGGCGAGGACGGCTTGAACTATCGCCTGCCGATGGCGCTGCGCCCCTCTTTCAAATTGTTCGAAGGCTTCAACGGCCGCCTGCTCGACTACTACATCGTCTTCTTCGTCTCGCTCGCCCTGCTGCTCGGCATGCTGCGCATCGTGAACTCGCCGTTCGGCTCGGTGCTGATGGCGATCCGCGAGAACCCGTTCCGCGCCGAGGCGATCGGCTATCGCACCGTGGTCTATCGCACGCTGGCCAGCTGCATCGCCGCCGCCGCCGCCGCGCTGGCGGGCGCGCTGCTGGCGCTGTGGTCGGCGCAGGCGAGCCCCGACACGACGCTCTCCTTCGACATCATGGTCGACATCCTGCTGATGGTCGTGATTGGCGGCATGGGCACGATGTACGGTGCCGTCGTGGGCGCGGTGCTGCTGGTGCTGGCCCAGAACTACCTTCAGGCCCTGCTCGGCGACCGCTGGCTCCTGTGGCTTGGCCTGGCCTTCATCCTGTGCGTCTACTTCTTCCCCACCGGCATCGTGGGGCGTCTGCGCAAGCGTTGACATCCCTCCGGCCTGCCTGACAGGCCGGAGGAACGCCTGTCGGTTACTCCTTGGTGGCCGTGGTGACCCCCGAGCCGCGGTTGTAGGTCAGCGTGAGCTTGTTGATCTCGCAGAGATCGAGGTCGGCCCAGGTGACCTTCGAATTGTCGTCCTCGAAGACGATGCGCACGTCATAGACGCAGACGTCCGACGACTTCGGGAAGCTGATCTTCCAGGCTTCGCCGTTGCCGATCGTATGCTTGCCGAGAATGTCCGGACCCCACGAGTCCTTGTGGGCCGCCGAGACATAGAGCTCCGCGATCGGATAGCCGGTCGCGTTGGCCAGGGTGAAGTCGGCATCGCTCGCCAACGCCTGGGTCGAAAAGAGCGCCGCGGCGCAGAATAGTGAAAGCTTGAGATACACGTGAAGACTCCCGTTGGGTGAAGAACAGGTCGTCTATCAGCGAACCCTTACGGATTGCTTTCGAATACTGATGTTCGAGACAATCTCTCTGGGGAATAGTCTCGTTAGTGAGGCGCGGGCACGCTGACGTGCAATTTGGTGCGGCACTATTTGCAGCGTTCGCTCATCGTGCAGTGAAAAACCGTCGCCCTAGATCGTGATCTGCCGGATGCCGCCGCGGATCTTTCCGGCTTCGATGTTCTGCCAGAGGATGTCGTGGCCCTCGGGCAGCGCGCGGTTGTTGGGCATGCAGAGCCACAGGCGCAGCAGCAGCCGGTCGTTGCCGCTCGCGGCATCGTCCTCGAACGAGGTGCGGCCGTGATAGGTGACGTGACTGTTGATCAGCTGCAGGTCGCCCGGATCGAGCACCATCTCCATGCAGAGGTCCTGGGCGAGCTTGCGCAGCAGGGTGAGCGCCTCGTCCTGCTTGGGCGTGAGCTTGGGCACGTTGGTGCCGAGCTGGGCGGCATCGACGAAAGTCTGCGAATAGTGCGAGGTGAACTTGCCGTCGCGCACGCCCCAGATCGGCAGCGGATAGGCGGTCTCCTGGGTCGTGCCTTCCTCGCCGAAGCGGCTGCGCCAGATGTCCTGGTAGAGTTCGTCGACCAGGTCGGGGCGTGTCGCCAGCATGGCGTTGTGGATGGCAGGCGAGGAGGCGAGCTTGCTGACGCCGCCCTTGCGCGCCTGGCGCACGCACAGCAGCGTCACCACGTCGGTGCGGTCGGTGTGGAAGCGCAGCTCGCCGCTCGAGAGCGTGCGCGCATAGGAGGAGAGGAAGGTGCTGCCCTTCTGGTCCTTGGTCTCGCCGTAGGTCTTGCCGACATGGGCGCCTTCGTCGCGGATCGCGCGCATCATCTCGCCCGAGCGATTCTGGAACACGGGCGTGGCAAGGTGCTTCGAGAAGCCGTTGTACATGATGCGGAGGTCGGCCTCGTCATACTTCGTCACCGGCCAGCCGCGCAGCTTCAGGATGCCAGAGCCGTTCTCAAGTTCTTCACGGATGCTGTCGAACAGGGCGTCGAAGCCCTGGATCGGGAAGTTCTCCTTGGTGACCTGGCTCCAGTCGAGGCCCTTGGCCTTGACGCCCTGCAG
>CAIMEE010000503.1 GCA_903839865.1 Enhydrobacter aerosaccus | reverse complement strand
GGTTCAACCGGCCGCCCTGGCTGAGGTCCTACGGGACCCGATTGCGCGTGGCCGTGGACTCGTTGACCGGATGTGCCTTATTCAGCCGCCGTCCCTCATGGGCTCGCGGTCAAACACGCCGCCGGCTGTATCGGAGGAATTGGGGAAGTGGTGGAGTAATACCTTCCGCCGCATCCTGTCTTGCCGTTGGCCGGGTCGCGTTATCCTGATGGGGGAAGACCCTGCCCGGTGCGCCCAGCCGGCCTGCGTCCTCACCCTGGACAAGGCGGCTCACGACATCTTCTTTAGCCTGCGCTCCGAACTGGAGGCGAGGGTCAAGCCTGACGGAGACCTTCGCCCGATTTCTGGCTTTGCCTCCAAATTACCCGGTGTCGTGGCCCGCCTCGCTCTAGCCTTCCAACTAATGGAGGACACCAACGCCGGCACCGTCTGCGCCGAAGCTATGAAAGCTGCCTGTGCGTGGGCTCCGTTTCTTATCGGCCATTTCCGCGCCGTGCTGGGAGACGCCAGCGAATGCCCCGAACGCCGGCATGCCCGCCGCCTGGCTGACGCACTGCGCCGCCGGGGCGAACGAGAAACAACCGCCCGCGAATGCTTCCGGCTCATCGACAACCAGAGCGACATGGCGAAGATGACAGATTTCGAGCCGGTCTTGGCTGAACTTATCGCTGCGAACTACCTCCGCCCCAAACCAGAGGCCGACAAAGGCAATGGCCGCCCTGCGTCGCCGCGCTATGAAGTGAATCCTGCCTTGTTCACGAAGCCATGACCGCCCGGACAATAGGGACAGAAATAACAGAATTGGGGCTTTCGTCCCTTGTGTCCTTTCTGTCCGGGGTGGGTGGCGTCCGCAGTTGCAGAATGCGAACAGACCAATGCGGGGGCTGCACATGGCAGTAGCACAACGCCAAAAGCCGATGGCATGGGAACAACGAGGCAGCCGATCCTACTACTACCTCAAGAAAAGGGAGGGCGGCCGGGTTCGCTCTCTTTACGTTGGAAGCGGGGAACTGAACTAGTAAACCAGGATAAGCACGACTGATTGCTGGGCCTTTGCTACCATGTCCTCGAAATTCTGATTCTGGCCAGCCGGATTGGCCGCCGGGGCATTGCCTTCCAAGTACGGTTCAAGCAATGCAAGGGCGTATGCACTCTTGACGGCATAGCTCACGCTTTGGGGAATATCCCCGGTCGCTTGGGCAGCCTTGAGCCCGAGTTTGGATTCAACGACTCCGATTAGATTGCCGTTCTCATTGAGCAACGGCCCGCCGGAATTGCCCGGCTGCACCGGCACGCTGATTTGCCAACTGCGGGGGTCGTCAGCAGCACCGTTAAGGCTGCTGATCTCGCCACGCGTAACCTTTGGACTGAACCCCTGAATCTCCACGTTCGGAAACCCGATAGTTGCTACCGGCCGGCCGAGACGAATCCCGCGAGAGGATACAATTGGCAAAGGCTGGTACGGCCCACCAGTGATCTTCAAGACGGCAAGATCGTTGGCCTCGTCGACATTAAGAACAGAAGCCGGCACCGTGCCCTGCGAAGTTACAACCTTTATGGAATTGGCTCCGGCGACGACATGCGCGGCCGTTAATACATAGCCCTGAGACGAAACGATGGTGCCGGAGCCGCTTGATTCTGGCATTTCTTTATCGGTAGTCGCGATTGTGGAGAAAAAACTATCATTAGCTCGCCGGGCCTCGTTTGCTTGGATTTCAGCAGATATATCTTGGCTGCGATCCTTCGCTTTCGCCACTTCATTAGGTCCAAGAGC
>CAIMEE010000502.1 GCA_903839865.1 Enhydrobacter aerosaccus | reverse complement strand
GAGCCGTCGGCCCGGCACTGGCACCGCTTCGCTGTGAGAGCCGGGCCGACGGCCAACGCGAAAGCGATCATGCTTTAGACGATCTCGACGCCGATCTCGCCTGCAATTCGTCTCAAGGCAGCCACAGATTTGGCTGTGGCACCGCGCCCGTCGGGCGGGCAGTGCGTCTCGATGCTGGCCACGACCTCGCGACTGGTGACGCCTTCGAGCAGGCGCTTCAACTCCATTGCCCACGGCACGTTGCCGTCGCCGACCGGCGTGCCCTTCTTGCCGGTGATATCGCGGTCCTTGATGTGGATCAGGTCGACGAAGGGCGCCAGGAACGCGATGTCCTCGGCGGTGGGCGGCTGGCCGATCGACCAGCTGTTGCCGATGTCGACAAGCGGCAGCAGATATTGCGGCACTTCGGGCAGGTCGTGGAAGAATTTCGCCTGCTCGGCGATCGAGCCGATGTTGCAGACCGGCTCGTTCTCCATCTGGACGGAGACGTCGTGGCGCATGCCGAGATCGGTCAGCCGGTCGATTTCCGCCTCCATGTCGGATGCGGCGAAGCCCGGGTAGCGCAGATAGCTGAAGACGCGGAGGCGTGGCGCGCCCAGCACCGTGGCGATGTCGAAGGCATGTGCCAGCGGATCGGCGACCGGGCAGGTCGCGGGATCGAAGGCGAAGTCGACTTTGCCGGTCGCCTGCTCCTTGCCGGGCGCGGCCCACTTCAGGACGGGCGACACGAAGCACGGCACCTCGATGCCTTCTTTCCGCAACGTGACACCGATGGCCTCGACTTCCTGCAGCGACATGCCGAGCAGGTTGCGGCCGTCGACGGTACGCATGTCGAGGCGGCTGAGGCTGTTCTCGCGGCAAAAAGAGATCATTTCGGAAAGCGACGGACCGACTTCGTCGCCGATAAAGGCGAGTGCCAGTCGAGGGGCAAGACGGGGAGGGCTCATGTCGAAACCCTACTACGAGGCCGTCTCTTTGGCTAAGGTTGCAAGATGAGTGATGACCCTTCGATCTTCGTCGGTGCCAGCGACACCGACCAGTTTCTTCTCCTGAAGTATGGCAACCGCCACGGCCTCGTCGCGGGCGCGACCGGCACCGGCAAGACGGTGAGCCTGCAGACCATCGCCGAGGGCTTCTCCGCCTACGGTGTTCCGGTCTTCATGGCCGACGTCAAGGGCGACCTCTCGGGCATCAGCCAGGTGGGCGGCGACAACCCCAGGGCGCTGGAGCGCGCCAAGCTGCTCAAGATCGACGGCTACAAGGGCCGCGCGTTTCCAACGATCTACTGGGACCTGTTCGGAGAGAAGGGCCATCCCGTGCGCGCCACCGTAACCGAGATCGGTCCGGTGCTGATGTCCCGCCTGCTCGAGCTCAACGATACGCAAGAAGGCGTGCTCAATATCGTCTTCAAGGTGGCCGACGAGCAGGGCCTGCTGCTGGTCGACTTCAAGGATTTGCAGTCGGTCCTGCAGTGGGCTGCAGAGAACGCCAGCACGCTCACGACCAAGTACGGCAATGTCGGCAAGCAGACGGTGGGCACGATCCAGCGCGCGCTGCTGACGCTCCAGCAGCAAGGCGGCGAGCGCTTCTTCGGTGAGCCGGCGCTCGACCTCAAGGACATGATCGGCCGCGACGCCTCGGGCGCGGGCTACGTCAACGTGCTGGCCGCCGACAAGCTCATGCAGAGCCCCAGGCTCTACGGCACGTTCCTGCTGTGGCTGCTGTCGGAGCTGTACCAGGTGATGCCGGAAGTGGGCGACGTCGACAGGCCCAAATTCGTATTCTTCTTCGACGAGGCGCACCTGCTGTTCGACGACGCGCCCAAGGCGCTGCTCGACAAGATCGAGCAGGTCGTGCGCCTGATCCGCTCCAAGGGTGTCGGCGTCTACTTCATCACGCAGAACCCGCTCGATGTGCCGGAGTCCGTTCTGGGCCAGCTCAGCAATCGCGTGCAGCACGCGCTGCGTGCCTTCACGCCGAGGGACCAGAAGGCGGTGAAGACGGCAGCCGACACGTTCCGGCCCAACCCGAAATTCAAGGCCGCCGATGCAATCGTCGAGCTGGGCGTCGGCGAGGCACTGGTGTCGTTCCTCGATACCAAGGGCGTCCCCGAGCCGGTCGAGCGCTGCTTCGTGGCGCCGCCGCGTGGCCGCATCGGTCCTGCGACGGATGCCGAGCGTGCCGCAGTCGTCAAAGCGAGTCCGCTCGCCGGCAAGTACGAGCAGACTCTCGATCGCGAGTCTGCCTACGAAGTATTGATGGGCCGCGCTACCGGCGGCCAGGTCCAGCACGACGGGGCTGGGCCGTCGGTGCCGACGACCGGCCAGCGCCGGCGCGGCCAGTACGACGACATGCCGCCACCGATCGCGGCGCCGCCGCCGGTGGACGCGGCTCCACCTTCCGGGACCGCGCCGCGTCCACAACCTCGCTTGCGCGAGGCCCAGTCACCGGCGCCGCCACCGGAGCCGCGCACACCGGCTCGCCGCAGTGACACGATGGCCGAGACGATCGCCAAGTCGGCGGCGCGCACCGTCACCAACATCGCGGTGCGCGAGGCCTCCAAGGCGATCTTCGGCAGCGGCCGCAACAGCGGCATCCTGGGCGGGCTGCTGCGCGGTGTGCTGGGCGGCCTGAACAAATAGGCCGCTGCTCAGCCCTCGACGACGAGGGTGCCGGCCATGTCCTCGTGGCCGTCGCCACAGAAGATGTCGCAGAAGAAGGCGAAGGTGCCGGCCTTCTCCGGGGTGATCGTCACCCGCGTCTCCTGGTCCGGCACGATGTCGGTGCGGATGCCGAAGTCGGGCATCTTGAAGCCGTGGATGCGGTCGATCGACGTCAGCAAGAACGTGACGGGCTGGCCGCGCTTCACCTTCACCGTCTCCGGCGTGAACTCGAACTTCGAGGCCTGGATCGCGACCTCGCCGGGCGCCGCCGCCCACACATGGCGGAGGGCAAAAGCTCCCTCCGCCGCGCTGCCGGCGGTCAGCAGCGCGATGAACAGCCTGCGGTTCATGGCGCTAGGCCTTGGTGACCGGCAGTTCGATGATGACCGGTGCCTTGGCGCTGCTCATGGCGACGTCACGCGTGCCGAGGGGTTTCAGCGACGCATCGAACGGCGGCGGCGGCGGGCGCTTCGGCGCGTTGCCCGGGGCGGCCTGCGGGAAGATCAGGGACTTGGCTGCATGATGGGCGATGTGCCCGGTCATGTGGTCGTTCTCCTGGTGGATGTGGCCGTAGAACACCACGACGTTCTTGTACGGCATCAAGAGGTCGATCGCCTTGGCGCCGTCGGCCGTGGTCCAGTCCCAGTTCGGCACCAGGTCGAACAGCGGACGATGGGTCAGCACGACGATGCGGTCGTCGGGCTTGCGCTGCTTGAGATCGGCCTCCAGCCACGCGAGCTGCTCGTCGCCCAGTTTGGCGCCCGGATCGGAGACGTTGTCGAGAGCGATGAAGTGCACGCCCTTGTGGTCGAAGGTGTAATACGTGGCACCGAAGAACTCCTTGAAGGCGGCGCCCTTGTCGAGGGCGGCGTCGTGCTCGCCGGCCAGGAAGCGCACGTCCTTGACGTTGAGGGCGGAGACGATCTCCTTGAAGCGCTTCATGCGCGCACGACGCTCGGCGCCGTCCTCGGTCGTGTGGGTGAGATCGCCGGTGAAGACGATGAAGTCGGGCTTCTGCGCCAGGCCGTTCACCGTCACGATCGCCTTCTCGAGCGTATGCTCGGCGTCTGGATTGGCCGGGCCCTTGTAGCCCCAGTGGGTGTCCGAGATCTGGACGAAGTGGAAGTCGCCTCCGGCCTGGGCCGAGGCCTCGTAGCCCGGAAACAGGCCTGCAGTGAAGGTGACTCCGGCCATGCCGGAAAGCTTGAGGAAGTCGCGACGGTCGACAGATTTCATATGAACCTCCAGAGGATAGTCGTGAGGCAGTACCGGGCGTGCGGGCGTTCTATTCCCTCTGGAATAAAATCGACCGTCCCCCGGTATTGATGGCCTAATGGACGGTATGCCGGACGCCCCGATGCCCGAGGCCCCGCCGCCGGATGCGGTCACTGCCGAGCGTTTCCGCGCGGTCGTGATGCCGCATCTCGATGCGGCCTACGGCTTCGCGCGCTATCTGACGCGGGATCCGGTACAGGCCCAGGACGTGGCGCAGGAAGCGATGCTGCGGGCGTTGCGCTATTTCCAGGCCTTCCGCGGCGAGGAGGCGCGCCCCTGGCTGCTGCGCATCGTGCGCAACACCTGGAGCGACTTCCGCAGCCGCAAGGGCGCGAACGACCAGCCGCTCGACGTGGTCGAGGACCGGGCGGCCGATGGGCCCGACCCCGAGCAGAGCGCGCTGGACGGCGACCGGCGGCGTCATGTCGTGGCGGCCCTGGCGGCCCTGCCGCCGGATGCCCGAGAGATCCTCGTGCTGCGCGAGATCGAGGATTTTTCCTACAAGCACATCGCGTCGGTGCTCGACCTGCCGGTCGGCACCGTCATGTCGCGCCTGGCCCGGGCGCGCGAGAAACTGGCGGCCGAACTGCGTGGCCGCCTCGGAAGGAGAGGTCATGGACTGTCCGACATGTGAGGCGATGATCGACGCCTATGTCGACGGCGAGCTGTCGGCAACCGAGAGCGCGGCATTCGAGGCGGCCTTGCCGGGCTACCCGGACTGCCGGCGCCGTCTCGAGGAGACGCGCGCGATGAGCGGCTTCCTGCGCGACCTGCCAGTGGAGCGCGCGCCCGACCTGTTGCGCGCCCGCGTCGAGCGCGAGCTGCGTGCGATCTCCTCGGCCTCCAGGCCGCAGGCGCGTCCGGCGTTGGGCCAGAACATGCGCTGGATGGCGATGGCGGCGAGCCTGATCGTGGCCGCTTCGATCGGCTGGGTGGGCGGAACCTTCACGGGTCGCAACACGGTCGACGACAGCGAGCTGGTGTCGACCTACCTTCGGGTGGCCAGCAGCGACCACCCCGTGGACGTCGCCTCGACCGACCGCCACACGGTGAAGCCGTGGTTTGCCGGCCGCATCGATTATGCGCCGCCGGTGCGCGACCTCACGACCGCCGGTTTCCCCCTGGAGGGCGGCCGGCTCGACGTGGTCGCGGGCCGCAAAGTCTCCGTGCTGGTCTATCGCCACAACCAGCATCGCGTGGCGCTGTCGCTCTGGCCGGCGACGGCGTCCGGCAACACCAGCCCGAAGGTGGTGGAACGCAACGGCTTCGTCATGGCGGAATGGCGGCGTGACGGCTTCGAGATGCATGCGGTGTCGGATCTCGGCGTGCCCGAGATGGTGTCTTTCGCGGCGGCGCTCGATCGCGCGACCGGCGAGGATCGCTAGCCCGCGGGAGCCCGCACCGCTATTGATGAGCGACGTTTTCATCGCTCATCCAGGGTGGTTCCCAATGTCGACGTCCGAGATCGCCCGCCACTTCCCCATCGAGTCGCAGAGCAGCGATCGCGACAAGGCATTCCTGCTGTCGGCCATGCGGCTGATGGGTGACGTCGCACCGGGCTACGATTATCTGGAGATCGGGTCGTTCCTCGGCGGCAGCCTGGCGCCGTTTCTCGTCGATCCCGCCTGCGCGTCGATCCTGTCGATCGACGAGCGCGGCAAGACCCTGCCCGACGAACGCGGCGCGCTGTTCGACTATGCCGGCATCACGACCCAGTCGATGCTCGACCGCCTGCACCAGGCGGGGCTGGCGACGGCCAAATTAACGACGTACGACGGGCCGATCGACACGATGGCACTGCCGGAGCGCCGGTACGATCTCGCGTTTATCGACGGCGAGCATACAGACCAGGCCTGTTTCCGCGATTTCCTCTGGGCGCTGCCGATGATGGAGCCCAACGCGGCCGTCCTGTTTCACGACAGCTCGCTGATCTACAAGGCGATCCGGCTGATCGCGCTTTATCTGCGCAAGGAGGGGCGGTCCTTCGCGTTCCTGAAGCATCGCGATTCGGAGATGTCGGCGGTCTTCCTGGGCCGCTTCGCCCAGCTCGATCTCGGCCGCTACTTCGAGGCAGGTGAGGATCGCGACGAATTCTACGCTGCGTCGGAAGTCACTGTCCTGGAACACAGCATCCGCAACCGCGTGCGCAGCGGTTCCGGCGCGGAGCCCCTGGGCTCCTTCACGATCGATCCGCCGAAGGCTGTGAAGGCCTACTACTGACCGGCAGGGTCGTCGCTTGCCACCGGCTTCCGGTTCGCACACAGTCTGCACTCTCATCTGTCCAGCGTAGCTTGGTTAACGAAGGAGGCGCGTAGTTCACCGAACGCCGCATCTGTTGTGTGCGGCCGCGACAGGGAGGCTACACATGAAGATCCGAAAAGGATTTCTCGTTCTGTGCGCCGTGGCGGCGACGCTCGGCTTCGCTCCGGGCTCTGCTCAAGCGCAGAAGTACGGCGGCGTTTTCAAGATCCAGCATATGGACAACCCGCCCAGCGCCTCGATCCACGAGGAAGCCACCGTGTCGGTGGCGGTGCCGTTCATGGCGGTGTTCAACAATCTCGTGATGTTCGACCAGCATGTCGCCAAGAACAGCCTCGACTCGGTGGTTCCCGATCTGGCGGAGAGCTGGGCATGGCGCGACGACGGCCGCACGCTGGCCTTCAAGCTGCGGCAGGGCGTGCGCTGGCACGACGGCAAGCCGTTCACGGCCAAGGACGTGCAATGCACCTTCGACCTGCTGCTGAGCGGCGAGACCAAGCTGCGCCGCAATCCCAGGTCCTCCTGGTACGGCAACGTCGAGACGGTGAAGGCGAATGGCGATTTCGACGTCATTTTCCATCTCAAGGCACCGCAGCCCTCGCTGTTGGCAATTCTCGCCTCGGGCTATTCGCCGATCTATCCCTGCCACATCCCGGTGGCGGAGATGCGCCGCAAGCCGGTCGGCACGGGGCCGTTCAAGCTCGCCGAGTTCAAGATGAACGAGAGCATCAAGCTCGTGAAAAACACCGACTACTGGAAGAAGGGGTTGCCGTATCTCGACGGCATCGAATACGCGATCATGCCCGACCGTTCGACCCGTATGCTGTCGTTCGTGAGCGGCCGGTTCGATATGACGTTCCCGTCGGATGTCTCGGTACCGCTGCTCAAGAACATCCGCCGCGACGCCCCGAACGCGCTGTGCATCATGCGCGCCACCGGTGTCGCCACCAATCTCATCGTAAATCGCGAGATGCCGCCGTTCGACGATGCGCGCATCCGGCGGGCGTTGGCGCTCACGCTGGACCGCAAGGCGTTCATCGACATCCTCGACGAGGGCGAAGGCAGCATGAGCGGCGCGATGCTCCCGCCGCCCGACGGCGTCTGGGGCATGCCGCAGGAGATGCTGAGGAAGATCGCGGGATACGGCGACGTGGCGGCTGCCCGCGAGGAGGCGCGGGCGCTGATGAAGCAGGCGGGTTACGGCCCCGACAAGCGGCTCAAGGTCAAGGTGAGCACGCGCAACATCGCCACTTTCCGCGATCCGGCGGTGATCCTGATCGACCAGCTGAAGCAGGTCTATGTCGATGGCGAGCTCGAGATCATCGACACTCCGGTCTACTACAACCGCGTCTTCAAGAAGGACTATGCGGTCGCGCTCAACCTCACGGGTTCGGCAGTCGACGATCCCGACGTCACGCTGTTCGAAGGTTACGCCTGCGGCTCGCTGCGCAACTACAACAACTACTGCGATCCGGAGATGACCAAACTGTTCGAGGCCCAGTCGCGCGAGCTCGACGGCGAGAAACGCCTCAGGATGGTGTGGGATATCGACGCCAAGCTGCAGGAGGACATTGCCCGGCCGATCATCGCCAACGGACGCGCCGCGGCGTGCAGGCATCCCTACGTCAAGAACATCACCATACCGGTCAACAGCATCTACAACGGCTGGCGGTTCGAGGACGTCTGGCTGGATCGTTGAGCAGGGGGCCAAGTGAGGAGCCCTTGAGCTACAAGAGACTGTCACTGGAGAGTCATCGACGCGTCGGATAAGGCCGGCATGTCCCAGAATACGTCACGCAAACTGATCTCGCGGCGCGACCAGCTCCGGCTCACGGCGTTCGCGCTCATCGCGGGCCAGCCCGCCCTCCCCGCGTGGGCACAGCCAGGGGTCTACCCGACCAAGACCGTAAAGCTCGTCATTCCCTATCCGCCGGGCGGCGGCACGGACATCACCGGCCGCGCCATGGCGCAGAAATTATCGGAGCTGCTGGGACAGTCCGTGGTCATCGAGAACAAGCCCGGTGCGACCGGCATGATCGGCGCGTCCGGCGTCGCCAAGAGCGCGCCGGACGGGTACACGGTGCTGTTCGGCGCGGCGAGCGAGATGGCGATCAATGCCAGCCTGTTCAAGAACATGACCTACGACCCGCGCGGCGACTTCGAGCCGGTGAGCCTGGTCGCGACGTTCCCGCTCGTCTTCGTGGCCCCCGCTGATCGCCCGCAGACTCTGGGCCAACTGATCGAAAAGGCGCGAGCAACACCCGGCACCGTGAGTTACGGCTCGATCGGCAGTGGCAGTCCTCAGCATCTGGCCGCCGAGCTGCTGTCGAGCATGGCCAAGGCCAGGTTCCTGCACGTGCCCTACAAGGGGTCGGGGCCGCTGGTTCAGGATGCCGTCGGCGGACACCTCGACATGGCAGTCAGCAGCGTGCCGCCGGCAGTCCCCCTGGTGCGGTCCGGAAAACTGCGCGCGCTCGCCGTTACGTCGGCGCAGCGCTCCGAGGCCCTGCCGGATGTCCCGACGATGGCCGAGCTGGGCTTCGCCGGTTACGAGTTCAACACTTGGGTGGGCGTTGCGGTCCCCAAGGGGACGCCGAAGGAGATCGTCGATCGACTGCGCGAGGGCCTGGTGGCGACGCTGGCGGTGCCCGATGTGCAGGCGACCTTGAAGGACCAGGGCGCGGTGCCGGTCGGATCGACGCCGGCGCAGTTCCGCACGTTCGTGCTGGACGAGGTCGCCAAGAGCGACCGCATCGTTGCCGAGGCCGGCATTCAGGCAGAATGACAAAGCGACATCGCCTATAGTGACACGATGACCGATTCCCGCCGCCGCCGCGCCATCCTGATCGTCTGTGACGGTTTGGGGGCAGGATGGATCAGCCAGGCTCATACGCCCGCACTGGCGGCCCTGCTGCGCAAGCATCGCCGGGCCGCGGATCATCGAGCCGTGTTCCCGTCGGTGACGCGTGTGTCGGCCGCCTCGATCGCGACAGGATGCTTTCCCGGCCGCCACGGCCTCGAAGGCAACCAGATGGCGCTGGTGCAGGACGGGCGCATCGTCGTGCACAATGCTGGCGCGCCCTCCTTCCGGCAGACAATGAGAAGCGTTACGGGCGAGACCTTGCGCACGCCGACCCTGGCTGAACGTCTCGCTTCGTCCGGTGGGCAGATCGCTTACTCAAACGTGTCGCCGGGCGCGGCCTACTTCCTCGATCCGGATCACTTCGGAACGGTGCTCCACCGGTCGGGTTCGTTCGGTCGTGGAGGCACGCCCGTCACGGGTGCGGCACATCTCGACGTCAGCCACGATCTTGCGGGTGACCGGGAGATGGCCAAGCGGTTCTGCGCCGAGGTTGTGCCCTCGGCCGCGTTCGATGTCGCGATCCTGTGGCTGTCCAATCCGGATTTGACCCTGCATCACGATCCGCTGGGATCACCCGCTCATATCGAAGCACTGGAAGTGACGGATTCGCTCGTCGCCCAGGTCGCGGCCGCAATCGGTGCGCATGAGGATCGCTTCGACACGCTGCTTCTCGTCGGATCGGACCATGGCCACGAGACGATCGGGCGTTCGATCCATGTCGGCAACTGGCTTGCCGCGAATGGCCTCGAGGCCGAGATCGCGGACAAGAAAATCGGCGTCGCCTCACAAGGCACGTCTGCGCTGATCTACGCGACGGACGAGGTACGGCCCGCGATCGAACAGCTGCTTTCGAGAATCCGCCAGCAACCGTGGGCCGGTGAGATCCTGCAGGGCGACGCGCTGGCGGCGACCGGCCTCACCGGCAAGACGCTGTTCGCTGCGATCGATACGTCGCGCAACGACGAGGCCAATCCTTTCGGCGTCGCAGGCAGCCGCTGGCTGGTCGAGGACGGCGAGGGCACGCCGGAGATCGGCTGTGGTCATCACGGCGGGCGAGGACCGGACGAAACCCGGCCGTTCCTTGTGCTGGTTCACCCCGAGTTCGGCGCCGGGACGATCGACCGGCCGACCAGCCTCGTCGATATCGCGCCCACGATCCTGGCCTTTCTCGGCCAGGCTAGCGATCGGATGGACGGAACGCCGATCCGTTCGTGACGCCTCAGGCGAGCCGGTCGAGTTCCTTGACGATGGCGTCGCCCATTTCCTGTGTGCCGACCTTCTTGGTGCCGGCGGTGTTGCCGACCAGCAGGTCGCCGGTGCGGTAGCCCGCCTTCAGCACGTTCTCGACCGCGAGCTCGACCATGTCGGCGTCTTTGCCGAGGTCGAACGAGTAGCGCAGCATCATCGCGTAGGAGAGCGTCTGCGCGATTGGATTGGCCAGACCCTTGCCCGCGATGTCGGGCGCGCTGCCGTGGATCGGCTCGTATAGCGCCTTGCGCCGGCCGGTGGCGTCGGGTGCCCCAAGCGAGGCGGACGGCAGGAGGCCGAGCGAGCCGGTCAGCATCGAGGCTTCGTCGGAGAGGATGTCGCCGAACAGGTTGTCGGTGACGATGACGTCGAAGTCCTTGGGCGCGCGCAGCAGCTGCATGGCCAGCGCATCGGCATACATGTGGCTCAGCTGAACGTCGCTGTAGCTTTCCTTGTGCAGCTTGGTCGCTTCCTCGCGCCACAGCACGCCGGTGTACATCACGTTGGCCTTCTCCGCGGAGAGGACCTTGTTCTTGCGCTTGCGTGCCAGCTCGAACGCAACGGCGCAGACGCGGCGAATCTCCGGAGCGGTGTAGCGCTGGGTGTCGAAGGCCTCGACCTCGCCTTTGGCATTGGTGTGGCGGCCGCGCGGTTCGCCGAAATAGACGCCGCTGGTCAGCTCGCGGATGATCATGATGTCGAGACCCTTGACGATCTCGGGCTTGAGCGAGGACGCGTCGACCAGCGCGTCGAACACCTTGGCCGGCCGCAGGTTGGCGAAGAGGTCCATTTCCTTGCGCAGGCGCAGCAGGCCGCGTTCGGGCTTCTTGCTGAAGTCGGCGGTGTCCCACTTCGGGCCGCCCACCGAACCGAACAGAACCGCATCGGCCTCGAGCGCGATCTTCGTCGTGTCGTCGGTGATCGGCGTGCCGTGCTTGTCGAGGGCGGCGCCGCCCACGAGATCTTCCGTGATGTCGAAACCGACCGCGCGCTTCTTGCCCATCCAGGCAATGATCTTGCGCACCTCGTTCATGACTTCAGGTCCGATGCCGTCACCCGGCAGCACCAGCAGATTGCGGTTCGAAGCCATTGTCTTGTTTCTCTTTGCTTGAGGTGGGCGGCTAGACGGTTATTCCGCGGCGTTGAGCCACGGCTGGGTTTCTTTCTGCTTCTTCTCGAAGTCGTCGATCGCCGACTTCTTCTCCAGCGTCAGGCCGATGTCGTCGAGGCCCTCGAGCAGGCACTTCTTGCGGAAGGGATCGAGCTCGAAATGGACGGTGCCGCCGTCGGGACCCTTGATCTCCTGCTTCTCGAGATCGATCTCGAGGATGGCGTTCGAGCCGCGGCTCGCGTCGTCCATCAGCTTGTCGATGATCTCCTTCGGCAGCTTGATCGGCAGGATGCCGTTCTTGAAGCAGTTGTTGTAGAAGATATCCGCGAAATCCTCAGAGATGATGCAGCGGATGCCGAAGTCTAGCAGCGCCCATGGCGCATGCTCGCGGCTCGAGCCGCAGCCGAAGTTGGGGCCTGCCACGATGATCTTGGCATCCTTGTAGGCCGGCTGGTCGAGGACGAAGTCCTTCTTCTGGCCGTCGGCGGTCCAGCGCATCTCGTAGAACAGACCGTCCTTGAGACCGGTGCGCTTGATGGTCTTCAGGAAGTTCTTCGGAATGATCATGTCTGTGTCGACATTGACCATCGGCAGCGGCGCGGCGACGCCGCGCAAGGTATTGAATTTTTCCATGGGAACCCCGCGAAAGGCCCGGAATAAACGGCCTTTCCGGGGGTACGTCAAGCCGCCTGAATCTAGGGGACTTTGACCACCAGGGTACTGGCGATGATGTCGTGCAGTCCGCGTTTGCGGTCCGTGAAGGCCACCATGATGAAGCCGATGCCGAGGATGATGGCCGAGATGATTTTCGCCAGGTAGCGCCCCGTGGCATGCCCGAAATCCAGGCGCTGTCCCTGGTCGGTCACGACCCGCAGGCCGACCGCCATCTTGCCCACCGTCGCGCCGCGCGCCGAACTCTCCATCAGCGCGAAGTAGAGCCAGCCGACGACGAGGGACGCCCCATTGGCCAAGTAATCGAATCCTCCCGCATAGAGGCTGACGCCCGTCACGAGGCCTACGATGGCAGAGGCAATGCTGAGCAGGATTGCGTCGATGAGGTAGGCCACGACACGGATCCAGAATCCGCCATAGGCGATCGTGGCGGGTCCGGTCGTCTGGACGGACCAGACGGGCGGCGGCGGGGCGTCAATCATGGCGCTTTCTCTCCACAAAGAAAACGGGCGGTGCATCGCTGCACCGCCCGTGACTCTAGCATCGCGAGACCGAGGCTGACTATTGGTAGTCGCGCACATCCGCGAGCGTGCCCTTGATCGCGGCGGCTGCCGCCATCGCCGGGCTGAGGAGATGCGTGCGACCGCCGCGGCCCTGGCGGCCTTCGAAGTTGCGGTTCGAGGTCGAGGCGCAGCGCTGGCCGGGCTCGATCCGGTCGGCGTTCATGGCCAGGCACATCGAGCAGCCCTGGAGGCGCCATTCGAAGCCCGCTTCGATGAAGATCTTGTCGAGGCCTTCGCGCTCGGCCTCGGCCCTCACCAGGCCGGAGCCCGGCACGACCATGGCCGAGACGTTGGACGCGACCTTGCGGCCCTTGGCGATCTCGGCCGCGGCGCGCAGATCCTCGATGCGGCCGTTGGTGCAGGAGCCGATGAAGACACGATCGATCGGCACGTCGACCAGCTTTGTGCCCGGCGTCAGGCCCATGTAGGCGAGCGAGCGCGTCCAGGCTTCCCGCAGGTTCTCGTTCGGCGCATTGGCCGGATCGGGAATCACGTCGGTGATCGCCAGCGCATCCTGCGGGCTGGTGCCCCAGGTCACCATCGGCGGAATGTCCGAGGCGTTGAGGTCGAGCTGCGAGCGGGGGGCGGCGCCGGTGGTGACGAGTTGGCGGGTGCGGGCGAGTTCCTTCTCGGCGAGCGCCAGGGCGGCCTCGGATTCACGCCGCTGGGCGCGGATCACCTCCTGCTCCTCGGCGCGCTTGCCGGTGAGCAGGTTGGCCTGCTGCGCCCGCGCTTCGGCCAGGGCGGCGGCGGCGCGGGCGAATTCGGCGCGGGCGGCGGCGGGGTCGAGCCGGAAGACGATGTCGCCTTTGCGCAGGCTGGCGCCGCGCTGGGCCGCGCGCTCAATCACGCGGCCGGCGGTGGGGGCCG
>CAIMEE010000501.1 GCA_903839865.1 Enhydrobacter aerosaccus | reverse complement strand
CGCTCGAGCTGCTGAAGAACGCCAATATCTCCGCGGGCGGCGTGCTGCCGATGTGCCAGGACACCGGGACCGCGATCGTGATGGGCAAGAAGGGCCAGCAGGTCTGGACCGGCGGCGGCGACGAGGCCGCGATCGCCGAGGGCGTCTACAAGACCTACACCGAGACCAATCTCCGCTATTCGCAGGTCTCGCCGCTCTCGATGTTCAAGGAAGTGCAGACCGGCACCAACCTGCCCGCCCAGGTCGACATCTACGCGACCGACGGCGACGCCTACAAGTTCCTGTTCATCGCCAAGGGCGGCGGCTCGGCCAACAAGAGCTACCTGCACCAGCAGACGCCGGCCGTCCTGAACGAAGCCGCCCTGCTCAAGTTCCTCGACACCCAGATCCGCACCCTCGGCACTGCGGCCTGCCCGCCCTATCACCTCGCCATCGTGGTCGGCGGCACCTCGGCCGAGATGAACCTCAAGACCGTGAAGCTCGCCTCGACCCGCTATCTCGACGACCTGCCTTCCGAGGGCAACAACAAGGGCCTCGCCATCCGCGACCGCGAGATGGAAAAGAAGGTCCTCGAGTTGACCCGCCAGATGGGCATCGGCGCGCAGTTCGGCGGCAAGTATTTCTGCCACGACGTGCGCGTGATCCGCATCGCCCGCCACGGCGCCTCGGTGCCGATCGGCATTGGCGTCAGTTGCTCGGCCGACCGACAGGCCGTGGGCAAGATCACCAGGGACGGCATCTTCCTGGAACAGCTCGAGACCAATCCGGCGCAGTTCCTGCCCGACGTCGAGCCCGCGCAGCTTTCCGGCTCGGTCGTCTCGGTCGACCTGAACAAGGGCATGAAGCACACGCTCTCGGTGCTGACGAAGCATCCTGTGAAGACGCGCGTGAACCTGACCGGCACGCTGATCGTCGCGCGCGATTCGGCGCACGCCAAGCTCAAGGAGCGGCTCGACGCGGGCAAGGGCCTGCCCGACTACTTCAAGGAATTCCCGGTCTATTACGCCGGTCCCGCCAAGACGCCCGAGGGCATGGCCTCCGGCTCCTTCGGCCCGACCACGGCCGGCCGCATGGACAGCTACGTCGATCTCTTCCAGGCCGCCGGCGGCTCGATGGTGATGCTGGCCAAGGGCAACCGCTCCAAGCAGGTCGTCGACGCCTGCAAGAAGCACAAGGGCTTCTACCTGGGCTCGATCGGCGGCCCGGCCGCGATCCTGGCCCAGGACGTGATCAAGAAGGTCGAGGTACTGGAATATCCGGAGCTCGGCATGGAAGCGATCTGGCGCATCCAGGTCGAGAATTTCCCGGCCTTCATCATCACCGACGACAAGGGCAACGACTTCTTCTCGGATCTCAAGATCTAGGAAGACCAGCTCGGAAAAGGAAAGACCCCGAAGGTTACCCTCCGGGGTCTCGTGCTGTCCCGCGACGACCGATCCAAATCCCCAGATGGACCGGAAGCCGCTTCCCAAACTCTTTAGCTAGCTCCGGCAGCCTTCGGCCTTGGAGCACCATTTATCGATCCAGGTCTTGCCCTGGTCGGCGTTGATCACCTGCAAGAGCTCGCCGCGGCAGCCGAGCACGCGGAACTTCGCGTCCCGGTGCTCGATCTTGCCCGTGACCACGCCCATCAGGCTCGGCCGGCTGTAGGTCGTGATCGTGCCGTCGACGCGCGTGTCGACCGCGAGCTGGTCGGCCGGGATCCAGCCGAACGAGCGCGGCGCCGTGGCGTCGAGTCCCGTGTAGTCCTGGGCGCTGTTGAGCGCGATGCGCGCCCAGCCGCTCATGCTGGCGTTCATCGTGACGACGGCGGTCGTGAGGTCGGCGGTGGTGCCGGCGGAGATCACGCCGAGCACGGCGGCTTCCGGCGTGGGCTGCGCGCGGACCACGATCCGGTCGCCCGGATGGAGTGTCGCGTAAGCCTGCGTTGCCTTGCAAGAACCGGCCTGGCCGGTGCTGGCGTCGACCGAACGCTCGAGGACAGCGAAGCCCGCAAGCACGGCGACCGTGCCGATGATGGCGCGTATCGTCATTGGAATTAACCCTTCCCACATTTTGGCCGGCGGATCTCCACCCGGTCGGCCCCTTCACCCACGACCGTTCTAAAAGCCAATAAAGGCGGAGTCCCAGCGCGCTTTGTATGGTTTGTTTCAGGCGCGATTGCAGGCAGGAATCGCGATTCAAATCGATGAATCAACAGGTTCGCGCGGACTCCTGAGAAGAATTCAGGCACGGCGAAACTGCTTTTCCACCGATTGCGGTACACTCCCTCCCATGAAGCTCGCCAAACAGCACCTCGACATCGGCCTGTTCTCGACCAAGCGCGACGAACAACTCGCCTTCTGGCAGCAGACGGTGGGTCTGCCTTACGACCACATGGGCAAGGTGGGCGGCGGCGTGCAGCAGCACCGCCATCACATGAACGGCTCGATCCTGAAGATGAACCACTCGCGCGATCCGCTGCCCGACGTGCCGGCCTCCGGCATCGTCGGCCTCGAGATCGCGCGCGATGGCCTCGGGACACCGCAGCCGTTGGCCGATCCCGACGGCAACAAGGTCGCCCTGGTGCCCAAAGGCGCCAACGGCATCGAAGGAATAGCCATCCTGCTCAGGGTCAACGATCCGGCCGCACACGACCGCTTCTGGACCCATGCCATGCAGTTCGAGCGCGCCGGCCCAGGGCGCTATCGCTGCGGCGACTCGCTGGTCGTGGTGGCCGAGCGCGGCAAGGTCGAGCATCGCGGGACGCAATGGCGCGGCCCGGGCTATCGTTACATGACGGTGCAGATCTGGGATTGCCTGGCCGAGTACGAGGGCATCCTGGCGCGCGGCGGCACCTCGGGAGGCGAGCCGCGCGTGCTGGGCGATACGGTGCGCTATGCCTTCGTCTGCGATCCCGACGGCAATCACATCGAGATCAGCCAGCGCGCGACGCTGACAGGCAGTCTCTAGGAGAGAACTACTTCTTGCGCGCCTTGCGGGCGGCGTAGCGGGCGTCTCGGATCGCCTTCTGCTCTTCCGGGCTCAGCGCAGGCTTCGACACCGGGCGCTTGCCCGAGCGGAT
>CAIMEE010000500.1 GCA_903839865.1 Enhydrobacter aerosaccus | reverse complement strand
CTCGGGGTGTCAACGCACCTCGTCCTGGGAGACCCGGCGATCGAATTGGGCTGACGCTGCGGCATCGAGCGCTACCGTCAAATGGGCCATTTCCTCGTCGTCCCGGCGGTCACGGACGTCACCGTGCCGGTAAAGCCAGGCAATCGTGGCGCCATCGCTGAGCGGCACGTCGACGATCCGGGGCGCGCCCGCCTTGTTCAGGCAATCGCCGATCGCCTCTAGCAGTTGGTCCACGCCCTCGCCCGTCAGGGCCGAAATCGGGTAGTGCCGTGCCCGCTCAGCCCCGGTCGATGCGCGATTTTCGAGGGTGTCTCGGTTTTCCTCCGAGAGCGCATCGATCTTGTTGAGCGCCTCGATGAAGATTGCGCCGCCCTCTTCCAGCGCTCCCAACGCGTGCAGAACGTCTTCGACGTCGGCGCGCTGTGTTTCGCTGTCGGGATGGGAGATGTCGCGCACATGCACGATCAGATCAGCCTCGATTACCTCTTCCAAGGTGGCACGGAAGGAGGCGACCAGATGCGTCGGCAAATCGGAGATGAAACCGACGGTATCGGAGAGCACGCAGTCCTTGCCGTTCGGAAGCTTGATCGACCGCATGGTGGGATCGAGCGTTGCGAACAGCAAATCCTTCGCCATGACCTGCGCGCCAGACAGCCGGTTGAACAGCGTCGACTTGCCGGCGTTCGTGTAGCCCACGAGCGCCACCGTCGGAAGCCGCGCCTTTTTGCGGCCGGCGCGGTTCACCGCGCGCGTCTTGCGCACACCTTCGAGGTCGCTCTTGATGCGCACGATGCGTTCACCGATCAACCGGCGATCGATCTCGATCTGCGATTCACCGGGGCCGCCCAGGAAGCCGAAGCCGCCACGTTGCCGTTCCAAGTGGGTCCAGGACCGGACCAGTCGGCCGCGTTGGTAGTCGAGCGCCGCGAGTTCGACCTGAAGGCGTCCTTCGTGAGTGCGCGCGCGGGCGCCGAAAATCTCCAGGATCAGTCCGGTGCGATCGATCACCTTGGTGTTCCAGGCTTTTTCGAGATTGCGCTGCTGCACCGGCGTCAGCCGTTCGTCGACGACGACGAGGCCTATTTCCTGCGCTTCGACCGCTGCCTTGATGCGTTCGACGGTGCCCTTGCCGATCAGAGTCGCGGGTGTGATCTGACGCAGCGGCACGCTCTGCCCGTCGCGCACGTCGAGATCGATCGCGCGCGCGAGGCCGATCGCTTCCTCGAGCTTTGCATCGCTGTCGCGTTCCGCGAGGCCTCGTCGGCCCGGAGCGAATGGGCTGAGCACGAGCGCGACCGTCGCCGGCCGCTGGGTCTCGTGCGGCGAGCGCCTGCGCTTCTCGGGTTCGATGCTCTCGATGTCGTCGGTCAAATCAGCCCGCGGCGTCTGCCTTGTCGCCATCGAACAGCTGGACGGGAGTGACCGGCATGATGGTCGAGATCGCGTGCTTGTAGACCAACTGGGAATGACCGTCCCGACGCAACAGCACCGAGAAATTGTCGAACCAGGTGACGATCCCCTGCAGCTTCACGCCATTCACGAGGAAAATCGTGACGGGCGTCTTGTTCTTCCGCAGATGGTTCAGGAAGACATCCTGAACGTTTTGTGCCTTTTCGCTCATATTCTTGGCCTCTTGCTGGGCATCCGGACAGCCCTTGAGAGCCGCCAGTTGGAAGGCGCGGGCCTATGCCCGCTACCGAGTTGCATCAAATATAGGCGCTGCCTGTGTCAAAGCAATGCCGCGAGTTCATTACAATTGCGTGCGTACAAACGAGGAGGATGTTCCCGCAGCCTGTCAGCCAATTGTTCATCACCCCCAAAGAAGACAGGCACGACGCCTGCCGCGTGGGCGCATTTCAGGTCGGCTGGCGTGTCGCCGACCATCCATACGTTGCTGTCAGGGGCAATTCCCGTGCCGTCCAGCGCCATGAAGATGGGATCGGGCGCCGGCTTGTCACGCTGTGCATCGCGGGCGCCGACGGCCCGCTTGATCCAGCGACCCCATCCAAGATGGGCAAGTTCGACCCGCAAATTGTCCCCAACTTTGTTGCTGACCACGGCGATGTAGCAGCCCGCCTCGTGGCACTGCGCCAACAACTCTGCTGCCCCGGGCAGCGGTTCGAGTCGTTCCAGGTGGATGCGATGGAATGTTTCGTAGAAAACCTTCTCCGCATGCCCGGCGCGCTCGCCGAACAGCTTGGGAAATTGATCGCGCAACGAGCCATGCGCGCGATCCTTGACCTCCTGCTCGGTCCAGGACGGAAGCCCCAGTGCCGCGAACGTATTGCTGTAGCACTCCACGATCGTGGGCCAGGTGTTGACCAGCGTATTGTCCCAATCGAACAGCACCGCGCGGGGACGCGTCATGCCTTCCGGCAATGTCACGTGACGGCCTCGCCCTCACCCGCGAACCGCACGTATTCCTCGCGCAGTCGGCGCGCCGTCGGCCCGACCTTGCCGTCGCCCACGGCATCGCCGTCGATCTTCACGACAGGCGTAACGAAGGACGTGGCGCTGGTGATGAAGGCTTCCTTCGCCTTCTTGGCCTCCGCCAGCGTGAAGGGCCGCTCGACGAATTTCAGTTGCATCGAAGAAGCTAGCGCTTTCAGGGTGTGGCGCGTAATGCCGGCCAATATGCCGTTGTCGGTCTGGCGCGTGATCAACTCGCCGTCCGGCGTCACGATCCACGCGTTGGTCGATGCCCCTTCGGTGACGCATCCCTGATCGTCGACCAGCCACGCCTCATAGGCACCGCTCTCTCGTGCCGCCTGTTTGGCGAGCACGTTCGGCAGCAGCGCGATCGTCTTGATGTCGCAGCGCTCCCAGCGGATGTCGCGCTGGCTCTTCACCGCCACGCCCGGGCCGGGATCGGCACCGAGATGCTTGGTGTTCTTGGTGGTGATCACGAGTGCCGGCTTCACGGGTGTGGTCGGAAAGGCATGGTCACGCCGGGCGACGCCGCGCGTCACCTGCATGTAGATCAATCCGTCGCGCAGGCTGTTGCGCCGCATCAACTCCCGAAGGATGAAGCCCAGAGTGCCGCGCGCCACGGGCCAGCCGATCCGCAGCTCGCGCAACGACCGGTCGAGACGATCGATGTGAAGCGCCTCGTCGATCATCTTGCCGTCGCGAATGCCCACCACCTCGTAGACTCCGTCGGCGAGTTGATAGCCGCGATCCTCGATGTGCACGCTTGCCTGCTGATGATCGACATAGCGGCCGTTGACGTAAGCATACCGTCCCATGACGCCCTCCTACTCTTACTCTTCCGCCGCGGCCTCGGGGCCGCTGCCGTGCAAGCCCAGCGACTTCAGCTTCCGGTGAAGCGCGGACCGCTCCATGCCGACGAACGTCGCCGTGCGCGAGATATTGCCGCCGAATCTCGTCACCTGTGCGAGCAGGTACTCGCGCTCGAATACCTCGCGGGCATCGCGCAGCGGCAGTTGCATGATCTCGCCGCCTTTCTCCCAGCGCAGCACCGACGGCGCATCTTCGCTGACATCGCTCGGCAGCACATCGGCGCGGATCGGCCCGCCATCCGCCGGCGCCAGGATCAACAGGCGCTCGATTACGTTGCGCAGCTGGCGGACGTTGCCCGGCCAGTCATGCCCCTGGAGTGCAGCCAGGGTGTCCTCGCCGATAACCCGCGATGCCAGTCCGGTAGCGTCGGCAACCCGGCGCAGCAGATCTTCCGCAAGCTCGGGAATATCCTCGCGCCGCTCGCTGAGTGGCGGAACTCGCAGCGAGACGACATTGAGACGATGATAAAGTTCCTCGCGGAACTGCCCCAGCGCACTCTCCTCCGCCAGGTTGCGCGACGTCGTCGCGAGAACGCGTACGTCGACCTCGACGCGCGTCTTGCCCGCGTCACGCATATAGGATTGCTCGTGCAGCACGCGCGCCAACCGGCTCTGTAGCGTCATCGGCAGATCGGCAACTTCCTTCAGCAACAGAGTTCCACCATGAGCCAGCTCGAAGGCACCGGAGACGCGCAAGGCGTCGCCCTCAGTCTCGCCTTCCGTGCCGAACAATTCGATTTCCAGACGCTCGGCCGGCAGGGTCGAGCAATTCACGATGATGAACGGACCATCGGCGCGCTTCGACCCTTTGTGGATCAGGCGGGCCACGGTCTCCTTGCCGCTGCCCGACGGACCCGTCACCAGGACGCGGCTGCCGGTCGGTGCAACCTTGTCGAGCGAGCTGCGCACACCGGCCGCGCTTCCCGATGAGCCGATGAAGGTGACCTCGCCACCGGCCCGGCGGCGCAGGCTGGCGTTCTCGCGCTTCAGCCTATCGGCTTCGACCGCACGATCGACGACCAACAGCAGGCGGTCGGCCTTGAAGGGCTTCTCGATGAAATCGTAGGCGCCGTTCTTGATTGCCGAGACGGCGGTGTCGATGGTGCCGTGGCCACTGATCATGACCACCGGGACCGGCGGGTCCTCTCGATGGATCACTTCCAGGAGCTGGAGCCCGTCGAGTTCGCTGCCCTGGAGCCAGACGTCGAGAATCACGAGCGCCGGGCGGCGCTGCCGCACCGCGTCGATCGCCTCGGTGCTGTTGTGGGCACGACGGGCGGTGTGGCCCTCATCCTCGAGGATGCCGGCTATCAGCGTGCAGATGTCGCGTTCGTCGTCGACGATGAGGATGTCGTGACCCATGACCTTCAATCGTCCGCTATGGTTCGCGGATCATTGTGCGGCGGTCGCATGACGGGCCGCCGACGCGATTTCCTTCGCGTCGCGCCGGAATACCAGACTGATGCGCGCCCCGCCACCCTCGCGGTCGCCGAGGGTCAGGCTTCCGCCATGGTCTTCCATGATCTTCTTGACGATGGCGAGGCCGAGGCCCGTGCCCTTGGCACGCGTGGTCATATACGGTTCCGTGAGACGATCCCGCCCTTCCTGCGGCAATCCCTTGCCATTGTCGGTGACGACGATGCTCACGGTAGCGCCATCGTCGCGCAGAGTGAGCGAGATCTCTCCGGGCGGCAGCGCCTGGCCCGGGCGCTCGTCCCTGCCCTCAATCGCCTCCGCTGCGTTCTTCAGAATATTGGTCAACACCTGGCTGACCTGCCGGCGATCGCAGATCAAGGCGACCGGGCGATCCGGCAGGGTGGTCAGGTAGCGGATGTCGGCGTTGCCGTTGCGCTGCAGGAACAGCGCCTGCTGGCAGAGTTCCTTTGCATCCTCCGGCTGGACCGTCGGCCGCGGCATGCGCGCAAAGGACGAAAACTCGTCGACCATGCGGCCGATGTCCCCGACTTGGCGGATGATGGTGTCGGTGCAGATGGTGAAGGTCTCGGGATCGTCCTTGATCTGCTTCAGGTAGCGGCGCTTCAACCGCTCGGCCGAAAGCTGGATCGGCGTTAGCGGGTTCTTGATCTCGTGCGCGATGCGCCGTGCGACGTCACCCCACGCGGCCATGCGCTGCGCCGACATCAGGTCCGTCACATCGTCGAACGTGACGACCGAGCCCGTGTCCGAAGGGGCGCTGATGCGAACCAGCAGAAGGCGACGCGTGCCGTGTTGCAGGGTTTCCATCTGTCCCTGGATCGCGCGGTCCGGTCGCTCGGCGGCCTGGGCTGCCAGGGGCGCGATCTCCGGCATCAAGTCCACCAGCGGGCGGTCGAGCACTCCGTCTTCAGGCAGGGCCATCAACTCGAGGGCCGAGCGGTTGGCTCGCGTGACGATGCCTTTGGTATCTATGCTGAGAACGCCGGCCGACACACCGGCCAGGACCGCGTCGGTGAGCCGGCGCCGGGTGTCCAGTTCCTTGTTGGCATCGACCAGTTCGCCGCGCTGCTGCTCGATCTG
>CAIMEE010000499.1 GCA_903839865.1 Enhydrobacter aerosaccus | reverse complement strand
GGTGGACTGCCAGGGGAATCGGGTGAAATTTTCATGCTGCGATCAAGCTGACCAGGAAATCATCATCCCATGCTGCAACCTTGCGCCTCAGGCGCAAGGAGTCCTTGGTGGATGCGGTTCGCAGCAGATTGTGAGCCATATGCTTGACGGTGGTGAAGTTGGCTGGCGCGTGATCGGTTCGCACCCTGCACTCGTCGTCGCGAAAGATCATGTCCATTACCCAGTGCAAGCTGTTTTCGATCGCCCAATGGCTACGCACAACCGGCCCAAGGAGCGCCGCCACCATGACCAGTGAGGTGAGATAAAACCGTGTCTCATGCTCGATTTTTCCGCTGATCTCACGGCTGCTTTCGACCATGACGACCCCCTTCAAGCCAGGCCAGTCATGGCGTTTCTGGAGCCATTTGACGTCGTGGATGACGGTGGTGGTTCGGGTTTCGATGCGGCCGTGATCGCCACCGATCGTGGTATCGCGGCTGATCTCGGTGTCGACGAATCCTTTTGCCTTCTGCTCGGTGGCAAATAGTTCAACGTCCTCGCGCAGCGAACCCTGGTTACCTTTCAGCGCCAGGACGTAGTCGGCCTTCTTGTCGAGTATCTTTTGCGCGATGTCGCGCTGGCACCCTATGGCATCGATCGTCACGATCGCCCCTTCGATGGCCAACATGTTGAGAAGCTTGGGGATCGCAATGATCTCGTTGGATTTTTCCGCCACCTTGACCTGACCAAGCACTAGACGCTGGCGTGCCGCGAAGGCCGAGACCATATGAATGGGTGCCTTGACCCCCCTCTTGTGGCCGGATCGGCGCACTGTCTTGCCGTCGATGGCGATCACCCCCGCCGGCATCCCAGTCAGGGCGGCCACCCAGGCAACGAAGCAGCGCTGGAAATGCTCGGCATCAAGGGCGGCGAAGATGTCGCCGATGCGATCATGCGGCGGCGTGCCATCGCGGAAGGGGCGGAACCGGCGCAAAAGCTCCAGTTTCTTGTCGCCAAAGCGGGCGATGTCGGTAAACGCTTCAGCCCCGGCCAGCACCGCCAGTAGCGACAAAAGGAGCACCTCGTCCAGCGGATATACCACCTTCACCGCTTGCCGAGGGTCAGGCAACTCGCTGAAATGGTGTAGAAAGACCGTCGCCTCCAAAACCGCACCGCAGTCTGTCACCAACTCGCCCATCGTCGTCCTCCACATGGCACATCAGAAGGACACACACAGATTCAGCAATTCAGCAGTTTGTCACGCACTCATTCACCCGATTGCCCTGCCGTAGCCTGCCGTATGGGTTGATTTTTTTCGAACAAAAGAAGAACATGCAGGCATGCGTCTTCTCAATGCCCGACCTTATGCCGAGTTGCAGGTGGCCACGCCGTTCTCGTTCCTGGAGGGGGCCAGCCATGCCGAGGAACTCGTGGGGCGGGCGAAATCGCTCGGCATCGCGGCGTTGGGCATCACGGACCGCAATACGGTGGCCGGTGTGGTGCGGGCGCATCAGGCGGCCAGGGAGGTGGGCTTGCGGATCCTGCCCGGCGCGCGGCTGGTGTTCCGCGATGGGACGCCGGATGTGTTGTGCTATCCCTCTGACCGGGCGGCATGGGGGCGGCTCACGCGGCTGTTGAGCATCGGGAAGGAGCGGGCGCGAAAAGGGGGGTGCCTGCTGGATTTTGTCGATCTGGCACAGTTCGCCGCCGGCCAGGTCGTGATCGCGGTACCGCCGGCGCGGATCGAACCGGGGTTCGCTGCCCAGATGGCCGGGCTGCGCGAACTCTTCGGCAAGCGGGTCTACATGGCGGCGATGCGCCGTCACCGGGGCGATGATACGGCACGCCTGCGCGGTTTGTCCGACCTGGCGGCGACTG
>CAIMEE010000498.1 GCA_903839865.1 Enhydrobacter aerosaccus | reverse complement strand
CTGCTGGCGCATCCGGACATCGGCAAATACGACTACTCGTCGCTCAAGCGGCTGGTTTATGCCTCGGCGCCGATGTCGGTCGACAAGCTGGTCGAGGCGATCAAGGTGTTCGGCCCCGTTCTCACCCAGACCTACGGCCAGGCCGAGGCCTGCATGATCGCCACGGTGTTCTCGCGCGAGGATCATGTGGCGGCGCTGGAGACCAACAACCGTCATCGCCTCGCGAGTTGCGGCAAGATCTCGCCGTTCATGCGGCTCGAGGTGATGAACGACGACGGCAAGATCCTGCCGCGCGGCGAGCGCGGCGAGATCGTGCTGCGCGGCGGCCTGATCATGAAGGGCTACTACAAGAATCCCGAGGCGACGAAGGAAGCCTCGACCTTCGGCTGGCATCACACCGGCGACATCGGCGTGATCGACGAGGACGGCTTCGTCTACATCGTCGATCGCAAGAAGGACATGATCATCTCCGGCGGCTTCAACGTCTTCCCCAGCGAAGTCGAGCAGGTGCTGTGGAGCCATCCGGCCGTGCAGGATTGCGCGGTGATCGGCGTGCCCGACGAGAAGTGGGGCGAGGCGGTGAAGGCAGTGGTCGAGCTGAAGCCCGGCGCCAAGGCCACGCCTGACGAGCTGATCGCGCTCGCCAAGGAGAAGCTGGGCGGCGTGAAGGCGCCGAAGACGGTCGACTTCATGGCGGCATTGCCGCGCAGTCCCGTCGGCAAGGTTCTCAAGAAGGATTTACGCGCCACCTACTGGACCGGGCACGAGCGGAAAATCTGATCGTGAAATTTACCGCGACCGCGCTCGGACGCCTGCCCCCCAATGTCCAGGGCGCGCTGTGGCTGGTCTGCGGTGGCTTCATCTTCACCATCAACAGCGCCATGGTCCGCACGCTCTCCTTCGAGCTCGAGGGCGTGCAGATCGCCTTCTTCCGCGGCGTGTTTTCCGTCCTGCTCCTGATCCCGCTGATGGCCACGGGCAAGGTGCTGCCCTGGCGGAGCAAGCGCATCCAGGGGCATTTCTGGCGCACCTTCATGGGCAGCTGCTCGATGGTGCTGGGCTTCTATGCGCTCGCCCTGCTGCCATTGGCCGATGCCACGGCACTCGCTTTCTCCCAGCCGCTCTTTTCCGTCGTGCTGGGCGCCCTCGTGCTGCACGAGAAAGTGCGCTGGCGGCGCTGGACCGCGACGGTCGTGGGCTTCATCGGCGTGCTGGTGATGGTGCGCCCCGGCGCCGGCACGTTGCAGCCCGGCGCGATCGTGGCGCTGCTCAATGCCATGTCCGTCGCCATCTCGGTGCTGCTGGTGCGGCGCCTGTCGAACTCCGAGACGCCGATGATGATCCTGACGCAGTTCGCGATCTTCTCGACGCTGTTCCTGTTGTTGCCGGCGATCTGGTTCTGGAAGTGGCCGACGCCGTTCGGATGGGCGCTGGCGGTCGGCGTGTCGATCAGCGCGACGCTGGGCCAATATGTCTGGGTCCAGGCCTTCGCCCACGGCGAGATGTCGGCGGTGGCGCCGTTCGACTACCTGCGCCTGCCGTTCGCCGTCTTCGTGGGTTGGCTGATCTGGGGCGAGATGCCGGTGATCTGGACCTATGTCGGGGCGGCCATCGTGATCGGCTCGGCACTCTACATCGCCTATCGCGAGGCCGCGCTCGCGCGCGAACGCCGCGCCGCCGCTACGCCGCCGGCAAATACTGTTCCTTGAGCAGCCACGCGCGCGCCCGGGCGCGATGCGCCTCGGTGATGTGTGCGCTGGCCGCGGTGAAGGCCGCCAGAAACACCGCGGCGTCGTCGGTGTAGCCCAGGCCCGCGATGAAGTCGGGAATGACGTCGAACGGCATCACGAAATAGGCGAGCGCGCCGAACAGCGTGACGCGGATCGGCAGCGGCGTCGCTGAATCGGTCGCGCAATGGAAGGCCGCGACCGCGTCCTCCGTGAAGGGAACCCG
>CAIMEE010000497.1 GCA_903839865.1 Enhydrobacter aerosaccus | reverse complement strand
GGCTTGAGCGGCCCCGGCACCGGCTTTCCGGCGCCGAAGGGCGGGCTGGCGTAATCCCTGAGCGGCGCCGGCCAGCTCGAGAGCAGGTTGGCGAGCTTGGTGGTATCGATCACCGAGCCGCCGCCGTCCAGCAAGGCGCCAACCACTTCGGCGAGCGGCGCGCGCTCGGCCGGGGCGCTGCCGACGTCGAAGGTCTGCCAGGTGCCGAGGCCGACCACGCCCAGCATCTCGCCCGTCGAAGGAACCTTGCGTTTGTGCATGAGCGTGCCTGCCTGTGCGAAGACGGATCGGCCGAGCAGCGAGGTGCCGGCGAGCTGGAGGAAGGTGGAGCGCGTGAGCCGCATCCGGGTCACAGAGCGACCCGGAAGATCTTGCCGTTGCGCTCGGCTTCGACGCGCTTGCCGTTCAGGATGATCTGCGGCGCCTCGGCGAGACCTTCGATCGTGAAGTGCCGTGCCATTTCCCCATCGTTCTGCTCGGGCTTGGGGGCATGCGCGATCTCCAGTTCGCGTGTCCCGGGCCTGTACTCGACGCGCAACAGGCCGAGCTTGCCGTCGGCGCCGAACACCGCGCCATCCCGGATCGAGAGCTTCCACATCTGCGCATCGGGCAGCGGGTTGTAGCCCACGACCGCGCCGCTGATCGGATCGGCCAGCAGGTAGGCCTTGCGGCCGGGCTCGGTGACCAGGACCGCGCCGTTCTTTTCGAGGCGGCCGGTCGTGCCCTGCTGAGACCATGTCGTATCGCGTTCCAGTCCGGGCGGCAGGTAGGGCCATTTGCCGTTCAGCCTGCGATAGGGGATCGCGGTCTCCTGCGAACCGGGGTCGATCGCGAAGTGCACTTCCGTCGGCTGGCCGAACGCCGTGCCGAAGCCCGCCTCCATCAGGTCGTCGCCGCTGCGATAACTGACGTCCAGCCGCTTCTCGCGCTCCTGCCAGTTGGCTGCGAGCCGGCACTTTCCGATGTGCTCGGCGAAGGCCTCGAAGCTGCCATGCTGCTCGGCGTCGCCCATCTCAAGGACGAAGCCGCCGTAGGTCTGCGTCATGATCTTGTCGAGCTCGAGGTCGCGGGCGGGGATGCCGGTGGCGCGCCTCATGTTGAACATCGAGACGATCAGGGCGGGTGCGATATCCTCCTTCGAGAAGTCGCCGCGGCCGCCGCCGCCGGGGCCGATCTCGATCTCCGCGTCGCGTCCGAGATTGCTGGCGGGCAGCGGCAGGATCGCGAGATAAGTTACGCCGTCGCGGATCAGCAGGCGCTGGCTCGAGGTCATCCGGTGCGGAAAGGCCGTGATCTTCTGGCCGTCGACGAAAAGCTCCCAGTCCGGCGTCGGACTGAAGTTCCACAGGCCGATGACCGTCGCCAGCTGCGTGAGGTCGCCCTTGATGCCGCGAAACAGGCGATCGCGATTGTTGTGCGGCTTGGCAAAGACGATGGCGCGATTGCGGCTCTGGTAGGTGAGCGTGAGGCCGGCCGCGGAATAGACGCCTTCTCCGGTCGAGGCGAGGTCGGGCTTGTTGGCGTGGTAGCGCACGGTCAGCGTGCCGAGATCCTCGATCTGCGTCGCCTTTTTCGGTGCGCGCACCCACTGCGCCAGGAGGTCGATCGTGCCGCCCTTGATGTCGTTGCTGGCAAGGCCATGCCAGCGCCCGAGCCAGCTGCGCCGCCACAGCGGCGGCTTGAAGTTGCCGCGCGTCGTCTCGGTCGAGGTGTGCTCGAAAGGCACCGGCTTGTCGTCGATCAGGCCGGACAGCCACGACGGTCCCCAGGCCGACTGCAGGGACTGGATGGCCACGCGCCCGGGCGGGAAGTCGTAGCCCCAGACCGGCATGCCGTGCACGAAGCTTTCGACCGGCTTGTCGGCATAGTTGACCGCGCCGTCCTTGGAGACCGTATGCAGGGCGCCGTAGATTCCGTCCTGCTCGACCAGCACGCCCGACAGGCGCGCGCGCCCCGACGACGAGAGGAAACGCTTCGTCCGTGAGTGATAGAGGGTGACCAGCAGCTCCATCGTACGGTCGACGAGGATGCGGCCCATCAGCCGGTCGATGGGTGTCGGGCCGTAATCTGCGAACATCTTCTGGGCGCTGAGCGTGATCGACAGATAGTAGTGGTCGAGAAGCTCCTGCGTGCCGCCGTCGGCGAAGGCCCAGAAGCGCAGCGCCAGATGCTCGAGCCCGTGGCGGCCGTCGCCGATGGCGTATTCGGCGTCGATCAGCGTGCCGCCCAGCAGCGCTCCCATCGCCGCGGTGTGATTGAAGTTCTGGGTGCTGACGGCGTAGTTGTAGCCGTCGCGGAAGAACGAGGCGCGGCCGCGCCAGTCGTGGGTCCGCTTCCAGTACTCGATCGCCTCGGCGCTTTGCGGATGGGTGAAGGCATTGGTCGGCAGTTCCGGCTGCAGCCAGGCCCGCCAGTAGTTCTTGAGATGCTCCATCAGCGGCGCCGGCAGGATCTCCGGAAGGATCAGCGGCAGCAGAAGAAAGTCCTGCACCTCCCATCCGATCCAGTAGCGTGGCACGAACGTCATGTTGCTCGTGACGTTGGCCACATAGTCCTTGTAACCCTTGTCGTCGCGATAGCCCGTCCACTTCACCGTGTGATCGCCGCCGGCGCGAAGCAATTCGCCGACACGCGTGGCCTCCAGCGTGGAGCGTCCTTCGCCGAACAGCCGGATCGAGCGCCGGGTGGCCTCCATGACCTGCCTCAACGTCGGCATGACGGCTGTCGGCTTGGAATCGTCCTTGGCCCGCATCTTCCAGTCTTCCTGGAGGCGCATCGGCATGACGACGGAGACGATTCCGCCGGTGCGGCGCGTGGTCACCACCAGCTTCGGAGCCTCGAACTTGAGCCCGTGACCGCCGATCGGCATCGCCCACTCGTAGGCGTCCCCCGGGGCGCGGTAGCGCGTGTCGTAGGTCTCGAGCTTGCGCAGCAGGAAGCCGCGATTCTCCAGGCCGCGCAGGCGATCGCCCGCCTCGCGCTCGACGACCGCAGTGGACAGGAGCTTGGTAATGTCGATGCGCGCTTCCGGCTGCTCCTTCGACAGTTCCCTGGGCTCGAGCAGGTCGACCACGCGGTCGCTTTGCGGATCGGCGGCACCGAACCGCTTCCAGTAGCGCAGGCCGTTGGCGCTGGCGTTGTAGGTCGGTCCGGTGTTTGCATCGGCTGCCCATGCCTTGCGCAACGGAAAGGCCTGAACGTGCCAGGTCGGAGGATTTTCCGTCCAGGCCTTGCGGCCCATGCCGTCACGACAGATGTAGCGCTCGGGAACGACCTCGTAACCCGCGTAGTGCATCACCAGTTCGGCGGTGACCACGACGCGGCCGCTGCGCAGGAAGTCGGAGATCTCGTCGCCCGCCGTCGGGAAGCGCAGCAGCACGGAGCGGTGCACGGCGTCGAAGGTGTTGCCGCCGGGCATCGGCTTGTCCCACTCGCGGCCGTCGATGCTCGCGGTCTCGGCGGTCTTGATCTCGAGGACGTCGCCGCCTGCTTGCGCCAGGGCGTGGCCGGGCAGGGCGCCCAGCGCGGCACCGCCCAGCAAAAGTCGGCGTCTTTCGATCGGGGACGACATGGGATCGGATGTTACGCTGTCCCGCAGGAGGAAACACGATGATCAAGCGCAAGCAACGCATCCCGATGCGCGACCTTTCGACCATGTCGGCCGAAGACCGCGAAGGTGTCGAAAAGAACGCCATGAACGGCCGCGTTTTCAACATCTTCAAGGTCCTCGCGCACCATCCGAAGCTGGTGAAGCGATGGACACCGTTCGCCGGCCACATACTGCAAAAGCAGACATTGCCTTTCCGTGATCGCGAAATGTTGATCCTGCGAATCGGCTGGCTGAACCAGGCCGAGTATGAATTCGCCCAGCACGAGCTGATCGCCCGGAAGGGCGGCCTCACCGATGCCGACATTGCGAACGTCAAGGAGGGACCGAAGGCCGGGGGGTGGAGCGCGCATGAGGCGGCGCTGATGCAGACCGCCGACGATCTGTTCGAGAACTCCGTCGTTTCCGACGCGACCTGGGCGGTACTCTCGAAGACCTATTCGACCGAGCAGCTCATGGACGCGGTGTTCACCGTCGGCCAGTACAATCTCGTGTCGTGGGCGCTCAACAGCTTCGGTGTGCCGCTCGACGATTTCCTGCCAGGGGCGCGGAAGGGCTAGACTGAACCAGCCTGACTTTTAGTCGCGCAGGACCACGCTCAGCAGGGAGCTGTGGACATGCAGGTGGCCATTGTAGTCGATGAAGCCCAGCTTCCTGAACTTGTTCATGAAGTGGCTGACCCGCGAGCGCGTCGTGCCGATGATTTCGGCCAGCGTCTCCTGGCTGATCTCGGTGGTGATCGGCTGGGGCCCGCCCTCCTTGCCGAAGTTGGCCAGCAGCAGAAGCGTGCGCGCGAGGCGCTTTTCGCTGGAATTGAACAACTGGTCGACCAGGTCTTCTTCCACCCGGCTGTTGCGCGTCAAGAGATGGGTGATGAACAAATGGCCGAATGTCGGCTCGGCATCGAGCAGGCGCAGCATCTCGGTCTTGCCGACGCGGACGATTTCACTCTCGACCATCGCCTTGGCGCTCGAGAGCCTGAGCGGCTGGCCGATCAGGCAGCCCTCGCCGAAAAACTCACCCGGGCCGAGCAGCGCGACGACCGCTTCCTTGCCCTGCTTGGACGCCACGACGATCTTGATCTTGCCCGTCTCGACATAATAGACGGCGTTGGCCGCAGTCGCCTGTGCGAAGACGACGCCATTCTTGCGATAGGTGGTGGTCGTGCGGCCGCGGCCCGCGCTTGCGAGGAAGGCCTTCGGATCGAACGTGGGAATCGCTTTGTTCTTGGCCACTTTCTCCCCGTTGTACGAACACGTACAGCGGCACCGTACACCCAATCGCCCGGGTCGTCCGGTTGCTAGTGATGGAAATCCGTCATCGCCTTGGCCTGCAGAAGCACTGCCGAAGGCTCATAAGGCTTGTCATGAAACGACATGCCAGCAGGCAGCTTGCTCGGGCGCGGCCGGCCCGAGGTTGCTATCAGCCCGACCAGCGGCCAGTGCGCGGCGATCTCGACGGCCAAGTCCGCGCCGTCCATCGCGCCGGGCATGCTGATGTCGGTAAAGAGCAGGTTTATGTTCGCATTCGACTCGAAGGATTTCAGCGCCTCGCTGGCGCACCCTGCCTCGATCACTTCATAGCCGGCGTGCCGAAACATATCGGTCGCGCCCATGCGGGCGATGGCATCGTCGTCGACGATCATGACCAGAGGCTTGCGTAAAAGAGACATGGGGTCGAACGCCCTATTGCCCCGAAGGTTCCGCCGCAACGGTCGAATTCCGACGATGGTCAATTCGGAACAGACACTCCCGGGCATGGCTCTATATTGCGGGGTTAATTCCTCGCTCGGAGGTTGTTGAGCCATCGTGCCCCCGCTCGCCCTAGAAGATCGATTACTCCACGCATTTCCCGATGCCTGGACTCTTGCGCAGGGCATTGTCGACACGGTGCGCGAGCCCGTTCTCGTACTCGACGAGAAGTTGCGCGTGATCGTCGCCAGCCGGTCCTTCTATGGGGCATTCAAGGTCGATCCGGAGGAAACCGAAGGCCAACTGCTCTACGATCTGGGCGACGGCCAATGGGACATCCCGAAGCTACGCGTGCTGCTCGAAAGCATCATTCCCGAGAAGGGTGTGATGGAAGGCTACGAGGTCGAGCACCTGTTCCCTGATCTCGGCGCGCGAACGATGCGACTCAACGCCCGGCGGATTTTTTCCAGGGACGGCACGAACAAGACGATCCTGCTCGGCATCGAGGATGTGACGGCGCGGCTCAAGCTCGAAAGCGACAAGGAAGATCTGCTGCGGCAGAAGGAGATGTTGCTGGCCGAGCTGCAGCATCGCGTCGCCAACAGCCTGCAGATCATCGCCAGCGTGCTCGCGATGAAGGCGCGTTCCGTGTCTTCAGCAGAGACGCGCAGGCATCTCGAGGATGCGCACAAGCGTGTGCTGTCGGTCGCCGCCGTACAGAAGCAGCTTCATGCCGCCGAGGCGACGGGCACGGTCGAGGTGACGCCGTATCTTGAAAAGCTGTGCGGCAGCCTGGCCTCGTCGATGATCGGGGACAGCCGCACGATCGCGCTCAAGGTCGTCGGTGACAAAGGCAACGCCTCGTCGCGCGAGGCCGAGAGCCTCGGCCTTATCGTGACCGAACTCGTCATGAACGCGTTGAAGCACGCCTTTCCCCGGGAAAAGGCCGACAGCATCATCACCGTCGAATACGACGTTTCCGGCCCCAACTGGAAGCTGGCGGTTTCCGACAATGGGGTGGGCAAATCCGACGCCGTCGCTACTCCGGGCGGCACGGGACTGGGGACCGGCATCGTCAAGGCGCTGTCGCAACAGCTCGAGGCCCGGATCGAGACCGTCACGGATGCGCAAGGCACAAGGGTGTCGATCGCGCACGCGACGTCCCCAAAGACGGCCCTCCGCGCCGTTTGAGCCTCTTCAAACGGCGCCGTCAGCAACTTCTCCTTATCCCGCGGCTTCGGGCTCGTGCCATTCGGCGACCATCGCCTCGGTCGTGATGAGGAGACCTGCGATCGATGCGGCGCCCTGCAAGGCCATGCGCACAACCTTGGCGGGATCGATGATGCCGGCCTTCACCATGTCGACATAGGTGCCGCTCTGGGCGTCGTAGCCCTGGCGGATGTCACCCTTCTCGAGCAGCTTGCCCGCGATCACCGCGCCGTCGACGCCCGAGTTGGCGTAGATCTGGCGCGCCGGCGCCTGCAGCGCGCGGCGGATGATGTCGATGCCGACCCGCTGGTCGTCGTTACCGGCGCGCAGCGACTTGAGCTCGCGACTGGCATAGAGCAGCGTCACGCCGCCGCCGGCCACGATGCCTTCCTCGACGGCCGCCTTGGTCGCATGCATGGCGTCGTCGACGCGATCCTTACGTTCCTTGACCTCGAGCTCGCTGCCGCCGCCGACCTTGATGATGGCGACGCCACCGGAGAGCTTGGCCAGCCGCTCCTGCAGCTTCTCGCCGTCATACTCCGACGTCACGGTCTCGATCTGCTTGCGCAGCTGCGCGCACCGGGCCTGGATGTCGGTCTTCTTGCCGACGCCGTCGATGATCGTGGTGTTGTCCTTGTCGATGCGCACCTTCTTGGTGCGGCCCAGCATGTCGAGCGTGACGTTCTCGATCTTGATGCCGAGATCCTCGCTGATCACCTTGCATCCGGTCAGGATGCCGATGTCCTCGAGCATCTCCTTGCGCCGGTCGCCGAAGCCCGGCGCCTTGACCGCCGCGACCTTGAGACCGCCGCGCAGCTTGTTGACGATCAGCGTGGCCAGCGCCTCGCCGTCGATGTCCTCGGCGATGATCAGCAGCGGCTTGCCGCTCTGCGCAACGGCCTCGAGCAGCGGCAGCATGGCCTGCATGCCCGACAGTTTCTTGTCGTGCAGCAGTATGTAGGGATCGCTGAGTTCGACGATCATCTTCTCGGCATTGGTCACGAAATACGGCGAGAGATAGCCGCGGTCGAACTGCATGCCCTCGACGATCTCGAGCTCGGTCTCGATGGACTTGGCTTCCTCGACCGTAATCACGCCCTCGTGGCCGACCTTTTCCATCGCCTTGGCGATCATCTTGCCGATCTCGGGGTCGTTGTTGGCGGAGATCGTGCCGACCTGGGCGATCTCGGCGTTGGTCGCCACTTTCTTCGACGCCTTCTTGATGCTCTCGACGACGGCCTCGACGGCGAGGTCGATGCCGCGCTTGAGGTCGAGCGGATTCATGCCGGCGGCAACCGCCTTGGTGCCTTCGCGCACGATCGCCTGGGCGAGCACCGTCGCGGTCGTGGTGCCGTCACCGGCATCGTCGCTGGTGCGCGTCGCGACCTGGAGCACCATCTGGGCGCCCATGTTCTCGAAGCGGTCGGTGAGCTCGATCTCCTTGGCGACGGTGACGCCGTCCTTGGTGATGCGCGGGATGCCATACGACTTGGCGAGGACGACGTTGCGACCCTTGGGGCCCAGCGTCACCTTCACGGCGTTGGCGAGCATATCGACGCCGCGCAGCATGCGGTCGCGGGCATCGGCTCCGAATTTGACTTCCTTGGCGGCCATGGTCTCGTTCTCCCTTAAGCGGCTTTTTTGGTCTTGGTGGCGACGTGATCGGTCACGCCCATGACGTCGGACTCTTTCATGATCATCAGGTCCTCGCCGTCGACCTTGATCTCGGTGCCCGACCACTTGCCGAACAGGACGCGGTCGCCGACCTTCACGTCGAGCGGATGGAGCTTGCCTGCTTCATCGCGCGCGCCGGCGCCGACGGCGACAACGTCGCCTTCCATCGGCTTTTCCTGGGCGGTGTCTGGAATGAAGATGCCGCCGGAAGTCTTGGCTTCGGGCTGGACAGGGCGAATCAGGACGCGGTCCTGCAGCGGACGCAATTTCATACGGGTCTCCTCGGACCGATTTCGGGGTTAACCGCAATGTCGGAGCGAGAAAGACAATGCCGCCGTGCATATGGTGCTCCGGCGCGCCGATTACAACGACTGGGCTTCGGTTATCGCCGTCGGCGAGGCACTTCTCGTATCGCTGCCGAATTTATCCTGCGGCGCCGGCTTTAGCGCTCGAATCGCGGGCGCGCGACAATCGTCTGTTTCAAGCGGGCCGACACTTTAGCGTCAGTAACGACCGTAATGCGGGATCCCGGAGAAGGCTCCTATGTTGGCTGCTCAACAGCTTCGCAGAGGAGAATCTCATGTCCGACACCGTGACCCCCGACACACAACGGATGTCGCGCGACAACGGCCGCTTCGTCAAAGGCGGACCGGGCGGTCCGGGCAGGCCGCCCGGTTCGCTCAATCGCGGCGATCCGGTGATGGCGCGGGCCGTCGTGCTCACCTTGCTCAAGCTCGGCGGATTGGAGCGCCGCGTCGCGCGGCTGGAGAGTGAGTTGAAGAGACGCGAGCGTGCGGCAGGATCGAAGCGGCGGTTTGTCGACGGTTTTCGCCGGTTATTCGGCGGGCGTGACACCGGCAAAAGCCAGTCTTCAAGGGCTTCCGCCACGTCCGATGGTCTCCACACCGTTAATAAACGGTGAAAACCGCGCAGCCCTATGCCTTGCCGCTCACGCCGGCCGAAGCGAACGTCGCCATGCCGTTGTGGCAGGCGGCCGCGGCCTTGAGGATCGGCACGGCGAGCGCCGCGCCGGAGGCTTCGCCCAGGCGCATGTCGAGATCGAACAGCGGCCGCTTGGCAATCGTTTGCAGCAGCCGCGTGTGGCCGGGCTCGGCCGAGCGATGGGCGACCAGGCAATGATCGAGCGCATGGTGATCGACGGCGAACAGCACGGCGGCGGCCGCGGTGCAGACATAGCCGTCGAGCAGCACGGGGATGCGGCCCATGCGGGCGGCGACGATCGCGCCCGCGATGGCAGCCAGTTCCTCGCCGCCGACGGCGGCGAGCAGCGCGAGCGGATCGCGCGCGGCGATGAGGGCCTTGTGATGTGCCAGCGCTTCGTCGATCACCGCGATCTTGGCGGCGAGGGCGGCACCTTTGACGCCGGTTCCCGGTCCCGCCCAATCGACGCCCGTGCCGCCGAACAGCGCCGCGCACAAAGCGGCGGCGGCGGTCGTGTTGGCGATGCCCATTTCGCCGAGGCACAGCACGTCGATGCCGGGCTCGGCCGCCATCATGCCGTAGGTCATGGCGTTGGCGGCGCGTGCCTCGCTCATGGCGGGCGCGGTGGTGAAATCCGCTGTCGGATGGTCGAGGTCGAGTTCGTAGATGCGGAGGTCGGCGTCGATCGCGGTCGCGAGCTGGTTGATCGCGGCACCGCCGTCGAGGAAGTTCTTCACCATCTGCGCCGTCACTTCCGGCGGATAGGCCGAGACGCCGCGGCGGGCCACGCCATGGGTGCCCGCGAACACGGCGATCCGCGGGCGCTCGACCCGCGGCTCGGCGCGGCCCTGCCAGGCGGCCAGCCATTCGGCGATTTCCTCGAGCCTGCCCAGCGACCCCGGCGGCTTGGTCAGCTCGGCCTGGCGGCGCACCACCTCGGTTTGTGCGACCTGGTCGGGGCCCGGCAGGTCGCCCAGGATGCGGCGCATTTCGTCGAAAGAAGCAGGTGTTGGGGCGTTCATCGTGGGCCGGAACCTCCTATATTTGCTCCACCATGACCAGCCCCAACGATCCCCCCAACGATTTCCCCAACGACCTCACCGGCCACGGCCCGTCGTCGTTCGACGAATGGCTGCAGGCGTTCAAGGAACAGCTCGCCTTCTTCACCGGCCTGAAGCTTACCGACGGTGGCGCGCCCCGGTGGCAACTGGCCGACGTCCTGCCCGTGTTGCCGTTCGTGGGCGCGGCCGTGGGACTGGCCGCGGGCCTGGTGTTCGCGATCGTGCACGGCATCGGCGGTCCGGGCTGGCTGGCGGCGGCGCTTGCCGTCGGCGCCTCGGCGCTGATCACCCGCGCCCTGCATGAAGACGGCCTCGCCGATACCGCCGATGGTCTTGGACCGCATGGCCTCGACACACCGCGCCGCCTCGAGATCATGCGCGACAGCCGTAACGGCACGTTCGGCGTGCTGACGCTGGCGATTTCGGCACTGATCAAAGTAGGGTGCCTTGCCGAGCTCGGCGGCTCGACCGGATTTGCGGTCCTGATCGCGGCGCATGCCCTCTCTCGCGCGGTGCTGGCCTATCCGCTGCTGGCTTTCTCGCCGGTGCGCGACAACGGCCTCGGCGTGCTCGCGGGCAAGCCCGGCGACACCGATGTCTGGCTGTGCGTGGGCATTGGGGCCGCGATCGCTTTCGTGCTGCTGCTGGGCCACGGCTTCTTCGTGTCGATCCTGGCGCCGCTTGCCGTGATGGCCACGACCTGGTTCGCGGCAGGATGGATTGCCGGGAAGATCGGCGGCTATACCGGAGACACTCTGGGCGCGATCGAGCAGAAGGCGGAGATCGTCTTCCTCGTGGTGGTCGCGCTTTTCATCGCACGCTGAACATTCTGGATCGACGAGGAGAGAGCATGGCGAAGGCGCCCGAGGACAAGGCCAAGGATACGGGATTGATCACGCGCTGGTGGTGGGTGCGGCATGCGCCGGTGCCCAATCCGGAAGGCCGCTGCTATGGCCAGTTCGACAAGGATTGCGACGTGAGCAACGAGGCACTGTTCCGGCACCAGGCCAAGCTGCTGCCCAAGGGCGCGGTCTGGTATTCCTCGAACCTGCTGCGCGCGCGCAAGACCGCCGAGCACCTCGGCAAGGCCGGCGCGCAATTCGGCGAAGTGGTGGTCGATCCCGATCTTGCCGAACAGTCGTTCGGCGAGTGGCAGGGCCTCACCTATGGCGAGATCACGGCGAAGCCAGGCAACGGTCATCTCTTCTGGCTGGCGCCGCCGGAGTTCCGGCCGCCGGGCGGCGAGAGCTTCAGCGACCTGCGCGATCGCACGGTGCGTTCGATCGAGAGGTTGACGCAAAAATATTCCGGTCGCGACATCGTGGCGACGGCGCATGGCGGCACGATACGTGCGGCGCTGGCGCATGCCTTCAACATGCATCCCGAAGCCGCGGTGCGCTTCGAGATCGACAATGTGTCGGTCACCCTGATCGAGCATTACGAGAAGGCCGATCCGGCTCACGCGTGGAGAGTGATCTTCACCAACTACATGCCGCGCGAGATCGCGCATGCGCACGGCGCGAATAGCGCGCATGCGCACGGTGGCAGCAAGGCATGAAGACCGCCACGGAGCTCGCGGCCGAGCAGGCGGCGTTCTGGAACGGCAAGGGCGGCCAGATGTGGCTCGCGGCCTACGACCGCATCCAGAAGAGCCTCGCTGGCTATAGCGAGAGCGTACTCGCCGCGGCTGCCGCCAAGCCCGGCGAGAAGGTGCTCGATGTCGGCTGCGGCACCGGCACGACCACGGGCCGGCTTGCGGCCGCCGTCGGTCCGCAAGGCCACGTGCTGGGCGTCGACATTTCCGAGGCGCTGATCGGTGTGGCGCGCGGACAGAAGCTCCCAAACGCGACGTTCGCCGTGAGCGACGCCACGACCTATCCGTTCGAGGCCGCGTCGTTCGATCTCATCTTCTCGCGCTTCGGTGTGATGTTCTTTGCCGATCCGGTCGTGGCCTTCAAGAACCTGCAGCGCGCGCTCAGGCCATCGGGCCGGCTGGTGTTCGTGTGCTGGCGTACGCCGCAGGAGAATCCCTGGGGCTCGGTGCCGATGCGCGCCGCCGCGCCGCACCTGCCGCCGATGGAGCGGCCGGGACCGGAAGATCCAGGGCAGTATGCGTTCGGCGACCGTGCGCGGGTCGAGCGCATCCTGAAGGCAGCGGGCTTCGGCGTGCCGACGTTCGCCAAGCTCGACGAGATGAACTTCATGGGCAAGGACGTACCCGAGGTGATCGACAATCTCGGCAGGTTCGGGCCGCTGGCGCGCCTGTTCGGCGAGGCAACGCCGGAGCAGGTCGCCAAAGCGAAGCAGGCGATCGCCGAGGCGCTCGCGCCGCATGTCGCTGCCGATGGCGTGAAGCTGCCGGGCGCGTGCTGGCTGGTGAGCGCGGCCCAGCACTGATGGAGCACGCGACGACGTTTCCGTTGCCGCCGGTCTCGCTGGTCCTGGGCGGCGCGCGCTCGGGCAAGAGCACCTACGCCGAGAAACTGGCGACGGGCGCGCTGTTCGGCGGCACGCCGAAGCCTGCGCTCTATATTGCGACGGCCGAGGCGGGCGACGTCGAGATGGCAACCCGCATCATGGCGCACCGCGCGCGGCGCGGGGCCAACTGGACCACGATCGAGACGCCGCTCGCGCTCGACGAGGCGGTGCTGGCCAATGCGGTCTCGGGCCGGCCGATCCTGGTCGACTGCCTCACGCTCTGGCTCTCCAACCTGATGCATGCCGAGCGCGATCTCGACGAGGCGGCGGACGAGCTGGTGCGTGCGCTCGACGGTCTTGCGGCGCCGGTGGTGTTCGTGAGCAACGAGGTGGGCCTCGGCATCGTGCCGGAGACATCGCTCGGCCGCGCCTTCCGCGATGCCCAGGGCCGCCTCAACATGCGCATGGCCGAGCGGGCCGATCGGGTGATCTCGATGACGGCAGGACTGCCGCTGGTGTTGAAAGACCGGCCGCATTTCCGCCCTGAATCGTGATATAATCTATCGTGATATAAGCTTTCTCGCGGTCACAAGAGCGCTGTCCCCCTCAATACGCGCCGGCCGTCAAACAAGGAGCAGACCATGAAGCTCGATCGCCGATCCGTCCTTGCCGGCACCGCTGCCGCATTCACCGCACCCATTCTCGCCGCTACACCGTCGCGCGCCGACGCCAAGCGCCAGTCGCTGGTCGACCAGTGCCTCGAGTCCAGCCGCAAGGTGCTGAGCGGCAAGGACTATCCCGACACGCTGAAGCTGATGCCCAAGGCACGTGCCGTGCTGATCATTCCCGAACTGGTGCAGGGTGGCTTCATCATCGGCGCCGCCGGCGGCCGCGGCACCTTGTTGACCAAGAGCGGCCCCGGCAACTGGAGCTATCCCGCCTTCTACGGCATGGGCTCGGGCAGCCTGGGCTTCCAGATCGGCGGCAAGGTCTCCGAGATCGTGTTCATCGTCCTGACGGAGAAGGGCCTGAACGCGCTGCTGAGCAGCAAGTTCAAGTTCGGCGCCGAGGCGGGCGTGACCATGGTCGCCGTCGGCGCCGGCATCGAGGGCGCCACGACAGCGGCCGGCGGCGCGGACATTGCCGCCTTCTCGAATTCCACCGGCCTGTTCGCGGGCGCCTCGATCGAGGGCTCGTACCTCGATGCCGACAACGACTGGAACGCGATCTACTACGGGCCCGGCGCCACGACGCAGGCGATCGTGAACGATCGCCGCTTCACGAATCCCGGCGCCGAACCGCTGCGCAAGTTCCTCGCCAAGTGGTGATGACGAGCAGCGACTAGAGGCCGATCGAGAGCTTCGCCTTGGTCTTGGCCTTCACTTCGTCGACGGTGACGCCGTCGGCGAGCTGAAGCAGGGTGACGCCACCCGAGCCCTTCTTGTCGACACCGAACACGCCCAGCTCGCTGATCACCATGTCGACAACGCGACGGCCGGTGAGCGGCAGGGTGCATTCCGACAGGAGCTTCGACGCGCCGTCCTTGGAGACATGCTCCATGGTCACGATCACGCGCTTCACGCCCGCGACCAGATCCATCGCGCCGCCCATGCCCTTGACCATCTTGCCCGGGATCATCCAGTTGGCGAGGTCGCCGTTCTCCGCGACTTCCATCGCGCCCAGGATCGAGAGATCGATGTGGCCGCCGCGGATCATCGCGAAGGAGTCGGCCGAGCTGAAATAGGACGTGCCCTTCACTTCGGTCACGGTCTGCTTGCCGGCATTGATGATGTCGGCGTCGACTTCGTTGTCGTAAGGGAAAGGTCCGACGCCCAGCATGCCGTTCTCGCTCTGCAGCGTGATGTCGACATTGTCCGGCACGTAGTTCGACACCAGCGTCGGGATGCCGATGCCGAGGTTCACGTAGAAGCCGTCCTTCAGTTCCTTGGCGGCGCGGGCTGCCATCTGATCGCGGGTCCAGGCCATCGCTGTTCTCCTAAGCCTTGCGAACGGTGCGTTGCTCGATCTGCTTTTCGTACGGCGCGCCGCAGATGATGCGCTTCACGAATACAGCCGGCGTGTGGATGTGGTCGGGATCGAGCTGGCCGACCTCGACCAGCTCCTCGACTTCGGCGATGCACATCCTGGCGGCCGTCGCCATCATCGGATTGAAATTCCGCGCGGCCTTGCGATAGACGAGGTTGCCGGACTTGTCGCCCTTCCACGCCTTCACCAGAGCGACGTCGCCGAACAGGCCGCGCTCCATCACATAGTCTTCGCCGTCGAAATTCTTGATCTCCTTGCCCTCGGCCACCAGCGTGCCGACGCCGGTCTTGGTGTAGAAGGCCGGGATGCCTGCACCGCCCGCGCGCACGCGCTCGGCCAGCGTGCCCTGCGGATTGAACTCGAGCTCGAGCTTTCCGGCGAGGTAGAGCTGGGCGAAGGTCTTGTTCTCGCCGACGTAGGACGAGATCATCTTCTTGATCTGGCCGGTCTCGAGCAGCAGGCCGAGGCCCGCGCCGTCGATGCCGGCATTGTTGCTGACGCAGGTCAGGTTCTTGACCCCCGAGTCGCGCACCGCGTGGATCAACTTGTCGGGAATGCCGACCAGGCCGAAGCCGCCGCACATCAGCATCTGGCCGTCCTTCAGGACTCCCTCGAGCGCCGACTTCGCGTCCGTGTAAACCTTGTTCGCCATGTCACCTCGTCCTCAGACGGGTGTCATACGGCCACCGAGGGGGCGGAGGCAACCTTGCTATGATGACTGTGGAGCTTGCCGGCCAGGACGCGGCGAATATCGTTGAATTCCGGGCTCGCCACGTCGCGCGGGCGGGCGAGCGCCAGGGGATTGTCGCTCTCGATCCGGCCGGGGCCGGGGGTCATCACGACGACACGGCCCGCGAGGAAGATCGCCTCCTCGACCGAGTGCGTCACGAACACGACGGTGAGCCTGGTGCGCTCCCAAATCTCCAGCAACTCATCTTGCAGGCGCTCGCGTGTCATGGCGTCGAGCGCGCCGAACGGCTCGTCCATCAGCACCAGCTCGGCGTCGTTGGCGAGCACGCGGGCGATCGCGACGCGCTGCTTCATGCCGCCCGAGAGCTGGTGCGGATAGGCGGTGGCGAATTTCTGCAGTCCCACGAGGTCGATGAACTTGTCGACGGTGGCCTTCACCTCGCCGCTCGAGAGGCCGCGCGCGATCGGGCCGAAGGCGATGTTGTCGCGCACCGAAAGCCACGGGAACAGCGCGTAGTCCTGGAAGACCATGCCGCGGCTGGGATCGGGATTGGCGATCGGCTTGCCCCACATCAGCGCGTGTCCCGACGTCGGCTGCTCGAACCCTGCCATGATGCGCAGCAAGGTCGACTTGCCGCAGCCCGAGGCGCCGATCAGGCAGATGAACTCGCCCTTGGCGATCGAGAGGTTGGCGCCCGACAGGGCCGTGATCGTCTGGTCCTGCAGCTTGAAGATCTTGGAGACGTCCTTGATCTCGACAATCGGAGACTCAGCCATGATGGTTGGGACTCCAGCGCAGAAGGCGATTGCCGATGGCCACGACCACGCGGTCGGAGAGGTAGCCCGCGACGCCGATCACGATCATGCCGCAGATCACCAATTCGGTGCGCGACAGCGTGCGCCCGTCCATGATCACCGCGCCCAGCCCCTGCGGCACGCCGGTCATCTCGCCGACCACGATCACGAACCACGCGAGGCCGAGACCGAGGCGCAGGCCGGTGAAGATCGACGGCACGGCGGCGGGCAGCACGACCTTGTAGAACTGCGCATTGCCGCGACAGCCCAGCATCGACGCCGCTTCGAACAGCTTCGGATCGACGGCGCGCACGCCGAAAATCGTGTTGAGCAGTATCGGATAGAATGCGCCGAGGCAGACCAGCGCGAAGGCCGACTTGGCGCCGAGCCCAAACAGGATCATCGACAGCGGCAGCCACGCCGTCACCGGGATCGGCCGCATGATCTGCAGGAACGGATCGAGCAGCATGCGCGCCACCGGCAGGCGGCCGATCAGGAGGCCGATCGGGAGCGCGAACGCCGCGGCGAGTGCGAAGCCGCCATAGACGCGGCTCATCGAGGCCAGCAGATGCGTGAGCAGCGTCGCGGAGTAGGCATCGTCGTAGATGCCGCCCACCGCGAAGTCGACCATGTACTCAGCCACCTGGTATGGCGTCGGGATCAGCATGGTCCACTGATTCGTGGTTGCCACCTGCCAGAAGGCCAGCAAGAGCAACGGCACGATCAGCGCGAGCGCCGTCGGCTTGAGGCGGCGCCAGATCGTCATCGGACCCTAGGCGGCCGCGATCTCGTTCGAGAACTTCGGATTGAGGAAGGTGTCGAACTTCGGCAGCTGGCGGATCTGCTTCAGCTCCAGCATCTGCTGGGCATAGGTCTTGGCCTGGCCCAGCACCTTGTCGTCGAGCTTCCACACATATTCGACATTGTTGGCGCCCAGCGCCTGGTCGACCGCGGCGCGGTTGGCGCCGAGCTTGGCCACCGTCATGTCGGTGACGGCGGGCTTGTTCGCCATCATATACTCGACGGCCTGGCGATGCGTCTTCAGCATCATCGTCACCAGCTCGGGCGACTTGGCGGCGGTGTCGGCGTGCGTCGCGAAGATCATGTTCAGGCCGCCCATCGGCGTGGAGTAAGGATATTCAACGAGCTGGCCCTGGCCGCTGGTGATGGACAGTGCCGGACCGGGCTCGGCGCCGACATAGGCGTCGATGTCGCCGCGCGCCAGCATCGTCGGCATCTCGCCGAACGGCACGCGCACAGCCGTCACGTCCTTGATCGACAGGCCTTCCATGCGCAGGCGCTCCATCACGAACACTTCCTGCGTCGAGCCCGGCCAGATGCCGACCTTGTGCCCCTTGAGGTCCTTCAGCGACTTGATGTCGGAACCGGCCTTGGAAATGATGCCCATGCCCTTGTTGGAGAGCGCGCCCACGACCGTGACGGGCTCGCCCACCGCGGCGCCCAGGATGCCGGCGGCGATGCCGAAGGTGCCGAAGTCGACCGACTTGGTGACGACGGCGTTCTTGCCGTCGGTCGGGCTATCGAACACGACGATCTCGATCTTGGTCCCGGCCGGCGCGAACTTCTCGTAGAAGTAGGGCGGCATCGAATGGAACAGGCGCAGCGCGCCCATCTTCACGGTCTTGCCTTGCGCGCGCACGATGGCGGGCGCGGCGAGCATGCTGGCGGCAAAGCCCGCGCTGGCGAGCAGTCGACGACGTTGGATCATTGGAAAGCCTCCCTTAGGAGGCTGGGACTCGCAACAGCCGTGCCAATCTACAGCGGCAGAACGGCCAACTGCTTGATCAACTCGCCGTCAGCCCGCAATGCGTCGAGGATGGTGAACTGATTGGCCCCCGCCACCGGGATCAGCGCCCCCGGCAGATGCTCGGCGGCGCGACGGGAGTGCAATTTTCGCGAGTCTTCGACCAGGGGCGGCAGTTCGTCCGTGCCGTAGGCGATCGCCAGCGGCTTCTTCACCATGGGCAGGCGCAGCGGCGAG
>CAIMEE010000496.1 GCA_903839865.1 Enhydrobacter aerosaccus | reverse complement strand
TCTACAACGACCTGCCGAAGGTCGAGGCGCTGAAGCAGATGTTTCCGAACGTCTACCGCGACAAGCCGGTGCTGGTGAGCGAAGCGGGGCTCTAGCAGACCTCACCCTGAGGGGCGCCCACAGGGCGCGTCTCGAAGGGTAGGAACGAGCACCGTGTCTGTTGCCCATCCTTCTGGGCGTTTTGAGCGCTTGCGCTCAAAAGCGCCTGGACGCGCTACGCGCTCCTCAGGATGAGGTTGTGTGCTTAAGCCGGATCGGGCCGCAGCACGCGGTGGAGATCGAGCACCGGCGGGGCGTGGCCGAGCTGCGACAGCAGCGTGTGGACCTGCGCGCGATGATGGGTCTGGTGATTGAAGAAATGCGGCAGGATCACCGACAGCGGATCGCTTGAATCGATGCCGGAGTTATTGATGTAGCGCACGGTCTGTTTCTCGAAGCCGTCGGGCAGGTTCGAGAAGAAATGCACGATGCGCCGGTCCATCTGCTCGCGCGCGAGCCGCAGCGCGTCGAACTTCTCGAACAGGATCGCGCCGAGATTGGTCGAGGGATGCGTACTTCCCTCGAAGCGCGTCATCCAGATCGTGTCGCCCAGCAGCAGGTGATTGAGCGTGCCGTGCACGCTGCCGAAAAACGCCCCGAGATCGCGCCGGTACTCTGCGCCGGAGAGTCCGGCGCAGGCGGCGTAGAGCGTTTCGTTGGCAAGGCGATTGTAGGTGGCGTACTGCGCCCAGAGACCGGACATGGCCTCTTCTAGCTCAGCGCGCGGCGATCGAAAGCCAGCGGATGATGTCGCGGACCAGGGTGGCCGTCACGGCGCCGCGCAGGCGATGGGCGCGGGCGACAAGGGGAGCACGGTCGTAGGCGAGGGTCGGCGTGGTCATGAGTACCTCCAAGAATTTGGAAGTAACTTAATTTCCGACACTATATCCGTTAATTGGGTCTTATTGACCGATACTTATGAATAATATTCACTAATCTCGCAATGATCGATCATGCGAGCGAGATGGCTGCCTTTGTCCGGGTGGTCGACGCCAAGGGCTTCTCCGCCGCCGCGCCGGCACTGGGGCTGACGCCGTCGGCGGTCAGCAAGCTGGTGACCCGGCTCGAGGCCCGGCTGGGCGTGCGTCTGCTGCAGCGCACGACCCGCGCGCTCCATCTCACCCAGGAGGGCGAGGCCTTCTACGACTCGGCGCGGCGCATCGTCGACGAGATCGAGACCCTGGAGAGCCGCATCGTCGACCGCAGCGGCACGCCGCAGGGGCTGCTGCGGGTGACGACGTCGCTGGCCTTCGCCACGCATCAGCTCACGCCGGTCCTCGCCGAATTCCTCGCGCGCTATCCGGCCATCCAGTTCGCGCTGCTGCCCACGGACCGGCTGGTCGACATGGTCGAGGAGGGCATCGACATCGCCATCCGCATCGGGCGTCTCGCCGACACCAGTTTCATGGCCCGCCGCATCGGCGAGGACAAACGCGTGATCTGCGCCTCACCCGAGTATCTGGCGCGTCACGGCACGCCGAGACAGCCGCAGGATCTCCTGCGGCACCAATGCATCCTGTCGCGCGAGCGCGCCTATCTGAACCGGTGGTCGTTTCGCATCGACGGTGAAATCCGGGAAATCGAGGTCGGCGGCCGCCTTTCGGTCGACGAAGGCGATACCCAACTGCAGCTCGCCCAGCAGGGTATCGGCATCGTGCGGCTCACCCGCCTCACCGTGGCGCAGGCGGTGAGGGCCGGCCGTCTGGTATCGTTGCTGCCGGACTTCTCCGCGGAACAGCCCTTGCCGATCAACGCCGTCTATCCTCACCGCCGCCATCTTGCGCCCAAGGTGCCGGCATTTGTGGACTTCCTGATCGAGAAGTTCACGCCGCCACCATGGAACATCTGATCGAACTGATAGTGGGCGCCGCGCTGGTGAGCGCGGGCGCCATCGTCGGTACGCCGCTGCGCTTCTTCGTGTCGAGGATCGTGGGCCAGCGCGTTGGCGAGACCTTTCCCTGGGGCACCCTGGTCGTGAACGTGACCGGCTGTTTCGTCATGGGCCTTATCGCGGCATTTGCGCAGAGACACGGCCTGTCGGGCAGCTCCGAATACTGGCTCCTGCTCGCGACGGGCTTACTTGGCAGCTACACGACCGTCTCGTCCTTCGCGCTTCAGACGCTGGCCCTCGCCCGCGACGGCGAAAGCCGCGCGGCGCTGGGCAACGTAGCGCTGTCGGTCGGGCTTTGCCTCGGGGCCGTCGCCCTGGGTTTCGCTGGAGGCCTGCGATGAGCCTCTACGCAGCGGTGATCGCGGGCGGAATCGTCGGCAGCCTGATGCGCTGGCTGGCGGCGCTGGTCCTGCCCGCCGTTGCGGGCGGCCTGCCGTGGCCGACCCTGTTCGCCAACATCGCCGGCTCCTTCATCATCGGCTTCTACGCCGGGCTCACGGGGCCCGACGGACGGCTGTTCATCAGCCCGCGCACGCGGCAGTTCGTGATGACGGGCATCTGTGGCGGCTTCACGACTTTCTCGGGCTTCGCCGTCGAGATGCTGCGCTTCGTGCAGGTGGGCGACGCGCGGCAGGCGGCGGTCTATCTTGCGGTGTCGGTGCCCGGCTGGCTGGTGGCGGTCTGGCTGGGCGACAGCGCGGCGCGACGACTCAACAACCGAACGGGGCTTTAACCATGCAGACTCCGAGACCCGCGCAATTGCTGCGCATCCTGGTCGGCGAGGCCGCCCGCCACGAGGGCAAGCCGCTCTACGAGGCGATCGTGCTGAAGGCGCGCGACATGAAGCTGGCAGGCGCCACCGTGCTGCGCGCCGGCATGGGCTACGGCCATTCGCAGCACGTGCACAGCGCCAAGATCCTGCAGCTCTCCGACGACCTGCCCCTGCTGATCGAGATCATCGACATCAAGGCCAAGATCGCGCCCTTCCTGCCCGTGCTCGAGAGCATGATGAAGGGCGGTACCGCCACCCTTCAGGATGTCGAGATGTTGCAATACGACGCGGAACCCTAGTCGGTCTCCGAAGTTACTGAGTCATGAACCAGGATCAGGAACTTTTCATCCAGGCCTTCTGGGTCAAGTGCCGCGAGACCATCCGTCCGGAAGTTGACGCCGTGGCGCAGGATCTGCGCAGCGCCGGCCACGATGCCGCGATCTCGACGCAGGAATATTCGTCCGTGCCCGACCGGTTGCCGGCCACCGAGGGGCCGTCGCTCACCCTGGCGTTGCGCCCACGCGGTCCGGCCGACGGCATCGTTCCGCAGGCCATCGAATTTCATGGCGACGTCGCGAACAGCACTCTCGAGGTGAGCACCTCGGCAGGTTACCGGCGGGTCTACGACCTCGACCAGGTCGATACACCCAAGATCAAGACCGAGATCGACGAGTGGATGGGCCATATCATAACGGCCTCGCCCATCTGACATCGCGGCGCTAGGCTGTCCTCCCAAAGAGGAGGACATCATGCCCGATACCGCCGCCGCTACTGCCCCCGTTCGTGATGCTATCGACGATCTGTTCCGCCGCTTCGGCAAGGCCTTCAACAAGGCCGACGCCGAGGAGATCGCAGCCTGCGTCACGGACGATTTCGAATGGCACCTCAACGCCGGTGGCTCGCCCGCCGGACGCGTGCTGAAGGGCAAGGCCGATCTCCTCGCCTACTTCGCCGACAAGAGCACGGCGCATCGCGAGGCGCGCTACTCCGAGGCACGCATCCATCGCTCCGGCGACAAATTGTTCGGGACGTTCCGCGTCACCGGCATCGATTCCACCGGCAAGCCGTTCGATCGCTACGGCATCGACCTCTACGAGGTCAAAGACGGCAAGATCTCGCTGAAGGACAGCTATCTGAAGGCGGATTGATCGTGGCCAACGACACTGTCTTGTGGGAGATCGACCGTCGCGGTGTGGCGACGGTCACGCTCAACCGGCCTAAGGTCAACAACGCCTACAACGGCGACCTGATCCAGGGCTTGCACGATGCGATGGACGCGCTCGGCCGCGAGGCCAGACTTCGCATCGTCGTGCTGAAGGGCAATGGCAAGCATTTCCAGGCGGGCGCCGATCTCGCCTGGATCAATGGCGTCGCCACGCAGAGCCCGAAGGAGAACGAAGCTGTCAGCCGGCTGACAGCCGAGGCGGTTCGTCGGCTCGATACCTGTCCGGTGCCAACGCTCGCGTTGATCCAGGGCGGCTGCTTCGGCGGTGGCACCGGCATCGCCGCGGCCTGCGATGTCGTCGTGGCGAGCGAGGACGCGATCTTCTCCATCAGCGAGACACGCTGGGGCCTGATGGCCGGCATCATCCTGCCGCAGCTCTGTCGCGCGATGGGCGTGCGCCAGGTACGCCGCTACGCGCTCACGGGCGAACGGTTCGATGCCAGGCAGGCCGAGCGCATCGGCTTCGTGCACGAGGTCTGTGCGGTGGGCGGCCTCGAGGCGGCCGGAAGCAAGATCGTCGACGCGGTGTTGATGAACGCGCCGGGCGCCACGACGGCCACGAAGATGCGCACGATTGCCTCGGCGCGCGCCTTCATCGACGACGGCGAAATGCGCGACCTGATCGACGAGCACTCTCGCGCGCGTCAGCAAGTCGAAGCGAAAGAAGGCCTGCTGAGCTTCAAGGAGAAACGCAAGCCTGCCTGGTATCCGGGCTAGTCGAGTCCCTCGAACAGCGGCGTCGAGACGTAGCGCTCGGCGAACGAGGGAATGATCACGACGATGCGCTTGCCGGCGGCTTCCGGCCGGGCCGCGATCTTGAGCGCGGCGGCAACCGCGGCGCCCGACGAGATGCCGACGGGAATGCCTTCCTTGGCCGCCATCGCGCGCGCGTTCTTGAAGGCGTCGGCATTCTCGATCTGGATCACCTCGTCGATTACCGTGCGGTCGAGGATGGCGGGCACGAAGCCCGCGCCGATTCCCTGGATCGGATGCGGCGAATGCTTGCCGCCCGACAGCACGGGCGAGAGCGCAGGTTCGATTGCCACGACCTTCACGCCCGGCACCTTGGCCTTCAGCACCTGGCCCACGCCCGTGATGGTGCCGCCGGTGCCGACGCCCGCCACGAAATAGTCGAGCTTGCCGCCGGTGTCCTTGAGGATTTCCTGGGCGGTGGTGCGGCGATGCACTTCGGGATTGGCCTCGTTCATGAACTGCTGCGGCATAAAGCTGTTCGGGATGGACTTCAGCAGCTCCTCGGCCCTGGCGATCGAGCCGTTGATGCCCTTTTCGCGCGGCGTGAGCTCGAGCTCGGCGCCCAGGATGCGCAGCATCTTGCGTCGCTCGATCGACATCGAGTCGGGCATGGTGAGGATCATGCGATAGCCACGGGCGGCCGCGACGCAGGCGAGACCGATGCCGGTGTTGCCTGACGTCGGCTCGATGATCGTGCTGACGCCCGGCGTGATCTTGCCCGCCTTCTCGGCGGCATCGATCATCGCGAGCCCGATGCGATCCTTCACCGAGGCGAGCGGATTGAAGAATTCGAGCTTGGCCAAGATCTCGGCGGTGACGCCGGCTTCCTTGGTCACCCGGTTGAGGCGGACCAGCGGCGTGTTGCCGATGGTCTCGGTGATGTCGCCATAAATGCGGCCGCGGAATTCAGGTGTCTGGGTCATGGCGCCTTATAGCGCATCCCGCCACCCCCGCCCAAGTCGGCTAGGGACCGGCCCGGCAGTTTACATTTTCAAAAACCGACCATGGGCCGGAAGATTTTACCAACACCGGCTTGCAGCGATCCGTCGGAAAATATTCCGGCGGCACAGGCTCCATGCTGCGAACGAAGAAATATCGGTAGATCCCGGCTCGATCGCACGTCCAATCGAACCCGCTGCGCGCCGTCCAGGCCCAGTCTTCGCTGCCGAATTTCGAGGGCATGCGATCGCTCCGGTAGCGCACCATCTCCTGCAGGAAGCCCGCAAAACTGAAATCGACGAATCCGCCCTTTTCCGCCTGATACCACATCGGGAAGTGTTGATACGCGGTCGCGTGGTCGGTGGCCACGCTCATCGAATCGAACATGATACCCAGCGCACGTTCTCCTGGCTCGGTCGCGGCCAGGACGTCCTCGAAGCTCGCGCTCTCCCGCGCGAAGGCCAGCAGGCGCTGGGTGTGCAGGCCGAGCGCCACCCAGCAGAGCAGGGGCAGCAGGATGCCAAGCGCCTTGCGCTGAACGTTCGGCTCGGGAGCGCGAAAGATCAGGGCGTAGGCCGGCAACAGGAACAGGGCGAAGCGCTGAAGCAGCTGCCAGGCGGGCGCGAATACCCAGAAGAACACAGTGACCAGAAGCGGGACGAAGGCCGCCGGTTCGCGCCAATTTAGTCGGGCGCGCAACACGAAAGGAGCGGCTAACAGGAGCAGCACAAGCGGCCCGACTTGCCGGTAGATGGTGAGATTGCCAACGGGCCAGCCGATGGTGAGCGCCGCAAAATTCAGCTGATTGATATTCCAGCCCGAGTTGCCGACCACGCCGTTCGCCGCGGTGCCTTCGGCGTGCAGCCCGACCAGCGCATAGAGCACCGCGCACACTCCGATGCCGACATAAGGCAAGGTTGCGAACACCAGCCGCAGCAGGGGGCGGCATTTGAGGAGGAGAAACAGTCCGCCGATCGCGCTGGCGAAGGCCATGATCAGGCCGTGCGAGAAAAAGAGCACCAGGTCGGCGCCGAACAGCATCATGCCTGACACGACCGTGGGCCGCGTTGCGTAGCGATGGGCCAGGAGGATGAACAGCACGCCAAGCGGCGCGGCGACGAGATAGGGATAGAAGCCCAGCGCATAGGAGGAGCCGAAGAAGCCGGGAATGAACAGCCAGTCCAGCCGCGGATCGCCGCCCAAGCGCCGACGCAGCGCGACACAGGCTGCGACGAACGCAAAGTACGCCAAGGTGAGCACGAGCTTCACCGCCGACAGGGCGGACATCACGAACAGCAGTGGCGCGGCGATGATGGTCCCCAGGAGATAGGGCGTGAAATAATTGATGTAGACCAGCGACTGCCACTTGGACTGGCCCCACCACAGGTCATGCAGCAGCGCCACCTGTGCCGCATGTTGCGCCAAATCCGCCATTGGCGGCCGCTGCACGAACCAGAATGACGCTCCCGCGAACACAACGGTGCCGACGAATGCGATGCGCGCTGCAGTAGCTGCGTGGATCATGCCGCCATCCTAGCTGCAGCCAAGTTTAGATCATACCGATGCGCTTGTGCCTTCTCGCCTTTGGCGAGCGCGAGCGGTGAGCGCCGCCACGCCCAGAAGTAAGAGCAGCGAAGCGCCTGAGATCGACCAGCCCCATTGCTCGGCCGGCAGCGCATGACGCTCGAGACGATACGTGTGGCGCCCCGGCTCGGCGTTGAAGTGGATGAGCCTGAGATCGGCCGTTGGAGCCAGCGACCGCACGGGATCAAGCCGCCAGGCCGGAAAGAAAAAGCGCCGGATCACAACGTCTACCGCCACTTCGGCGTGCACGTCGATGGCAAGTGCACCAAAGGCGAGCGGCGTTGCCGTGCAGATCGAGGCCGCCGGCGTGCAGGCGATCGGCGGCACCTCCTTCAGCGGCTCCAGCCCCAACTCGGCAAAGCCAAGGGTGGCGGCCTGCGGATAGCCGCGGGGCTGGTACTCCTTGACGTCCTGTTGACGCAAGACGGCCCGTTTGAACATGAACTGCACTCGCGCCACGGTATCTTCCGCTGCGAGCACGAGGCCGGGTGTGACGGCGATCAGGACGATGACGAAGGCATAGAGCCGCGCCCGCCTCAAGGCCGCGGCCGGCTCGGCACAGAGCGCGGTGACGGTCGCGAACTCGACGACCAACAGCAGCCGCCATGGGAACTGCACCTTGGCAAGTTCGGGCAACTGCCAGAACCACGGCACGACACCGGCGATCAAGGCCAGACAGGCGAGGCTTACGAGCGGCCAGAAAAAGCGACGCGTGACGAGCATCGCACCAGCCGCGGCAAGCGCGTAGGCCAGCGTGAACCACATGACAATGTTCATGATGACGGGCTCGAGCCAGCGCGACGGCGTCAGCACGAACCAGCGCTCCACGCGATAGAACGCCGCCCAGAGCTGGTCCGCAGAGATCCAGCCCTGCAGGCTCATCGCAGGCACGAGATAGATCGCCACCAGCCCAATACCGAGACCGCCACCTGCTACGACCCTCGCCAGTTCGGCCGGCCTGGGTGTACGCGCCAGTACATAGGCCGGCAGGACGGTGACCGTCACCAGTAGTGCCGTGGGCAAGTGCGACAGTAACAGGCCGGCATAGGCAAACGGCAGCAGCAACGGCCTGCGTACGGCAAGGAGGACGAGTGGCAGGAAAATGAACGCGGTGAACTCTGCGTACGCGCCGCGCATGTAGTAATCGAGCAGATGATAGGGTGCCGCCATGTACGCAACCGCGCCCCAGAGCGCCACCTTGGGATTTTGCGTCTCCGCACGCAGCCACGCCTGCATGGCAAGACCCGACGCGAAGAGTATCAGGGTCGAGGTCACCGAAAGCCGGTAGGGCACCGGCAGGAGATCGAAGGTAATCGCGCTCACGAGAGCGTCGATCCAGAACGGCAGTGGCGGATAGAAATAGAACGCAGGACTGCCTAGTCCATCGAACGACAGGGGCATCCAGCGTGGATAGAGGATGCCCGCCCGGAACTGCTCGGAGAATTGCGCCGCCCAGGTCAAGTTCTGCGGCGAGGAGTGCGTGATCAGCGTTCCGAGCACCAGCGACGGCGCAAGCAATAGGACAGCGGCCGCCGCAAGAATCAGCGACGGCCGCAAAGAGGGCATGCCTACTCCGCCGCCTGTTTCTGCGCCGTGCGGTCGGGCGTGAGCGTGTAGGTCGTGAACTTCCTGTTCAGCGCCGGCATCGGGCAGGCTTCGAGATGGCCGTCGGCCGGACGCATCAGGATCATGGCCGAGGTCGCGACCAGCGCGCCACGATTGTTCGGGCGCGGCGGGCGGCACACCGAGTAGGGGGTCTGGTAGTCGTCGAAGAAAGCCTCGCGGAAATCGTCGAGCGTGAGCTTGCCTCGCTTCGCCGTCAGGGACTCGCGCACGCGCTTGTCGCGATAGATCGAGTCCGGCGTCTCCTGCAGCCCGGTGTCCTTGACCTTGGCGCGGCCCGATTCAGAGATCCAGTGATTGGCGTGCACGTAGATGCCGCGTTCCGGCGCGACCCAGAACGTCTCGTCGGGCGCGCACTCGAAGCCGAAGGCCTCGCCGCCGCAATGACTGATCGCCATGTGGTTGGACCCAAGCTTGTGCGTCGAGAAGATGGGTCGCACGGCCAGCGCCAGGTACTCGGCCTCGAGCACCTTGCGGCGGATGAACGGCAGTGGCACGCCCACGCCACGCTGGTAGTCGCGGTCGCACTCGAGCGCATTCGCCGTGAGGCCGATCCCGGCGGAATTGAGGCCCGAACGCGCGAGACCGCCCGCTTCGGTGAAGGTCAGGATATCGGGACCGTCGTCGCGGCGGATGCGCAGCACGACGCTGGTCTCGGCGCATTCCGCGCGCCAGTCCCAGTTCTGGCCGTGCAGCAGCACGCCATCGGCCGTCGCTTCGGGCAGTGCCAGGGCCGCGGTGCAGCCGTCGGGGAAATGCTTGGCGGCCTGCTGGCGGCGCGCGGCCGACACCATCTCAGTGCGGGCGTTCATCAGCATGATGCCGGCGAAGGGCACGTTCGCGCCCTCGGCGATGCCGCGCATCTCCTCGACGTAGGTCGCGTCAAATCCCTCGATCGTCGGCACCATCGCCTCGGCGCGGCGCTCCAGTTCCTTCCAATCGACACCGCTCGCGAGCAGCGACTCCGAGTACATCGCGATGCCGCGCTTGATCTGCTCGGGCGCCGCCTTGCCGTGCTGGCGACCGCGCTCGCGCGGGCTGCCGGAGAGGTCGATCATCGGAAACGGCGCGTATGCCATCACGGGCTCCCCAGCAATGCCGCGCGGAAGCGATCCTTGAGATGTGCGCCATCCTGAGGCGGCATGACGAACTCGAGCTTTTCGACCATCACCTTCACGAGCCGGAAGACGGGCCCTTTCTTGGAGCGAAGGTCTTTGACGAGCGCGGCAACGTCGGCCTGATCGCGGACTGTGCCGGTGTCGGCGAGGCCGCAACCCTTGGCGATCATCGCGAGATCGGTACCGGCGCCCGAATCGGTCGGGCCGTTGTTGCGCGGGCTGGTGTGGCTGGCCTGGTTGCCGGTTTCGCCGAACTTCTCGTTGTCGAGCACACAGATCGCAAGATTGTCGGGCTGCTGCGCGGCCACGGTGGCGAGGCAGCTGACGGTCATCATCAGATCGGCGTCGCCGGTGATGACCAGGACGCGCTTCGACGGTTGCGCGAGGGCGAGGCCCAGGCCCATCGGCACGGTGCCGCCCATCGCGCCCCACAGCGGCATGTTGAGCGGACGATCGCCTGCGGCGGTGATGTCCCAGTTCGACGAGCCGAGGCCCGCGACCACCAGCAGGTTGTCGTCGGCGCCGGCGAGAATCTGCTTCACCAGCGGACGGCGCTGGAGCGTTGCGGTGCTCATTCTAGTTCTTCTTCCCGAACGTCTTGATGCCGATCAGTTTCTGGCGCAGCAGCACGGCGACCGCCTGGCCGCCGTTGAAGGCCGAGCGCGCCGCGTGGTCGACGGTGGTCTTCACGTCTTCGGCTTTGTCGGCAGACATGACCAGCACGCCCATCGCCTCGAGGACCTTGGGCGTGCCCTGGCCCATCGGATACTGCCACGAATTGAACTCGCCCGGTTCGCCGCGCATGGTGATCAGGGTGAGGAAGGGAAAGCGCAAGGTCTTGGTGAGGCCCATCAGGTTGATGGTGTTGCCGACGCCCGAGCTCTGCATCAACAGCACCGAACGCTGGCCGCCCAGCCACGCACCGGCGGCGAGCGGGATGCCCTCTTCCTCGGTGGTGAGTGCGATGGTGCGGATCGAGTTGGATGTTTGGCACGCCTCGATCAACCGGGAATGGCCGGCGTCGGGAACGTGATAGACCTGCTTGATGTCGTGGTCCTGGAGGACCTGAAAAATATCGTCACGCCAATCGTTCATGCCTAGGTCTTAAGCCCGGCACGGCGAAGAATCTAGGCGTCGCTGCGTCTAGGCGTCGATGCGGGCCATCATCGTGTCGCCCGGCTTGAGCAGACGTCCGTCGCTTGCGCGCAACTCGAGCTTGCCGACGGGCTCGCTCTTTTCCCTGTCGACCAGCATCTGGCGCGGACCGCTGCGCGGCATTTCTTCGGTGCCCCACTGGCTGAGCGCCACGATCACCGGCCACAGGCCGCGGCCTTTCTCCGTCAGGCGGTATTCCTGATAGGCGCTGCCATCGGCGGCCGGCACCAGTTCGAGGACGCCGTGGCCGACGAGGTCCTTCAGGCGCCGAGTCAGGATGTTTTTCGACACGCCCAGGCTCTTCTGGATCTCGCTGAAGCGCGTCCGGCCGCGCAGCGCGTCGCGCACGATCAACAACGACCACCAGTCGCCGATGACATCGAGGGTGCGGGCAATGGGACAGGCTGCCCCCGTCAGGCTTTTCCGGCGCATGAGATAACCTTTTGCGACACTGGTTGCATAATAGAACGAGAGGGGAGTAGAAGCCAAGTGGTTCCATGTTGATACCGGAGAAGTTCCATGTCCGACGCCGCCGCTGCCGTGACTGCCGCCGATGTCCCGCCGACCGCCGCGAGGGCTTCCGGCGCCGAGCGCAAGGCGCGGGCGCGCGAGGCGATGCTGCACGGGCCGATCGTCTCGACCATGCTGAAGCTCGCACTGCCGACCATCGGCGTGATGGTGGCGCAGACTGCGGTCGGCATCGCCGAGACGTATTACGTGGGCTTCCTCGGTACCGACGCGCTGGCGGGCGTGGCGCTGGTGTTTCCGGTCTTCATGCTGATGACCACCATGTCGAACGGCGGCCTGGGCAGCGGCGTCGCCTCATCCGTGGCGCGCGCCGTCGGCGCGGGCCGGCAGAAGGACGCCGATGCCCTGGTGTTTCATTCCGTCGTGCTGGCCGTGATCTGGGGCGCGCTGTTCACCATCGGCATTGTCTGGGGTGGTCCCTGGCTCTACGCCGTGCTGGGCGGCCGCGACGCCTCGCTCGCCGCGGCGCTGCAATACTCCAATATCCTGTTCGCCGGCGCCGCCGGCGTCTGGATCGTGAATTTGCTCGCGGCCGCGCTGCGCGGCTCCGGCAACGTCAAGGTGCCGGCGCTCGTCACCCTGGTTGGGGCCGGCGTGATGATCCCCGCCTCGCCGGCGCTGATCTTCGGTTTCGGCCCGATCCCGCGTCTGGGCATCGCGGGCGCCGCGGTCGCGTTCAATCTCTACTATCTCGGCGCGCTGGTCGTGATGCTCTGGTACATGCGCTCGGGCCGCTCCGGTCTCACGCTCACCATTGCGCGGCTCGAGTGGCGTCTGTTCGCGGACATCTTGAAGGTCGGCGTGCCGACGGCGATCAACGCCGTTCAGACCAATCTCTGCGTGATCCTGGTGACCGGCGCGGTCGGCCTGTTCGGCACGGGGGCTCTCGCAGGATACGGCACGGCCTCGCGCCTCGACTACGTGATGATCCCGATCCTGTTCGGCCTATCGTCGGCCGTGCTCACCATGGTCGGCATCAACATCGGCGCGGGCAACGGCGTGCGTGCGCACCGTATCGCGTGGATCGCCTCGCTGGTCGGCGTCGGCATCACCGAGGCCATCGGACTTCTCGCCGCCATCGCGCCCGCCGTCTGGGTCGGCCTGTTCACCGACGATCCCGCCGTGCTGGCGCCGGGCATGACGTATCTGCGCATCGTCGGTCTGGTGTACGGCCTGTTCGGCTTCGGCTTCGTGACGTCGTTCGCGGCGCAAGGGGCGGGCAAGGTGCTGTGGCCGTCGATCGCCGTGACGGCACGCCTGATCGTGGCAGCGGGCGCGAGCTGGATCGCCGTCACGATGTTCGGCGGGACCATGACGACGGTCGCGGTGATCGTCGCACTATCTTTCGCCGCCTACGCAGGTTTCGCCTCGCTCGTGATGTTCCGAGCCTCGGCGTGGTCACGGAAGAAGGTCTAGTTCGTCTCTTACACGAAACAATTTTCAGAAAGACCAACCGGACATTGCCCGGTCCGGTGCACTGCAAATTTCTTTGAGCCTGCGCGACGCGAGAAGTTGGACAAGGGGGCTTGATCTTCTCGAGCGAAGGCCGCGTAAATAGAGCCATGGAGAATACGACCAAGGGAATCATCGGGCTCGTTCTGTGGCTGCTGGCAGGCTTTGCCTTGACCGAAGCTGCGACGATCACCCTGGCGGGCGGCGAGCCGCCGCAGAAGCCGACGGTCATCCAGGTAGAGGCGGACCGCACCGTTGCCTAGGCGGCGCTAGAACGGTTTCAGCACCACGAGGAAGACGATCGCGATCATCAGCACCGTCGGCGCCTCGTTCCACCAGCGATAATAGCGCGCCGGCCTGACGTTGCGATCGGCCTCGAAGTCCTTGCGCCAGCGGCCGTAGAGGTGGTGCACGACGGTGAGTCCGACGACGAGGCCGAACTTCACCTGCCACCAGCCGGCGTGCCACCAGTCGCCCTGCCAGGCGAGCGCCAGGCCGAACATCCAGGTCAGGATCATTGCCGGGTTCATGATGCCGCGCAGCAGGCGGCGCTCCATCACCTTGAAGGTCTCGCTCTGCTGCGACCCCTTCTCCGTATCGGCGTGATAGACGAACAGGCGCGGCAGATAGAGCAGCCCCGCCATCCACGAGATCACGGCCACGATGTGCAGCGCCTTCAGGCTTTCATAAAGCATCGCGCACCAGCCGGGCGAGGCCCTCGATGAACTTGGGATGCGTGCCCACCGTCGGCACACGGATGTAGGCCGGCACGCCGGCTTCCAGAGCGAGCCGCTTATAGTCGATGTCGAGTTCGACCAGCGTCTCGGAATGCTCGGACACGAAGCTGAGCGGATAGAGCACGATCGCCTTCTTGTCCGCCGCGGCGCGCTGGATCTCGGACTCAGTCGACGGACCGATCCATTTCAGCGGCCCCACCCTGCTCTGATAGCAAACCGACCAATCGACGCCGTCGAGCTGCGCCATGATCGCAGCTGCCGTTTGCTCGACCTCGCTCTGATACGGATCGCCCGCCTTGATGATCTTCTCCGGAAGACCATGCGCGGAAAACAGCACGCGCACCGGCTGCGCGCCCGCATCGGCCAGCCCCTGCTTCAGCAGTTCCACCGAGGCGTCGATGAAGCCGGGCTGCGTGGCGTAGCTCTTGACCCGTCGCGTCTTGACGCCGAGACGGGCGACGGCGTCGTCCCAGGCGCCGAACGACGAACCCGTCGTGGTCGTCGAGAATTGCGGATAGAGCGGCAACAGCACAATCTGGTCGGGCGCGAAGCGCCGCACGTCCTGCACGACCTCTTCCGTCATCGGATGCCAGTAGCGCATGCAGACGAAGCAGCGCCATTCGTCCCAATAGTTGCCGTCCTTAGACAGAGCCTCCTGCAACGCTTGGGCCTGCATCTCGGTCTGTCCCAGGATCGGCGAGGCACCGCCAATCTGCGCGTAGATCTTCTTCGCCTTCGGCGCACGGCGGCTCGAGATGAACCGCGCCAGCGGTAAACGAAAGATGGCCGGAAGCGTGATGATCGCGGGATCGCTGAACAGGTTGCGCAGGAACGGCTTCACCGCGTCCAGCGAATCGGGACCGCCGAGATTGAACAGGACGACCGCGGTCTTCACGTGCCCGGCTTCCAGTTGCGCACGATGTCGACCAGCTGCGCCACATGCTCGGGTGGCGTCTGCGGCACCACGCCGTGGCCGAGATTGAAGATGAACGGGCCGTGGCCCAGCTTGTCGAGGATGCGCTTGGCTTCGTTCTCCATCGCGCGGCCGCCCACGACCAGCATGATCGGATCGAGATTGCCCTGCACGCAGATGTGCGGTTGCAGCTCCTTCGCCGCCCAGTGCGCGCCGATGCCGGTATCGAGCGACAGCGCCGAGAACACGTCCGGCCGGCGATACATCAGCGCGGCGGGCCCGACGGCCCGCGGAAAGGCGATGATCGGCACGCCGGGATGTTTCAGGCGCACGCCCTGGGCGATCCGGGTCATCGGCTCGAGCGACCAGCGGAAGAGCTGTTCTTCCGGCAGCACGCCGGCATGCGAATCGAAAAGCTGAACGGCGTCGGCGCCGGCGTCGATCTGGTTCACGAGATGGTCGACGATCGCATCGACCAGGAGGTCGATCAGGACACTGAACGAATCGGTCCAGCGATAGGCCCAGTCCTTCACCTTGGCGAAGTCGCGGCTGCCGCTGCCTTCGATCATGTAGCAGGCGAGCGTGAAGGGAGCGCCGGCGAAGCCCAGGAGCGCGGTCTCCTCTGGTAGAGCCTTTCTTGCTTCGGTGAGCGCGCGATAGACCGGCGCCAGATAATCCGAGAGCCGCGCCCGGGAGAGCTGGCCGAACTGGGCGGGGTCTGTCAGCGGCTCGAGCTTTGGGCCTTCGCCTGTCTCGAACCAGACTTTCTGGCCGAGGGCATCGGGGATCACGAGGATATCGGAGAAGATGATTGCGGCATCGAGGCCGAATCGCCTGATCGGCTGCAGCGTAACCTCGACAGCCTTCTCCGGCGTGTAGCAGAATTCGAGGAAGGATTTGGTCGTGGCACGGATCGCGCGATATTCCGGCAGATAGCGCCCGGCCTGGCGCATCAGCCAGACGGGCGGCGTCGGGAAGCGCGTCCCGGCCAGTGTCGCCAACAGTTTCCCGCCGCTCATGATCTTTCCCTCATGCCTCCCTCTTACTCTATTCATATTAGGTAGTAGCAGTAGTAGTCCGCGCGGATTACGGGGATGAGCCTGATTAGACGTTCCTCCCCAGGGGCCTGTGGATCGGACTCGCCCGTTTTTCAGCGTTACAGGGATGGATTCACGATTCGCAGGCAGTTCATTTTAGTTCATCCGCAGGGATGGCGAGGTGGACCGTGCCGGCGGCCCGGTCCGAGATTCGGAGGCAGGCCCGGTGAATCCCCCTACTGTCCCCGTATTGCCCGAAACAATGCAGCGTTTCTCCCGAGGGTCCTGTGGGGTAAAAGAGTCCGTGGCCAACCGCAATTTTCACGTCCATCTCGTGTCCGATTCGACCGGCGAGACCGTGTCGAGCGTCGCCCGCGCCTGCCTCGTGCAATATGAAGGAATCTTCGTGCAGGAGCATGTGTGGTCGCTGATCCGCACGCCCGGCCAGATGGAAAAGGTGATGCAGGCGGTCGAGAAGGATCGGGGCCCTGTCCTCTATACGCTGGTCGATCCGGAACTGCGCGATGCCGTGCGCGACCATTGCCGCAGGTTGCAGCTTCCCTGTGTCGGCGTGCTCGACCAGGCGATGAGTGTGCTGGCCGTGCACTTCCATTCGAAGAGCGAGCAGTGGCCGGGCCGCCAGCACCAGCTCGACGACGGTTATTTCGATCGCATCGACGCGATGCACTACACGCTGGCCCACGACGATGGCCAGTCGACGCACGATCTCGAAGATGCCGACGTGATCCTGGTCGGGCCGTCGCGCACGTCGAAGACCCCGACCTGCGTCTATCTGGCCAACCGCGGCGTGCGCGCGGCCAACGTGCCGCTGGTGCCCCAGGTCGCTCCACCGCCCGAACTCGAAGCGGCCAAGCGTCCGCTGGTGGTGGGGCTGATCACCGATCCGGAGCGGCTGGTTCAGATCCGGGTCAATCGCCTGCGCCTGCTGCAGCAGGACACCGAGTCGGAATACACCGACATGGAACAGGTGCAGAGCGAGATCCAGGATGCGCGCCGTCTCTATGCGCGGCGCAAGTGGGCGACGATCGACGTCACGCGCCGTTCGATCGAGGAGACGGCGGCGGCCATCATGCAGATGCTGGCGACACGCCGCGAACAAAAGCTCCAAGTGACGTAGGACCATGAAGCGGCTCGCATCGACACTTCTCGTGTTGCTGCCGGTGTCCGCTTTCGCCGCCGGCGGCGTCGAGGTGACGCGCGGTCCCGACACCACGATCTACGGCACGTGCGTGCCGAGCCTTCTCGTCGAGAACACATCGACGGAGACCGTCGACTATCTCGAGGTCGACCTGGTGCTCGATCTCGCCGATGGCCAACGGCGCACCGTCGAATTGAAATCCGCCTATCGCGAGGGCGTGCTCTATCCGATCGGGCCCGGTGTCGGCGCGACCCTGCGGCAGCATCTCGACACGTCGCGGTCGCTCGGTGTGCAGTGCAGTGAAATAAAGTCCCGGACCGTCGAACGGACGATCTGCGAAGCCAAGGGCAAGCCGTGCGCCTCAACTGTTTCGGTGCGCCCGTAGAGCCGCTGAGGCGTCACCGAGGCCCGTCGCTCACCCGGTGGCCGCTGCAGCTCAGGAAAAATGACGCCGCGTGCACCAATTTTCTGGGACACCTCGGATGCCGATGGCAAGAGGTTTTCTGGCGATTTGTACCGGATTCCGCCACCCCCTCCGCGCAACAAAGTTACGCGTTTTAGTGCAGCGGGCCGCCGCCGAAGTCGTGATGGATGACGTTGTCGTGAGGTGACGGCAGATGGTGCGCCGGCGCGTCGAGGCCGCCCGCCCATTGGCCGCTCACGCGCGCATCGTTCACCGCCGGCTCATCGTTCAGGATCCGCTCGCGCGCCGGCATCAGGAGAAGGATGACCGTCCCCGCGATGCCCGCCACCGCGAGCAGGATCACGATCACGACGAGGGTCGGATCGCCCACGGCCGCCCCTACTCCGCGGCCTTTACGACGGGTGCGAAGCGGGCGTCGAAATCGCGGATGGCCTGTTCGACGGTCTGCGAGATCTGCTTCAGCTTGTCCTGGTTCATCACTTTCAGGCCGAACAGGTCCTTCACGTAGAACACGTCGACGGCGCGCTCGCCGTAGGTCGTGATGTGCGCGGTGGCGATCTGCAGGCTGCAGCGCGTGAGCGCGCGCGTGACGACATGCAGGAAGCCCGGCCGGTCGCGGCCGTTGACCTCGATCACCGTGAAGGTGTCCGACGCATTGTTGTCGATCAGCACGCGCGGCTCGACGGTGAAGACGCGGTCGCGCTTGGGCCACGAGGCGCGCTGGGTGTCGAGCTCGCGCTGCACGTCGAGGCGGTTGGACAGCGCCAGCTCGACGCGCGCCGACAGTCGCGCGAGGCGCTGCGGCCCGTCGAACGGCTTGCCCTCGAGATCCTGGATCCAGAACGTGTCGAGCGCCATGCCGTTGGCGAGCGTAAAGATCTTGGCGTCGACGATGTTGGCGCCGCTGATCGCCATGGCGCCGGCGAGGCGTGCGAAGAGGCCGTGCGTGTCGAGCGTGTAGATCGTGACCTCGGTCACCGAGCGCGCGGCGTCGACCCTGTGCTCGATCGCCAGCGGTTGCTTGTCGCGTTCGGCGCGGCGCACCAGTTCGGCCTGGCGCGCCAGGGTGGCGATATCGAACGACAGCCAGTAGGGCGCATAGCCGCGCGCGAAATGCTCTTCCTTGTCGGCGTCGGTCCAGCCGGCCAACCGGTTTCCGATTTCGGCCTGGATCGCCTTGATGCGTTCGGCGCGGCCACCCTGAAGGGTGCCGCCCGACAGGAGCTGCTCGGCCGCGTGATAGAGCTGGCGCAGCAGGGCCGCCTTCCAGCCGTTCCAGACGTTGGGTCCGACGGCGCGGATGTCGCACACCGTGAGCACCAGCAGCAGGCGCAGGCGTTCGGGCGATTGAACCAGCGCGGCGAAATCCTCGATCGTCTTGGGATCCATCAGGTCGCGCTGGAACGCGGTGCCCGACATGGCGAGGTGGTAGCGCACCAGCCAGGCCACGGTCTCGGTCTCGGCGGCGGTGAGGCCGAGGCGCGGCCCGAGATGCATCGCGACCTCGGCGCCCAGCACCGAGTGATCGCCGCCGCGGCCCTTGGCGATGTCGTGCAGCAGCACGGCGAGATAGAGCACCGGCCGCGACAGGATCTTGTGAACGACCTCGGCCGAGAGAGGATGGTCTTCCTTATAGGTACCGTCCTCGATCGACGCGAGGATGCCGATGGCGCGGATCGTGTGCTCGTCGACGGTGTACGTGTGGTACATGTCGTGCTGCGTCTGCGCGACCACCCTGCCGAAATCCGGCACGAAGCGGCCGAAGACGCCGGCCTCGTTGAGACGCCGCAACGTCGTCTCCGGATCGTGACGCGACGTCAGCATCGCCATGAACAGACGATTGGCCTCGGGGTCGTTGCGCAGCCGGTCGATCAGACGGATGTCGTGCGTGATCTGGCGCAGGGTCGCGGGATGGATGTCGAAATCGTTCTCCTGCGCGACATGGAAGAGCCGCAGGATCGCCGCCGGATCCTTCTCGAACATGTCGGGTGACGGTGCACTGAGGCGCTCGCCGTCGAGCCGGAACCCGTCGAGCTGGCGCGGCCTGAGCGACTGCCAGAGTGCAGCGAGCTTGGGCTTGCGGCGATGGCTGTCCTCGAGGGCCGACACGAAGATGCGCGTGAGGTCGCCCACGATCTTGGCATGAAGATAGTAGTGCTTCATGAAGCGCTCGACGCCGCGGCTGCCGGCGCGGTCCTGGTAGCCCAGCCGCGCGGCGATCTCGCGCTGGAGATCGAACGACAGACGGTCGTCGGCGCGGTTGGTGAGATAGTGGATGTGGCAGCGCACCGTCGACAGGAAGCGATCGGCGCGTTCGAAGTGGCGCGCCTCGCCCGTGGTCAGCACCTTCTTGGCGACCAGCTCGGCGGGCTTGGCGACGCGATAGAGATAGCGCGCGATCCAGAACAGCAGGTGGAGGTCGCGCAGCCCGCCCTTGCCTTCCTTGACGTTCGGCTCGACGACGTAGCGAGAGTCGCCCATGCGCTGGTGACGCTGGTCGCGCTCGACGAGCTTGGCCTCGACGAAATCGCGTCCGTCGCCGGTCAGGAATTCCTGGTTGAACGCCGCGATCAGCTCGTCGAACAGCGCGCGGTCGCCCCAGATGTAGCGCTGCTCCAGCAGCGCGGTGCGGATGGTCTGGTCGCGCTCGGCGTAGCGGATGCTCTCCTCGACGGTGCGCGTGGCGTGGCCGACCTTCAGCCCCATGTCCCATAGCAGATAGAGCATGAACTCGACGATCTGTTCGCCGCGCGGCGTCTGCTTGTAGGGGCGCAGGAACAGGAGGTCGAGATCGGACAGCGGCGCCAGCTCGCCACGGCCGAACCCGCCCGTCGCCACGACGCTCAGCCGCTCGGCAGCGCTGGGGTTGGCGGCCGGGTAGGCGTATTTCTCCGCGAAGTCGAACAGCACGCGGATCAGCTGGTCCATCAGGAACGAGGTTGCGGCCAGCACAGCCGGGCCGTCGTTGCGGTGGTTGCCGACGCCCGTCTCGAAACGGCGGCGGATTTCAGCCCTGCCGGCCGCCAGGGCCTCGCGGAACGTGGCCAGGACCTCGGGACGCGGGATGTCGCCCGAGGGCCGGTCCTCGACCAGCGCGGCCAGCGTCTCCTCGAGCGCGCGCCGCCGGATGATCGTGCGGCGGTCGGGAATGGAATCGTAGGGCGTGGCCATTGCGGGCGGATACTACAGGGCGCGGAGGGGGTAAAATAGGGCGCATGGCCGAGCCCGTTATTGCCGTTTTGACCAAGAACTGGGTCAACCCGGCCTATGCGGCGGCGCGTCTGGCCGTCGACCGGGTGGCCGCCGAGGCCGGCGCGCGGACTATTCACTACGCCCCGCAGACGCCCGACGACGTGGCCGAGCAAAAGGCCTTGGTGACCGAGGCGCTGGCCGCCAGGCCTGCCGCCGTGGTGCTCAATCCAACCGACGACGTGGCGATGCAGGAGGATCTCGTCCGGCTCGCCGCCGCCGGCATCCCGGTCACGCTGTTCATCAACCGCATGCAGGGACCCGCGCTCACCTTCGTGGGCTCGGACGACGAGGCGATCGGCCGGCGCACGGCCACCGCGCTGTTCCAGGCCCTGGGCGGCACGGGCCGGGTGGTTGGCCTCGAAGGCCCACAGGCTGCGCCGACCAGCCGGGCCCGCGTGCGCGGATTGCGCGAGACGCTGGGCCGCTTCCCCGGGATCGAGCTGCTCGACATGGCGGTCGGTCATCTGCAACAGCCGCCGGCGAAGAGTGCGATGGCCGGGCTCCTGGACAGGCACGCCCGCATCGACGGCGTCTGGACGGCCAACGATCTGATGGCCTTCGGTGCGCTCGACGCGCTCGACGCGGCGGGACGTCAGGCAAAGGTCGTCGGCATCAACGGCCTGCCGGCGGCGATCGAGCACATCGAACGCGGCACCATGCTGGCGAGCTGCGACTTCAGCGCCTTCAATATCGCGGCGATCGCGGCCCGCTCGGTGCTGCGGCATCTGCGCGGCGAGCCGGTGCCGCGCGAAATCATGGTGCCGGCCGAATTGATCGACCGCGGCAACTGCGCGCGCTGGAAAGTCCCGTTCGCCGAGCGCCCCTGTCCCACGTGGGAAGAGATCGTGCGATAATCCGCCGATGCGCTTTATCGCTTTCCTCTGCGTGCTCCTGGCGTTCGGCATCGCCGAGGCCCAGACGCGCGCCGCTCCGGCTGCACCGGCGGCCAACCAGATCGACATCAATAGTGCCAGCCGCGACGATCTCATGACCCTCGATGGCATCGGCGAGGTGCGCGCCGACGCGATCATCCGCGCGCGGCCGTTCAAGGTGAAGACCGAGCTGGTCGAGCGCCGGCTGATCCTCGAAGCGCTGTACGAAAAGATCGCCGACAAGGTGGCCGCGCGTGTCGCCCCCGCCGCGCCGGCGCCTCGTCCCGCCGCACCGGCCCCCGCCCGGCGCTGATGACCGCGCAAACGATCTACGCGCTCGGCACGCCAGCGCCCTCGCGCGCCGCGCCGGGCGCGGTGTCGGTCATTCGCTTGAGCGGACCGCGCGCACCCGAGGCATTGATCTTCCTCACCGAGCCCAAGGCGTTCGAGCGCGGCTACTCGGCGCGCGATCCTTCGCTGCCCGAGCCGCGCCGCATGGTGGTGCGCGGCGTGCTCGATCCCGCGACCGGCGAGGAGATCGACCGCGGGTTGGTCGTCTGGTTCGAGGCGCCGTACACCGAGACCGGCGAAATGATGGCCGAGCTGCATCTCCACGGCGGCCGCGCCGTCGTGAATGCCGCCTTGGCCGCCATTGGCAGGCTGGGCTTCTGCCGATTGGCCGAGCCGGGTGAGTTCACGCGCCGCGCCTTCGAGCACGGCAAGCTCGACCTCACGCGTGCCGAGGCCATCGCCGATCTGGTCGCGGCCGAAACGGACCAGCAGCGGCGCGTGGCGATCCAGCAGATGCAGGGCTCGCTGCATCGTCTGTACGAGGACTGGCGCACGCTCGGCCTACGGGCGCTCGCCCACCTCGAAGCCGCGATCGACTTTCCCGACGAAGACCTGCCGCCCGGCATCGGCGATCAGGTGAAAGCCGGCGTCACGCAGCTCCAGGGGGAGCTGGCGGCGCATCTCGACGACAGACGCGGCGAGCGGCTGCGTGACGGGCTGCACATCGCCATCATCGGCCCGCCCAATGCCGGCAAATCCTCGCTGCTCAACCTGCTGGCGCGGCGCGATGCGGCGATCGTGTCCGAGACGGCGGGCACGACGCGCGACGTGATCGAGGTCCATCTCGACCTCGGCGGCTGGCCGGTGGTGCTGGCCGACACGGCGGGCATCCGCGCCTCAACCGACGCCATCGAGCAGGAAGGCGTGCGCCGCGCCCGGGCCCGCGCTGACTCGGCCGATCTCCGCGTGCTGGTGCTCGATGCCGCCTCGGACTGGCAAGCCGAGATGCAGGCGCTCACCGCTGCGACCGAGCGCTGGGATGCGTCACGCGATATTGTTGTCGTCAACAAGACCGACCTCGCGGCGGCGAGCGGCGTTGGGATCGTGTCGCTGTCTGCCAAGGACGGCACGGGCCTGCCGGAATTGCTGCAGCGGATCGAACGCTCAGCCGCTCAGCTCATGGAGGAAAGGGCTGCCCCGCCGCTGACGCGCGCGCGTCACCGCGAAGCCCTGGTTGAGGCGCACGCGGCACTCGGCCGTGCCCTTCAGGCGCCCGAGGTGGCGCTGGCCGCGGAAGATCTACGGCTGGCGATGCGCGCACTGGGCCGCATTACCGGCACAGTGCGGATCGACGAACTGCTCGACGTGATCTTCCGGGACTTCTGCATCGGGAAGTAGATGTCTTCATAATCTGCGACAAAACATAAGAAACAAAAACACGCGGCGCTCGGAGCACGAAGCGGCCTTAAGCTTCCCGGCGGGAGGAGCCTCGCATGTTCACGAAATTGCTGATCGCCGCGTCGACGCTTTTGCTCATGGCCTACGCCATGGAGCCCGACAATTACGATGAGCAGCGCAGGGGCCGGGCGCAGCACGCGTCGGTCAGCTCGGGGCCGATAGCCTAGCTCTTTGTCGTCCTGCTACTTCGCCAACGCCGGCAGCGGCAACGGCTTACCGTCGGGCACGCCCGCCTGCATGGTGTTCAGCGTCATCGAGGTGATGACGTAGAAGCCGATGATGCCGATCACGTACATGACGCCGCGCTTGCCGAACTTGTCGAGTGCGGCCTTGTAGATCGGATCGGAGACTTTCTTGTCGCGATGGAGCGCGGTGACGAGATCGTACAGCGCCGTCTCGTCGTCCTTCATGCCCTCGGGCCGCTTGCCGGCGGCAAGATCGGCCGCCACCTTCGGATCGAGGCCGCCTTTGATCGCGTGCGGATAGTGCGCGTACCACTCGTACTGCGCCGTCCACTCCCGGGCCGTGATCAGGATCGCGAGCTCGCTGAGGCGCGGCGGCAGCGAGGAATTCCAGCGCAGATACTCCGCGAGGGAGATCAGCTTCTGCGCCATCTCCGGACTGCGGGCATAGGCGCGGAACGGCGGGTTGTTGATGTTGCCATTGCGCGGCGGGGCGGCGAGCTGATCGGCCAGGGCCTTTTGCGGCGGCGTCATCTCTTCGGTCTTGAGCGGGGCAAACCGCGTGATCTCCTGGGCGTGGCTGCAGGGAGCCGCCGAGACCAGGGCAACGAGGCCAAGGGCAGTGATCAATGTCTTCATTATTTTCCCTGTGACTTAGCGAAGATGGATTTTGCGGCGAAGTTCTTCGGCCAGCCGCCGCGACTCTTCCTGCTCGGGGGCGATCGGCCGGATCCGGCTCATCAGCGCGTTCATCAAGGGCGTGAGCACCAAGAAGATGACGACGACTCCGATGATCAGCCAGTTGATCTTCAAGCGCGGCCCCTAAAGACGAGCAGGAGCAAGCTTATGGCCTCAGTAACGACCGTAATAGGCGATTCCCGCAGCCGCGCTTAGAGTTGTGTCATGCACATCCAGGCTCGCGGCGGCGTCCCGCTATTTTCTCGTTATTTTGGCGGTTACTGCGCGGTAACTGCCAAGCGGCGCGGTCTGGACCGTGCCTGCGGGGGGAGCGTAAAAGGCGCGCGATGAGCGGGACTTTTTCCTACGACGTCATCGTGGTCGGCGGCGGCCATGCCGGCTGTGAAGCCGCGGCCGCGGCGGCGCGGTTGGGCGCACGCACCCTGCTGTTGACCCACCGGCTCGATACGATCGGCGAAATGTCCTGCAATCCGGCCATCGGCGGGCTGGGCAAGGGCCACCTGGTGCGCGAGATCGATGCGCTCGACGGCGTCATGGGCCGCGCCATCGATCGC
>CAIMEE010000495.1 GCA_903839865.1 Enhydrobacter aerosaccus | reverse complement strand
GCATATTGCAGGTTGGTCTGGCCGATCACCTCGCGCATGGCGGCTTCGGCCGCCGAGCGGACCGTATCCTCGCCGTTGCGCACGCCGAAGGCGTACTTGAACACGTCCTTCACCTGCCAGAGCACGGCGAACTCGATATCCACGATGTTCTCGTCGCCGGTCAGCATCAGGTTCTCGGTCGAGGTCGGGCGCGCGCCGCGGCCGTAGCCGGTGGTGGCCGCGCTGTGCGACCCGATCACGGTGCGCCGCAGATCCTGTACGTTCACGACCACGACGTTCCCGATCGGCGCCGGCATATTGTAGTGCAGGCCCTGCTCTGCCGGCAGGCCGAACGGCTTGCCGAAGATGAGCTGGACGGCCTGCTGGTTGGGCTGCACGCGGAAGAAACCGGTGAGCAACCAGATCACGACGGCCGCCAGGACGATCAGGATCACGCCCTTGATCGAGCCCATGCCGCCTGGAATGAGGTTCTTGAGGCGCTCCTGGCCCTTGCGGATGACATCGTCCATGTCGGGAGGACGCCGGCCGAACGGATTGTTTCCGCCGCCCTTGTTGCCGCCGCCGCCGCCGCCACTCCACGGGCCGCCGCCGTTTCCGCCACCACCGCCGCCGCCCCAGGGACCGCCGCTATTGTTGTTCCACGCCATCCATCACCTCAGGGCCCGCGGGACTTTTGCTTTCGCGCGGGGCTGCATATATGTGACGGCAGGCCCCCCTTCAATCAAGAGGCGGGCGGGAGCGAATGAACGTGGCAGAAATCAGCGAATCGGCCGTGCGCCGCGTTCTCGAAACCGTCATTGACCCCGCCACCGGCAAGAATGTCGTGGCCGCGGGCATGGTGGGCGGCATCGCCACCCGTGCGGGCCATGTCGCGATCACCCTCGATGTCGATCCCGCCCGGGGTGCTGCCCTGGAGCCGCTGCGGCAGGCCTGCGAGCAGGCCGTCCGGGCCATGCCGGACGTTCTCTCGGCCACCGCCGTCATGACCTCCGAGCGAGCTGCGCCGGCTGCCCCCTCTGCTCCTTTGGCCACGCCAGCCCGGCCCCATGGCCACGGCCCCGCCGCCAAGACCACGGGCGGCACCGGCCGCATCGACGTGCCGGGCGTGAAGCACATCATCGCCGTGGCCTCCGGAAAAGGCGGCGTCGGCAAATCGACGACGGCCGTGAACCTGGCGCTGGGCCTCGCCGCAAACGGCATCAGCACCGGCCTTCTGGACGCCGACATCTACGGCCCCTCGATGCCGCGCATGCTGGGCGTGAAGGAAAAGCCCGAGTCGACCGACGGCAAGATGCTGAAGCCGATCGAGCGCTACGGCATCCGCACCATGTCGATCGGCTATATCGTGGCCGAGGACACACCGATGATCTGGCGCGGCCCGATGGTCTCGAGCGCGCTCGAACAGATGCTGCGCGACGTGCAATGGGGCGAGCTCGACGTGCTGGTGGTCGATATGCCGCCCGGCACCGGCGATGCGCAGCTCACGCTCGCCCAGCGCGTGGCGCTCAGCGGTGCGGTGATCGTATCGACGCCGCAGGACATCGCGCTGATCGACGCGCGCAAGGGCCTGGCCATGTTCCGCAAGGTCGCGGTGCCGGTGCTCGGCATCGTCGAGAACATGAGCTACTTCCTCTGCCCCAAATGCGGCGAACGCTCGGAAATCTTCGGCCACGGCGGCGCGCGCGACGAGGCGGCCAAGCTCGAAGTGCCGTTCCTGGGCGAGATCCCGCTGCATCTCGACATCCGCACGACATCCGACAGCGGCCATCCGATCGTGGTGTCGCAGCCCGACAGCGCGCACGCCCAGGCCTACAAGAACATCGCCGGCCGCGTGTGGAAACAGCTCAGCGCCCCGCAGCGCGGTGCGCGGCCCGCGCCGAAGATCGTGATGCGTTAGCGCGTTCACACGCGCTGGCGGGCGGCAGCGCATTCACATGCGCGAGAGCCCGCGCCGTGCAGAATAGATAAGAAGGGCTAACGCCGCTTCTTGCGAACCTTCGCCTTGCCGATCATGCCGTGGACGCCGATCATCGAACCGGCGACCAGCTCGAGTGCCAGGAAACGGCGCTCCTCGACCCAGCCCGGAAGCTGCAGATTGAGGCAGAGGTCGCGGCGGAAGCCGAACTGATTGTAGTACTCGGGATCGCCCACCAGGACGATGCGGCTGTGGCCCTGCAGGCGCGACTGCGCCATCGAGTGCCACATGAGCGCCTTGCCATAGCCCAGCCCTCGCAGCTCTGGCGAGATCGAGAGCGGTCCCAGCATCACCGCCGGCCACTTCTCGTTGATCAGGACCGGCCAGTTGCGGATCGAGGCAACCAGCCGGTTCTTCGAATCGAGGCAGACGAAGCAGAGATCCTTGAGCGGCGGCACGTCCTCGCGCAGGCGATAGACCG
>CAIMEE010000494.1 GCA_903839865.1 Enhydrobacter aerosaccus | reverse complement strand
CCGCGCCGCCGCCGCCTCCGGCCCCGATGGCCGCTGCCCCCGCCCCCGTGGCGCCGGGCATCCTGCCGGGCAGCCTGCAGGACTTTAAGGTCAATGTCGGCGACACCGTCCATTTCGCCTATAACGAGTACAATATCGAAGACCAGGACAAGAGCACGCTGCAGAAGCAGGCGACCTGGCTGAGCAAGTATCCGGGCGTTCAGCTCACCGTCGAAGGCCATTGCGACGAGCGCGGCACGCGCGAGTACAACATCGCCCTCGGCGAACGCCGCGCCACCGCGGTCCGCCAGTTCCTGATCGCCCAAGGTGTCCCTGCTGTGCGTCTGAAGACGATCAGCTATGGCAAGGAGCGCCCTGAAGTCGTCGGTTCGGACGAAGGCTCCTGGGCTCGCAATCGCCGTGCCGTCACGACGCTGCAGTAAGGGATCTTCCGCAAACGATCCAAGCGCCGGTCGCCTCGCGACCGGCGTTTTCGTTTGTGGTGGACGTTTTCCTGCCTGAAAATGGCCGCGTTTAGAGTGAGACTACCGACCTCCATGAAGCTTCCTTCGCGCCTCCTCCTTCTCGCCGCTTTGCTCCTGCCGCCGCTTGCCTTGTCATCGGGCGCATCGGCGCAGCAGCAGGCCTATATCGACGACAAGCTGAACGCACTTCAGCAGTCGATCTCGATGCTCACCGGCCAGATCGAGCAATTGCAGTACAGCAACCAGCAGCTTCGTCAGCAGATGGAGAAGATGCAGGCCGACTACGAATACCGTCTCGACTCGCTCGAGAAGGGCAAGGGTGGAGGGAGTGGCGCGCCGCCGCGTCCGTCGCCGACGCCGATACAGCCGCCGCAGCAGCACCTCGCCGCGCCGGGCCAGACCGCCGCCGCGCCGCCGCCGCCGGCCGCTGCCGGCAATTCGGCGGGCGCCGACCAGATGTACAATGACGCCTTCAAGCTGCTGCAGGATGGCGACTACGCCGGCGCGGAGCGCGGATTCAAGGCGTTCGTCCAGCGCCATCCGCAGCACGTGCTGGCGGGCAACGCGGAGTACTGGCTCGGCGAGACGTACTATGCGCGCCGTGACTACCAGAGCGCCGCAGCGGCCTTCGCCGAGGGCTACAAGCTCTACAAGACCAGCCCGAAGGGACCGGACAATCTGCTGAAGCTCGGCGTCACCCTGTCGGCGATGGGCCGCAAGCCCGATGCCTGTGCGATCTTCGCGCGCTTCAATCAGGATTATCCCAAGGCTACCGACCTGCAGAAGCGCAGGGTCGATCAGGAGCGCCAGCGCAACGGATGCGGCTGACCGCCGAGAACTTTGCGCTGCTGATGGCGCCTTTCGCGCCGTTCGAAAATCATCCCGTTCTTGCCGTCGCCGTCTCGGGCGGTCGCGACTCGCTGGCGCTCGCGCTTCTGGCGAACGACTGGGCCAAGGCGCGGGGCGGCGCGATCGTGGCGCTGATCGTCGACCACGGCTTGCGTCCTGCGGCCGCCCGCGAAGCAGAAGCGACGCGCGAGTTGTTGGCACGCCGGGGGATCGACGCCGCAATCCTGCGCTGGCGTGGGGCCAAGCCGACACATGGGCTGCAGGAGGCGGCGCGCGCGGCGCGCTACGGCCTGCTGTTCGAGGCGTGCCGGGAACGCGGCATCCTTCACCTTCTCGTGGCGCATCACGCCGACGACCAGGCGGAGACGGTGGCGATGCGTGCGGCACGCGGCAGCGGCGCGGACGGTCTCGCCGGCATGGCGGCGCTCGTCGAGCAGCGGCACGCACGCCTGCTGCGGCCGTTGCTGCCGGTCGCGCGCGCGCGGTTGACGGCCACGCTCGAGGCGCTCGGGGTCGCGTGGATCGAAGATCCGTCGAATGCCGATCCGCGCTTCGAGCGCGTGCGGCTGCGCATGGAGGGAGGGATGGAGCGCCGCGATGAAAAGGCCGCCGACGGGAGGGCAGGGCGCGAAGGACGGCTGGCGCGGGCCGCGGTGGACGTGCTGGAGATCGACGGTGAACTCGGCCTCGACCGGGTGTCTTTTGGCCGGCTGGGCGCAGGCGTGAAGGCGGGCTTGCTCAGCCGGGCGGTCCAGGCGGTGGGCGGACGAGACCATCCGCCGCGCCGGGAGCGCCTCGAGCGGGCGGTTGGCCGGCTCTGCGCGACTGCCTCGCGCGGTAAATCGGGCAAAAGTCAGGATTTCACGCTGTCCGAGTGCCGGCTGATGCTGCGGCAAGTGCCCTCCAGCCGGCGGCTGCGCTGGATTGTTCGGCCCGAAAATGGCAAGGAAAATGATAGGAAAGAGGGACAGCCCCTCGTTCCGGCTGCTTTTTTTGCTTGCGGCGGGCTTCTCCCGCCCCATGTAGACTGAACCCTTCCGTCCAGTGGATCGCCCGTGAACCCGTTCAATCGTAACGCTGCCCTGTGGATCGTCATCGTGCTGCTGCTCGCGCTGCTCTACAGCGTGTTCCAGGGCGGCACGACCCGAACGGCCGGCAACACCATCTCCTATTCGGACTTCGTCCGCGCCGTCGACCAGCGTCAGGTCCAGGACGTGCGAATCTCGGGCAACACCATCACCGGCACCTTCCGTGAGCCGCGCAACGGCATCCAGAAGTTCGCGACCTACGCGCCCAGCACTCCGCCTGACGAACAACTGATGCCGAACCTGATCAAGAACGTCGATCGTGTCGACGCAGGCCCGGCGGAAGAAGGCGTCAACCTCGGCAGCATTTTCGTGAGCTGGTTGCCCGTCCTCGTCCTGGTCGGCGTCTACGTCTTCTTCCTGCGCCAGATGCAGAGCGGCACCGGCCGTGCCATGGGCTTTGGCAAGTCGAAGGCGCGCCTGCTGACCGAGAAGCACGGTCGCGTGACGTTCGAGGACGTGGCCGGCATCGACGAAGCCAAGAGCGAACTCGAGGAGATCGTCGACTTCCTGAAGGATCCGCAGAAATTCCAGCGCCTGGGCGGCAAGATTCCCAAGGGCTGCTTGCTGGTGGGCCCGCCGGGTACCGGCAAGACGCTG
>CAIMEE010000493.1 GCA_903839865.1 Enhydrobacter aerosaccus | reverse complement strand
TTCAGGACCTCGGCGGAAATCTCCACCGGCGAGCGTGCCTTGCCGCCGATGCGCAGCTTCACCATATCGGTCTGCCCGGTGCCGGGCTCGATCTCGTACGGCAGCACGCCTGCCACCGTGTGCAGGTCGTCAGCACCACGTCCCATCAGGCGCTTGATCGAGGCCACGACATTCTTCGGCTCGCGCGCGGTCAGCAGGCGCGCTTCCTCGCCGACCAGAACGCCGCCGGCGGCGGGATAGGCCACGACCGACGGCACGAGCGCCTTGCCCAGTTCGTCGTGCAGAGCCGCGGGCTTGCCTTCGCGCGAGATCGCGACCACGGAATTGGTCGTGCCGAGATCGATTCCGACCGCCAGAGTGCCCTCGCCGGCGTGCGGCAGGGGCGTCTCGCCCGGCTCATGGATCTCCAACAAACTCAACCTGTACTCCGTTCGATATTGGTGCGCCTGGCGCGCGCTTCCTCGCCGAACTTGTCGAGATAACGCAGGCGGAGGAGCGCCTTTCTGATGGCCGGCTTGTCGTTTGCCAAGAACAAACTGCCGAGCCCTTTTAGAGCCCTGTCGAACTCGCCGCATACCTTTGCGGCGAGCGTGTCGACCGCCTGCACGGTGCCCGCTTCCTCGAGTTCTTCGCGGGCTTCCATCGCTTCCATCAGCAGGTCGGGATCGTCGATCGTCTTGCCGTCGCCCGGCAATTCCACGCCCTTCAGCGTGGCGAGATAGACGGCACGATCGAGCGGATTCTTGAGGGTTCGGTAGGCATCGTTGAGGGCGGCAGCTTCGGTGGAAGCCTTCGCGCGTTCCTCAGGAGGCTTTGCGACGAAACGGTCTGGGTGCCACTGCCGCTGGCCCGCGAAGTACGCCTTGTCGAGCGCGCCCGCGTCCAGATCGAGCGCCGCCGGCAGGCCCAGCCGCGCGAAATGATCCATGGCTATTCTTCAGACGTGGAAGGATTCGCCGCAGCCGCAGCGGCCCTTTTCGTTCGGATTCCTGAACACGAAACCCGACTTCAGCTTCTCTTCCTCATAGTCCATCTCGGTGCCGATCAGGAACAGCGAGGCCTTGGCGTCGATCAAGAGCTTGATGCCGCCAGTCTCGACGATCTCGTCCATCGGCTCCTGCTTTTCGGCGAACTCGAGCGTGTAGGACATGCCCGAGCAGCCCTTGCTGCGCACGCCGATGCGGATGCCGACGGTCGGCTTCTCGCGGCCGTCGATCAGGGCCTTCACTTTCTCGGCGGCAAGCGGCGTCACGCTCATCACCGCCGGACGCGGACGGCGAACGCGCGGCGCGGCCGCAGGCTTGGCAGCCTCGGTGGTGGTGGTGCCGGTAGTGACAGACGTGTCAGTCATACTCGTTACTCCGCGGCCTCGTCCTTCTTGACGCCCTTCTGGGCCATCTTGGCGCGATAGTCGGCGATCGCCGCCTTGATCGCGTCCTCGGCCAGGACCGAGCAATGGATCTTCACCGGCGGCAGCGCCAGGTGCTTGGCGATATCGGTGTTCTTAATCGTCTCGGCCTCGTCGATCGTCTTGCCCTTCACCCACTCGGTGACGAGCGACGACGACGCGATCGCCGAGCCGCAGCCGAAGGTCTTGAACTTCGCATCCTCGATCAGCCCATCGGCACCGACCTTGATCTGCAGCTTCATGACGTCGCCGCAGGCGGGCGCGCCCACGAGGCCAGTGCCGACATCGTCGGACGCCTTGTCCAGCGAGCCGATGTTGCGCGGGTTCTCGTAGTGATCGATCAGCTTTTCGCTATAGGCCATGACGCTCTCCTAAATCCATTTTACGGCTCAATGAGCCGCCCACTCTATCGACTTGATGTCGATGCCCTCCTGGGACATTTCCCAGAGCGGGCTCATCTCGCGCAGCTTGGTTACGTGGTGCACCAGATCGGCCACCGCCGTGTCGACTTCCTGTTCGGTCGTGAAGCGGCCAAGGCCAATGCGCAGCGACGTATGCGCCATCTCCTCTTCCACGCCGAGCGCGCGGAGCACGTAGCTGGGCTCGAGCGAGGCCGAGGTGCAGGCCGATCCCGACGACACCGACAGGCCCTTGATGCCCATCATCAGGGACTCGCCCTCGACATGGGCGAAGCTGATGTTGAGGTTGCCCGGGATACGATGCTCGAGGTCGCCGTTGACGAAGATCTCCGGCAGCTTGGCGTTCAGGCCCTTCAGCATGCGCTCCTGCAGCTTCTTGATGCGCACGGCCTCGCTCGCCATTTCCTTCATGCAGATTTCGGCAGCTTCGCCGAGGCCGACACACAACGGCGTCGGCAGCGTGCCCGACCGGAAACCACGCTCCTGGCCGCCGCCCACAATCAAGGGGACGAGGCGCACGCGAGGCTTGCGGCGCACGTAGAGGGCGCCGATTCCCTTGGGGCCATAAATCTTGTGGCCGGAGATGCTCATCATGTCGATGTTCATCGCCTCGACGTCGAGCGGGATCTTGCCGGCAGCCTGCGCCGCATCGGTGTGGAAGAAGGTCTTCTTCTCGCGGCAGATCTTGCCGATCTCCTCGAGCGGCTGAATGACGCCGATCTCGTTGTTTACCGCCATGATCGAGACGACAACCGTCTTGTCGGTGATCGCGGCACGTAGTTCCTCGAGATCGATCAGGCCGTTCTTCTGGACCGGCAGGTACGTGACCTCGAAACCATTCTGCTCGAGATGCCGGCAGGTATCGAGCACGCACTTGTGCTCCGTCACAGTGGTGACGATATGGTTCTTGCGATCCTTGTAGAACTCGGCGACGCCGCGGATGGCGAGGTTGTTCGATTCCGTCGCGCCCGAGGTGAAGATCACTTCCTTGTCGTCGGCGCCGATCAGCTTGGCGAGCTGCCCACGGGCCTTCTCCACGCCCTCCTCGGCTTCCCAACCGTAGGAATGACTGCGTGAATGAGGATTGCCGAACTTGTAGGTGAAGTACGGCATCATCGCTTCCAGCACGCGCGGGTCCATTGGCGTGGTGGCCTGGTAATCCAGGTAAATCGGCTGATCGTTACGCCGGATCTGGTTAAACGCGCTCATGCTAACCCCTTGAAATCCTTATGCCGCTTGGGCGTGGACAATACCCGAGTTACGTACTCGGTTATATAGGTCCCGCCACGCCGCAATCAACCGTTCAATATCCTCCGGCTGGCTGTTCCAGCCGAAACTTATCCTGAGGGCGGTGTCTGCCACCGCAGGATCTATCCCCATGGCCGTCAGCACCGGCGAACGGGTCACCTTGCCGGAGGAACAGGCGGCCCCCGCACTCACGCATACCCCTGCCAGATCCAACGCCATGACCTGCGTTTCGGCACGCACACCCGGCATGGAAATGCAGACCGTATTCCCGAGCCGCGGCGCACCGACGCCGAATATCTGGGCTTCCGGCGCGATTGCCTTCAGCGCCGCTTCGAGCCGATCGCGAAACGCCGACACATCGAGACCTCCGCGTGCCGTTTCCGACGCCGCGCCGAACCCCGCGATGCCGGCGACGTTTTCCGTGCCCGCACGACGATTGGATTCCTGACCGCCGCCCCGGCGATCCGTCACGAACGGCGCATTGCCCCGTACGACCAGCGCACCAATGCCAGTCGGCCCGCCCAACTTGTGCGCGGAGAGGCTGAGGTAGTCGACGCCGAGGCCATGCAGATCGACGTGCACCTTGCCCGCCCCCTGCACCGCGTCGCTATGAACGAGCGCGCCGGTCGCGCGCGCCAGGCGCACGACGTCGGCGATCGGCTGCAGCACACCGGTCTCGTTGTTGGCGAACATCACCGACACCAGCGTCGGCGCATTCGAGGCCGCGAGCATTCTCTCGAGCGCGCCGAGGTCGATCACGCCATTGCCGTCGACCGGAATAGTCTCCGCGTCGGGCGCGGCCTTCAGCACACTGTCATGCTCTACGGCGGAAACCAGGACGCGCATGCATCCGGTGCCGGTAATTACTAGGTTATTCGCTTCGGTGCCGCCTGACGTGAAGACGATCTCGGACGGCATCGCGCCGACCAGCGCCGCCACCTGCCGGCGGGCCGCATCCACCCTGGCCCGCGCCGCGCGGCCCGAGCGATGGACAGACGAGGGATTGCCGCCGGCCTTCAACGCTTCCGCCATGGCATCGAACGCCACCGGCCGGAGCGGGCTCGTGGCGTTGTGATCCAGGTACACGGAAGCGGCGTTCATGACAGACGACTTAGCTGGCCGCGGCCATCGAATCGGAATTGGCGGCCCCTGATGTTTCGCTGAGGGGCGCCTCGACGATGCGCGTGGTGAGCTTGCGCTCCAGCACATCGTGCAGGCTGACCGAACTCAGGAAGACATGGATCTGGTTTCCGAGTTCTTCCCACAGATCGTGCGTGAGGCACTTGCTGCGATCGGCGCGGCACCCGGTGGCGCCCATCTCCGTGCAACGTGTCGCCTTGATCGGCTCATCGACCGCCAGGATGATTTCGGAGACACGCGTCTCCATCGAGGTGCGGGCGAGGCGGTATCCACCGCCTGGACCGCGCACGCTCTTGACCAGTTCAGCGCGCCGCAGACGCGCAAAGAGCTGCTCGAGATACGACAGGGAAATTTCCTGGCGCGTGGCAATATCCGAGAGGGATACGGGCTTGCTCTGGGCGTGACGCGCCAGATCAACCATCGCCATGACGGCGTAACGACCCTTGGTGCTGAGCTTCACAGCATCCTCCTTGTCATGCCAACGCCTTAAAGGTCTTGAAAACCAAGGCGTTAGTACGATATTCCAGCCCCCGACAGGGGTTCCGGGTAAAAACCAACTCTAGACCTCGGATTTAATAAGCCCGAGTACGTTGGTCAAGTATCAAGATTCCGCCGCAAAGTGCCAAATTAGGCCAATAATGATGAAAATTCGGAGACTCCATGCCTGACGTGATGTTCATCGGCCCCGAAGGTCGCCTCGAGGGCCGCTATCACCAGAGCAAGGAAGAGCATGCGCCGATCGCGCTGATCCTCCATCCCCACCCGCAGTACGGCGGGACGATGAACCATAAGGTCGTTTTCTCGCTGTTCCACGTCTTCGTGAACCGTGGGTTCTCGGTCCTGCGCTTCAACACCCGCGGGGTCGGCCGCAGCCAGGGCCGCTTCGACAATGGCATGGGCGAGCTCTCGGATGCCGCCGCAGCGCTCGACTGGCTGCAGACCATGAATGCCGACGCCAAGTCGTGCTGGATCGCGGGCTACTCGTTCGGTGCCTGGATCGGCATGCAGCTCCTGATGCGCCGCCCTGAGATCGATTGCTTCGTCTCCGTGGCACCGCCCGCCAACTCCTACGACTTCGGCTTCCTGGCCCCCTACCCCTCGTCGGGCCTGATCGTGGGCGCGGAAAAAGACGAGGTCGTGCCGCTCGACGACATCAAAAAGCTGGTGGCGCGGCTCTCGCTCCAGAAGGGCATCACGGTCGAGTCCGGCATCGTGAAAGGCGCCAATCACTTCTTTCACAACACGCTCGATAGGCTGGCGGTCGACGTCGACAAGTATGTCGCCAAGTGCCTGGTCACTCCGCCCGGCCGCGCGACCTGCAACAAGGAGCCCTAAGGCTCGTTCACCCGTCCGCCCGTCAACGGACGTCCGACTCCCGTCGTTCCCGGAAACGTCAACGGCAGTCCCCGCAGCGAGCGCACCGCCAGGAAAGCGAAGGCCTGCGCTTC
>CAIMEE010000492.1 GCA_903839865.1 Enhydrobacter aerosaccus | reverse complement strand
TGCCCAAGGCCAAGGACGGCAAGGTCTATGGCCGCGGCGTAGCCTCGGGCTTCTGGTTCAATGCCGGCGGCGAGTCGAGCGCTCAGGTTAACGTCAATGAGGACGGCACCGTGGTGGTGATCACCGGCCATCCCGACATCGGCGGATCGCGCGCCTCGACCGCCAACATCACGGCCGAGATCCTGGGCATCGACTACAAGAAAGTCTCGGTGCTGATCGGCGATACCAGCACGATCGGCTTCAGCAACCTGACCGGCGGCAGCCGCGTCACCTACGCCTCGGCGATGGTGGTCACGCAATCGACGGAGCATGTCATCGGGATCCTGCGCGAGCGCGCCGCCAAGATCTGGAAGATCGATCCGGATGCGGTCGTGTGGGAGAACGGCGAGGCCCGTCCTGCCGGCGACAATGCCGGCAAGTTCGAGCCGCTCTCGCTGGGCCAGATCGCGGCCCAGGCCTCTGCAACCGGCGGACCGATCGGCGCCGGCAAACAGCTCAACACCACGGGCGCCGAAGGCGGCTTCGCGACCCATCTCTGCGACGTCGAAGTCGATGTCGCCCTCGGCATCGTGCGGGTGCTGCGCTACACGTCCTTCCAGGACGTCGGCCGCGCCATCCATCCGAGCTATGTCGAAGGCCAGATGCAGGGCGGCGCGGCCCAGGGCATCGGCTGGGCGCTGAGCGAGGAGTACATCTTCGACAAGAACGGCAAGCTCGATAACCCGAGTTTCCTCGACTACCGCATGCCGGTCAGTTCCGACCTGCCGATGCTCGACTCGGTGATCATCGAAGTGCCGAACCCCAAGCATCCGCAGGGTGTGCGCGGCGTCGGCGAGGTGCCGCTGGTGCCGCCGCTCGGCGCCGTCTCGAACGCGATCTACAACGCGCTTGGCCGGCGTTTCTACAGCCTGCCCATGTCGCCGCCGAAGGTGCTGGCGACCATCGATCTGCCTCAGGCCGCCGAGTAAGGCGCGCCCGACCGGAAGATCGCATCGCGACTGACCACGCCGAGCAGTTTCTGCTCGGCGTGACGATCAGCGCTCGCGCAGCTTGGGATCGATGGCGTTGCGCAGGGTATCGCCGAACAGGCTGAAGCCGAACACCGTGAGCGCGGTCGACGCGTATTTCTCCGCGCCGCCCTGCAGCATGATCAGGAACGGCGCCACCACGTTGGGCACCATATGGCGCAGGATGATGCGCGCATGACCGACGCCGCTGGTCTGCGCGGCGTCGATATAGGGTACCTCGCGAATCGCGAGCGCGCTTACCCGAACCAGGCGCGCGCAACGCGGGATCAGGGGAATGGTGATCGTGGCGATCACGTTCTGAACGCCGCTACCGAAGATGGCGACGACCTCGAGCGCCATGACGATCAGCGGGAACTCCCTCAGGATGTCCATCACCCGCTGCAGGACGAGATCGATCCAGACGTCGAAATCGGCACCGCTGACCCCGAGCACGAGACCGCGAAGCCGCCCCCGAAGGCCGAGACGAAGCCGATGGTCAACGCTGTCCGCGCGCCATAGACGATGCGCGACAGGAGGTCCCGGCCGACTGGTCAGGATTTTGGCAACTTTGTACGCCCCTCCTGTAATTATTTGAATAACGCCGATTCTCCGTACATCTGCCGCAATCCATTTGGCCGTCGTCAGGAGCCAAGCTCGGATATCAGCGATCGCCGGCCACACCATCGCCAGCACGAACGAAGTGCTCGATCGTGACGAAGCTCGACGCGCGCAACGCGACCCGTTGCAGCTGCGGGCAAGCTTGATCGAACAAGTCGAAAGCGGCACGCTCCACAACTCTGGCATCGCTGGTTTCATCGCCATTTGCAGATGGGCTGCGCCGATGCGCAGGTGGCAGAGAATTTGAGGGGAGAGCGGGATGAGCATTGTGCATCGAATGGATCACTTCACGATTGTCACCGACCAGCCCGACAAGACGAAGGACTTCTACGCGGCTCTCGGTCTTCACCCCGGTGCACGACCCAACTTCAGCGTGAACGGATTCTGGCTTTATGCCGATGAGGGAAAGCCCATCCTCCACGTGATCGAGGTGAAGACGATGCCGACGCCGCGCCGAGGGGCGCTTGACCACATGGCATTCCGTGGGGCCGACATGGCCGCCACGGTCGAATGGCTGCGCTCGCAGAATATCCAGTACCGCCTGATGCGTGCGCCCGATCCGTTCCTCACGTGGCAGCTCTTCTTCCCCGATCCCAATGGCGTCGAGGTGGAGATCGACTTCGATCCGCAAGAGCCTGCGCCCGCCGGATGGAAAGGCAATGATCCCATGCCGGTTCGAACCTGAGCTTGGCGGCTAACGCGCCTTTCTCCGACCACCAATCTTGGTCACCGTCGCTGGCTCACCACAAAGAGCCGTCGATCGGTGACGGTCAGCCTCGGCTTTGAGGGCGACTTCCAGCGCATCACATTCAACCGATGCCGCCGCAGGACGATCTCGGCCTCCAGCCGGTCCTGCAATTTGAACGGCGAGGCCACGACATGGACGAAAAGGCTCAGGAAGAGATCTTTGCGCGTCAGCTTCGCGGCTTGAGCTGGCCAATCCAGACCGGATGGAGTTTTCGCTAGAGACAGGCCAGCAGCAGCCCCGACGGCCCAGCGCCAATGATCCCGACCTGCGCGTGTCGTTGTCTGGCCATTGGTCTCGCTCTCCTGCCGCAGACATACGCGCCGTTTCACGGGCTGCCAAGCCTGTCAGGGACGCCGGCGCAGCGCCGTCACCATGACCAGCGCTGCAACCGCCTGCAGCGCCGCCGTCATGCCCAGCGCCCAGCTGTAGCCGTCAGGATCCCAGCCGCCAGAGGCGGTGCGCGGCCAGAGGTCGAGGACCCAGCCGACCGCCGCCTGGACCGCGAAGGCCAGCCCCAGCGCCACCGTGTTGGTCGCCGTCGAGACCCGGCCGGTCAGG
>CAIMEE010000491.1 GCA_903839865.1 Enhydrobacter aerosaccus | reverse complement strand
GCAGGAAAATGCGTGTCTATTACGATCGTGATGCCGACGTGAACTTGATCAAGGGCAAGAAGCTCCTGGTCGTCGGTTACGGCAGCCAGGGCCATGCCCATGCCATGAACCTCCGCGACTCGGGCGTGAAGGACGTGCGCATTGCGCTCAAGCCCGGCTCGGCCACGATCAAGAAGGCCGAAGGCGCGGGCTTCACCGTGATGACGCCGGCCAAGGCGCCAAGTGGGCCGACATCGTGATGATGCTGACCCCGGACGAGCTGCAGTCGGACATCTACAACGCCGACCTCGCGCCCAACATGAAGCAGAACGCCGCGATCGCGTTCGCGCACGGCCTCAACGTGCACTTCAACCTGCTGACGCCGCGTCCCGACCTCGACGTCTTCATGATCGCGCCGAAGGGTCCCGGTCACACCGTACGCTCCGAGTACGTGCGCGGCGGCGGCGTGCCCTGCCTCGTGGCGGTGGCGCAGAATCCGTCGGGCAACGCGCTCGAGATCGCGCTGTCGTATTCGTCGGCGGTCGGCGGCGGACGTGCCGGCACGATCGAGACCTCGTTCAAGGAAGAGTGCGAGACCGACCTGTTCGGCGAGCAGGTCGTGCTGTGCGGCGGCCTGGTCGAGCTGATCAAGGCCGGCTACGAGACGCTGGTCGAGGCGGGCTACGCGCCGGAGATGGCGTATTTCGAGTGCCTGCACGAGGTGAAGCTGATCGTCGACCTCATCTTCGAGGGCGGCATCGCCAACATGAACTACTCGATCTCGAACACCGCCGAGTACGGCGAGTACCGCTCGGGCCCGCGCATCGTGACGGCCGAGACCAAGGCCGAGATGAAGCGCGTGCTGGACGACATCCAGTCGGGCCGCTTCGCCCGCGACTGGATGCTCGAGAACAAGGTCAACCAGGCCTCGTTCAAGTCGATGCGCAAGAAGATGGCCGAGCATCCCATCGAGGAAGTCGGCGCCAAGCTCCGCGACATGATGCCGTGGATCAAGGAGAAAGCCTTGGTCGACAAGGCGAAGAACTAGGCACCTTCAAAGGCTCGCACAGTGCAGAACGAATCGAGGCGCCGAAACCCGGCGCCTCTTTTCTTCTTTAGATCCGATAGCCTCCGCCGGCAGCATCCAGCATGGTGCCGGTGATGAACGAGGCTTCGTCGGAGAGAAGCCACAACGCGGCGTCGGCGATCTCCCTGGAGGCGCCGACGCGTCGCATCGGGATCGAGGCCTCGATGCCCTTCTTGAAGTCGGGATCCTTCAGGCGGCCTTCCGTCATTTCGGTCAGCACCATGCCGGGGCGCAGCGAGTTGAAGCGAATGCCCTCGTCGGCAACCTCGCGCGCGAAGCCCCTGGTGAAGGAATCGACGGCGCCCTTGGTGGCGGCATAGGCGGACGAGCCGGTGCGGCCACCCAGCGTTGCGGCCATCGACGAGACGTTCACGATCGCACCGCCCTTGCCGCCGTGCTTGGTCGACATGCGCTTGGCGGCCTCGCGGCAGCACAGCATCAGGCCGGTGACGTTGGTGGCGAACAGGCTCGCCAGCATCGCAGCATCGTAGGAGTCGACCCTCATCTGCCGGCTGATGCCCGCGCTGTTCAGTAGGTGGGTGATCGGCCCCAGCGCCTTGGTGGTCTCCTCGAACATCCGGACGATGTCGGCTTCGACGGCCATGTCGGCCTTGATCGCGACTGCCTTGGCGCCTTTGGCCTCGACCGCGGCCACGACCTTCTTCGCCTCAGCGTCTCGCGTGCGGTAGTTGATGGCGACGCTGTAGCCGCGGGTTGCCGCAATTCGCGCCGTTTCTGCACCGATGCCGGACGCGCCACCCGTGATGAGAAGTACCTTGGTCATCCTTTGATCGCTCCCCCGGTCAAGCCACTGACCAGAGATCGCCGCACCACGAAGGAGAAGACAAGCACGGGCAGCAGGATCATGGTGCCGCCAGCCGCGATGCGGCCCCACTCCCAACCTGCGTAGTTCATGAAGTTCACGACGGCGACCGGCG
>CAIMEE010000490.1 GCA_903839865.1 Enhydrobacter aerosaccus | reverse complement strand
GAGAGACGCAGGTTCCTGCTGGGAGCGGCCGCGGTAGTGCTGCTGCCGTTCGACGCCGCGCGCGCGACGCCTGAGGCGCTCGCGGAGCTGATCAAGGAGGTGACAGGCGGCAAGGACCTGCGTGTGGGCAAAGTGAAACTCGACGTGCCGCCGCTGATCGAGAACGGCAACACCGTGCCGATCACCGTCTCGGTCGAGAGCCCGATGACTGACGCCGACTACGTGAAGACGATCCACGTGATGAACGAAAAGAACCCGCAGCCGCACGTCTTCACCGCGACGTTCTCGCCGCGCAACGGCCGCGCCCAGGTCGGCACACGCATCAAGCTCGCCGACACGCAGAAGGTCGTGGCGATCGCGGAGACCAGCCGCGGGGAGTTCTGGACCGCCAGCGCCGAGGTGATCGTCACTATCGCGGCCTGCATCGAGGACGTGAACTGAAATGGCAAACGCCCTCATCAACGCCCCGAAGAGCGCCAGGCGCGGCGACACGATCGAGATCAAGGCGCTGATCCTGCATCCGATGGAGACCGGCTTCCGCCCCGGCACCAACGGCACGATCATCCCGCGCAACATTATCGAGAAGTTCAGCGTGCGCTGGAACGGCGAGGAGATCTTCGCGATGGCCTTCTCGCCCGCGATCGCGGCTAATCCGTTCGTGTCCTTCTTCACGGTCGCGCGCGAGAGCGGGCGGGTCGATTTCCTGTGGACCGGCGACCAGGATTTCCGCGTGGCCGAGTCGGTCATCATCACCGTGACATGAAACGGGAGATCTACGGGTTGGCGCTCGCCCTGGTCTTCGCCGCATCGTTCGCCGCGGCTCAGGGCGGCGGGGAGAAGGACGGCGGCGACAAGCGGCGCACGGGCTACCAGGACATGAGCCCGGCCCTGCAGCAGATGGCGGACGACGACACGTCCAATCCCGGCATGCTCTTCGTGCAGGCGGGCCAGGAGCTGTGGAAGCAGCCGGCGGGCAAGTCCAACAAGGCCTGCGCCGACTGCCACGGCGCCGTCGACACCAGCATGAAGGGCGTCGCCGCGCGCTATCCGGCGATTCCGCCCTCGATTTCGGGAGGTGGCGCGGACAAGCCCGTGGATCTCGAAGGGCGCATCAACCTGTGCCGTACCGGCCAGCAGCAGGCCGAGGCGCTGAAGCCGGAGAGCGAGGACCTGCTGGCCCTCGACGCCTATGTGACCCATGCCTCGCGCGGCCTGCCAATCGCGCCGCCCGCGGACCCTCGCCTCGCCAAGGTGCGCGAGCTGGGCAAGACGCTGTTCACGCGGCGCGAAGGACAGCTCAATCTCTCGTGCGCCAACTGCCACGACGACAACGCCGGCAAGAAGCTGGCGGGGGCCACGATCCCGCAGGGCCATCCCACCGCCTACCCCGTCTATCGCTCGGAGTGGCAGACCCTGGGTTCGCTGAAGCGGCGCCTGCGCAACTGTGTTATCGGCATGCGTGCCGAGGCCTATGCCTACGACTCGGCCGAGTATCTGGCACTTGAGGTTTACTTGATGGATCGCGCCAAGGGACTGAAGATCGAATCGCCCGGTATCCGGCCATGATGCGGCGACGTTCATTGCTGGCCGCCGTGCCGCTGGTCCCGCTTGCGACGCGTGCCCGTGCGGCGGAGAAAATCCTGAAGTTCGGCACCGCTTCCGAAGGCGGCAGCTTCATGGTCTACGCGCTGGGTTTCATGGACGCGATGCGCGCGGTCGACCCCATTCTCGAGATCCGCGCGGTGTCGACCAAGGGCACGTCGGAGAATGCGCCGAAGCTCGAAGCCGGCGAGATCGACATCGGCATGGTGTCGGGCGAGGTGGCGCACGAACTGTTCGAAGGAGTCGGCCGGCAGAAGACCAAGCTCAAGATCGTGGTGGCGATGTATGCCGCGCCCGGCATGTTCGCGGTCCGCGCCGACAGCCGTTTCCGCTCGATCACCGACCTCAAGGGCGCGCGCGTCGTCTGGAACGAGAAGGGGTCCGGCATCGCGATCCAGGCCGGCTACCTGATGAACGGCTTGGGCCTCGACATGGACAGGGATTTCGAGGCGCTCTACCCGGACAGCCGCATGGAAGGAGCCAAGATGGTGATCGACGGCCGTGCGGCGGCGCTGTGGGGCGCGGGCCTGCGCTGGCCAGGCTTCATCGAGATGGCCAACGCCTTCAGCGGCGCGCGTTTCGTCGTGCCGAACGCCGGGGAGATCAAGACCGTCCTCGCCAGGCATCCGTTCCTGCGCGAGTTGACCGTGCCGGCCGGGCTCTATCGAGGTCAGCCCAATGCGCTGAAGACGGTCGGCACCTGGAGCTACCTGCTGGCACGCGACGGGCTCGACGACGATATCGGCTACCGCCTTGCCAACGACCTCTATCGCATCGAGAAAGCCGGCACGCTGTCGCGGCTGCTGGTCGAATCGACGGTGCAGAACACGCTGACCAGCCTGCCCGGCACCGACATGCTGCAGCCCGGCGTGCTGCGTTTCTACAAGGAGAAGGGTCTGCTGCCGTAACGCCAAGGCGCAGACTTTTGTTCTCCGCCGCGGGCCAAATACGACGGTGCGTTTCATTGCTGTCCGCCCCGGTGCGCCCCTAGTGTCAGGGCATGCTTTCCTTCGCGACGCGCCTGCTCTTTGCCGGTTTCCCTGAACCCGCCCTCTGGACCATCTCCGTGCGTGGGCAGGTGGTAGGATCGCTGATCTGCGAGGCGGGCGAGCAGCGGCGGCTGGCCTGGTTCGAGGGCGCCGACCGCTCGCTGGTGAACTACGCCGGTCCCCTCGATGGCGACGTCGACGACCTCGCCCGCCTGCTCGGGAGGCGGCTTGGCGCGCCGGTGGAGCTTGACCAGTTGCCGGTCTAGACTGGCGCCATGGCTTCCGGACCTCTCGACATGGATGCGATCGACCGCAAGATCGTCGTGCTGCTGCAGGACGATGCGAGCCTCTCGCTGGCCGAGATCGCCCATCGTGTCGGGCTGTCGCAAAGCCCGTGCTGGAAGCGCATCCAGCGGCTGGAGAAGGCCGGCATCATCCTCAAGAGAGTGGCGCTGGTCAGCCCCGAGTCGATCGGCGTCGGCCTCTCGGTGTTCGTCTCGATCGAGACCGGCGATCATTCCACGGCGTGGCTCGCCAGGTTCGCCACGACGATTTCGGCGATGCCCGAGGTGATGGAATTCCACCGCATGGCGGGCGACATCGACTACATGCTGCGCGTCGCGGTGCCCAACATGCAGGCCTACGACGCGTTCTATAAGCGGCTGATCGACACCATGCCGCTCAAGAACGTGACCTCGCGGTTCGCCATGGAACGGATCAAGTCGACCACGGCCTATCCGCTCCCGCCCGATCCGCGAAACCCCAAGGACCCCCGAAAGAAGGCCTAAACGCTGGCGGCGCGGCGTGTCGGCAGGTACGGTCCGGAACCAAATGCCATCGGGGAGCGTATCATGTCGGTGCACGCGCTTAAGACGTCCAGCAATCTGCGTTCGAAGGTCTCGCCGGAGGAGTGGCAGGCGCGCGTCGACCTCGCCGCCTGCTACCGGCTGATGGACCTCTACGGCATGTCCGACCTGATCGCGAACCACGTCTCGGTGCGCGTCCCGGGCGAGCACGACGCCTTCCTGATCAACGCCTACGGCCTGCTCTACGAAGAGATCACCGCCTCGAGCCTGATCAAGATCGACCACGAGGGCAAGATCCTGTCCAAGCCCGACTTCGGTCCCGGCCTCGACTACGGCGTCAACCGCGCGGGCTTCGTGATCCATAGCGCGATCCACATGGCCAAGCCCGAGGTCGCCTGCGTGATCCACACGCACACCTGGCCCGGCATGGCGGTGTCGACGATGGAATGCGGCCTGTTGCCCAACACCCAGACCTCGATGCGCTTCGCCAAGATCAGCTATCACGACTTCGGCGGCGTCGTTCTCAACCTCGACGCGCGCGAGGCGCTGGTGAAGGACCTTGGAGACAACAACGCGCTGATCCTGCGCAACCACGGCCTGCTCACGACCGGCGCCACGATCGCCGAGGCGTTCAATGCGATGCATCGGCTCGAGCTCTCGTGCAAGACGCAGATCGCGGCGATGTCGTGCAACACCAAGCTGGTCGACGTGCCGGCCGACGTGGTCGAGGCGACGTACCAGAATTACCAGCCCAAGACGCGCCGGCCCTTCGGCCTGCTCGACTGGCCCGCCCTCCTGAGGAAGCTTGACCGAACCGACCCCAGCTTCCGCGACTAAGGCGGCCACGCCGCATGATGCAGTCCTGCCGCACCACGTAACGGTCCGCGACTTCGCGGCCATTGCCTGCGGCTACTGGACGGCGCCCGGCTACCGCGGCGCCGCCTGGCTGTTGACCGGCGGCATGGTCATCCTCGGTGCCGGCAACGTCGGTATCCAGCTCTGGCTCAACCTTTGGAACCGCGACTTCTTCAACGCCCTGGAGAAGAAGGATCTCGGCCTGCTGTTCCACCTGCTGTGGATCCTGGCCGCGATCGTCGTGACGGCGGGCATCGGCGTCGCCATCCAGCTTCACGTGAAGCGCAGCCTGCAGATCTACTGGCGCACCTGGCTGTCGCGCACCACCGTCGAGCGCTGGCTGAACGCCGGGCGACAGTACCAGCTCGGCCTGCTCGCCGACGACGTCGACAACCCCGATGGCCGCATCGCCGAGGACATCCGCGTCTCGACCGAGTTCGCCTGCGAGTTCGCGCAAAGTATCCTGCAGTGCATCCTGCAGCTCTTCACCTTCCTCACCGTGCTGTGGACGCTGTCGGGCAACCTGCCGGTCAACCTCTTCGGCATGGACCTCAACGTGCCGGGCTACATGGTTTGGGCCGCGGTCGCCTACGCGCTGATCGGCTCGATCCTGACCTATGCGCTCGGCCGCGGGCTGATCGAGGCCGGCAACGTGCGCCAGAGCCGCGAAGCCGACTTCCGCTCCGGGCTCAACCGCGCGCGCGAGCACGCCGAGAGCATCGCGCTGCTGCGCGGCGAGGACGACGAGCGCGAGCGGCTGCGCGGCTCGCTGTTCGACCTACGCACAGCCTGGCACCGCCAGACGCGCGGGCAAGGAAACCTCTCGCTGCTCACCAGTTCGCTGGCCTACCTCGCGCCCATCGTGCCGCTGATCGTGGCGCTGCCGCGCTACCTGAGCGGCCAAATCCAGTTGGGCGGCCTGATGCAGACCGCGCAGGCCTTCTCGAGCGTGCAGTGGGCGCTCAGCTGGCTGATCGACAACTTCTCCAAATTCGCCGAGTGGCGCGCGTCGTGCGACCGCGTCGTGCACCTGCACCGCGCGCTGCACGATCTCGAGGAGAGCGCCAACGGCGAGGGCCACGAGCGCATCACCCTGCACCCGCCGACCGACGTCGACATGCTGGTGCTGAAGGAACTGGGCCTGGCGCGCCCGACCGGCGAGATGCTGGTGGCCGACGCGCAGGTCGAGATCGGCCGGCCCGAGCGCGTGCTGATCCGCGGCCAGTCGGGCGGCGGCAAGAGCACGATCATGCGCGCCGTGGCGGGCATCTGGCCGTGGGGGCGCGGCGACATCTACCTGCCGACCGGCAGCATCGCCTTCATGCCGCAGAAGCCCTACTTCCCGCTCGGCACGCTGCGCGATGCGATGCACTACCCCAAGGCGCCGGACGACATCACCGACGATATCCTGAAGGAGACGCTGCACAAGGTCGGGCTCGATCACCTGCGCGACCGGCTCGACGACGTCGACCGCTGGGACCAGATCCTGTCGGGCGGCGAGCAGCAGCGCGTCTCCTTCGCGCGTTCGCTGGTCCACAAGCCGCAGTGGATTTTCATGGACGAGGCGACCTCCGCGCTCGACGAGGCGGGCCAGGAGAACGTCATGAAGCTCCTGATCGAAGACCTGCCCGAAACCTCGATCGTGAGCATCGGCCACCGCCCCGGCCTGGAGGTCTTCCATACCCGCGAGCTCAACCTCGAGCCGGGCAAGGGTACCGAAGGCGCGACCTTGCGCAAGATCGCGGGCCGCAAGCGCGCGCTCAAGGAAGTCTATTCGCGCATGTCGGCCGCGAGCCGCACCGCATTGCCCGACCCCGGCTTCTGGAAGACCCTTCGCAAGCGCGTCGGCGACGTCGCGAACAAGAAGCGGTAGAACTTCTGAACGATGAATAGAGCGAAACGCGGATACGCTTAGAGGACCTCGTGGAAGCCGATCACGACCCGGTCGGGCGTGCGGGCGGCGACGCCCACGAAGGTCGAAGTCTCCAGCCATTTGAGTGAAGCGTCCGAGGTCTCGAAGCGCGGTGCCGTGCGGAAGCGGTAGCTGTCGAACGGCACGAGCTCGCCCTTCGACATGCGCGCCACGATCTCCGGCGAGGCAACCCGCAGCCCGTCGTTCTGCACATAGACCAGCGCGCCCGAGGCGCTCCGGATCGTGTAGCGCGCCACGACCTCGATCGTGCCGTCGGGCCGCACGATCTGCCAGTCGGCGCCACCCGGCAGGATCTCACCCTGGAAGCGCGGCCCCTCGGCCGTGCCGCCCAGGATGTCGATGATGCGGCGATGGCCGCGCGCGGTCTGGCCGAGATCCTGGATCGGCCCAACGATCACGCGCACCGAGAAGGCGAAGGCCAGTTTCGGCGGCGTCTTCAGGTAAGTGTCGATGTCGCTCATGATTTCTGTTTCCCGAGCAGGTGATCCGAGATGATGCGCTGCTGGATCTCGCTCGTGCCCTCGAAGATCTTGGTGAGGCGCGCGTCGCGCCAGTAGCGCTCGACCGCGTGCAGGGTCGTGTAGCCCGCACCACCGAAGATCTGCAGCGCGTCGGAGGTCACGCGCTCGGCCATCTCCGAGGCGTGGAACTTCACCATCGCTGCTTCCTTGTCGCAGCGGCGCTTCTGGTCGATCTCGTCGCACACGAAATACATCAGTTGGCGCGACGCCTCGATGTCGGTCGCCATGCGTGCCAGCCGAAAGCGCGTGTTCTGGAAATCGCCGATCGCCTGGCCGAACTGTCGGCGCTCCTGCGCGTAGGCCGTCGCGTCCTCCAAAGCGCCGCGCGCCAGGCCGATCGCGCGCGCCGCCGTATGCGCCCGCGCGCGCTCCAACCCGGCGGAGATGTAGTAGAACGCCTTGCCTTCCTCGCCGATCAGCGCCTCGGCCGGCAAGCGGCAGTTGTCGAAGGCGAGCTCCCACGTCTTCCAGCCGAAGTAGCCGATCTTGGGAATGGGCGAGCCCTTTACGCCGGGCGGGAGCGTGCCGCGCGGCTTCTCGATCAGGAACGACGAGAGGCCGACATGCTTGCGCCTGGGATCGGGCGCATCCGACGTGCGCGCGACCAGCATGATGTAGTCGGCACCGTCGGCGAACGTGCACCAGTACTTATTGCCGTTGATCACCCACGAGTCGCCGTCCTTCTTCGCGCGGCAGGAGATGTTGCCGAGATCGGAGCCGACGTCCGGCTCCGACATCGCCGCCGCCCCCAGGAACTCGCCGCGCGCGGCCCGCGGCAGGAACACCCTGCGTTGGGCATCGGTCATGCCGCGCCCGGCGCTGAGGCCGTTGCCGCGCGCGATGATCGACGCCACGCTCATCCAGGCGCGCGCCAGCTCCTCGGCGACCAGGCAATATTCGAACACGCCCAGCCCCATGCCGCCGTATTCCTCGGGGATGACGATGCCGAAATAACCCATGTCTGCGAGCTTCTGGATCAGCTCCCGCGGGATGTCGCCCTTCTCGGGATCGAGCTTGTTGGCGAGTGGCAGGACCTCCTTCATGGCGAAGGCGCGCGCCGTCTCCTGGATCATGCGGCGCTCGTCGGTCATGTAGCCCATGGCGTTTCCCCGGTTATTGCTCCAGCATAGCAGGGGGCATAGTAGCGAATTCAGGGGAGTATCCGAGTGCGCAAGACCTTGTTGACTGCGGCCGTTCTTTTCCTCTCTGCGGCTTCGGCGGCCGCGCCTGCCGCCGCCCAGGAGTGGCCGACGGCGCGGCCGATCACCATCACCATGGGTTTCCCGCCGGGCTCGGGCACCGACGTGGTGGCGCGCACGCTGCAGGAGAAGCTCGACAAGGCGCTCGGCCAGCGCATCGTGATCGACTACAAGGCGGGCGCCGGCGGCAACGTGGCGTCCGACGTGGTCGCGAACGCCAAACCCGACGGCTACACCTTCCTGCTGGGCACCGCGGGTACGCACGGCATCAACGCCACTCTCTACAAGAAGCTCTCCTTCGACGTGGAGAAGGATTTCACGCCGGTCTCGACCCTGGTCGACGTCTCCAACGTGCTGATGATCAATCCCAAGGCGATCGATGCGAAGGACGTGAAGGACTTCATCGCCAAGGTGAAGGCCGCCCCGGGCAAGTACAACTATGCCTCGACCGGCAACGGCGCCGGCACGCATCTGGCCTTCGCCGAATTCAACGCCAAGGCCGGCCTCGACATGGTGCATGTGCCGTACAAGGGCTCGCCGGAGGCCGTGCAGTCGGTGCTGAACGGCGACACCTGCTGCCTGTTCGCCCAGGTGCAGATCGCGATCCCGCAGGCCAACGCGGGCAAGGTCAGGCTGCTGGGCGTCTCGACCAAGAGCCGCGTGCCCGCGATCCCCGACGTGCCGACGGTGGCCGAAGCGGGCCTGCCGGGCTTCGAGAGCTACACCTGGTTCGGCGTCTTCGGGCCGAAGGGCCTCGATCCCGCGATCACGCTCAAGATGAACCTCGCGATCAAGGCGGCGCTGGCCGATCCGGACGTCCAGAAGAAGCTGATCGAGCTCGGCAACACGCCGCGCTACGAGACGGTCGAGCAGTTCAAGGAGACCGTGCACCGCGATCGTCTGAAATGGGCCGAGGTGGTGAAGAGCGTCGGCGCGACGATTGAGTAAAACGTCGGCGACCAAGAACAAATCGATGGAGGAAACACCATGCGGGGAAGCGACCGGCGCATCCTGACGACCCATGTCGGCAGCCTGCCGCGCAACGCCGAACTCAGCGACCTGCTGATCCGCGACGAGGCGGGCGAGGCGATCGACAAGGCGCTGCTGGCGCAGAAGAGCGCGGAGGCGGTGCGGCACGTGGTGGAACGGCAGTCGGCGTCCGGGGTCGACGTCGTGGGCGACGGCGAGCAGCCCAGGGTCGGCTTCCAGACCTACGTGGCGCAGCGCATGAAGGGCTTTGGCGGCGAGTCGAAGCGTCCCACGCCGACCGACTACGCCAAGTTCCCGTCCTTTGCCCGGCAGGCGGCGGCGCGGGTGGCCCGGCGCAGCAAGGTGCGCAACGCGCCGCAGGCCGTGGCCGACGTCGTCTACGACGACCTCGGACCGGCCGAGGAGGAGTGCCGCATGTTCAAGGCCGCGCTCGACGGCCTCGCGCAGAAGCCCGCCGACGCCTTCATGACCGCGGCCTCGCCCGGCATCATCGCCACCACCCTGATGAACGCGCACTACGACAGCCACGAGGCCTATGTCTTCGCCCTCGCGCGCCAGATGAAGAAGGAATACGAGCGCATCGCGCGAGACTTCGTGCTGCAGATCGATGCACCCGACCTCGCCATGGAGCGCACTATTCTCTTTCAGGACAAGAGCGTGCCCGAGTTCCTGAAGATCGCCGAGATGCATGTGGCGGCGATCAACGAGGCCACGAGCAACATCCCGCGCGACCGCATTCGGCTCCACTGCTGCTGGGGCAACTGGGAAGGCCCGCATGTCGACGACGTGCCGATGGGCGAGGTGCTGCCGGTGCTCTACGGCGCGAAAGTGGGCGCGCTCTCGATCGAGTTCGCCAACCCGCGCCACCAGCACGAATACGCAGCGCTCAAGCGCGCGAAGCTGCCGCCCGAGTTCCTGCTGCTGCCGGGCGTGATCGATTCGACGACCAACTATGTCGAGCATCCCGAGGTGATCGCCAACCGCATCTGCGAGGCGGTCGACGCCGTGGGCGACCGCAGCCGCGTCATCGCGTCGAGCGACTGCGGCTTCGGCACTTTCGCGGGCGACGAGATGGTGGCCGAGGACGTGGTCTGGGCCAAGCTCAAGAGCTGCCGAGAAGGAGCGGATATCGCAACCAAGCGCTTGTGGGGATAGGGAAATCCCGCTCGTGGTTACGTCGCGGTAACCGCTAAAATAGCGAGAATATAGCGGGCGCGCACCGATCGTTCTTGTCATTGCGAAAATATTGCATATATCGCAATATCAGTCTACAGTCGCAGGACAGCACGAGAGGACATCCATGCCGCCGTTCGAGAAAAACAATCAGTTCAGCACCGGCCGCCCGCGCGGCGCCCGCAACAAGGCCGTCGTCTGGCGCGAGGCCGTGGGCGGCGCGGGCACGGAGAAGGTGATCCGCAGGGTTCAGAAGGAGGCAGAGCGGGGCAACATGTACGCCGCCGCGCTGGTGCTGGCGCGCACCTGGCCGCGCCGCAGGGGCCGGCCGGTGCAGATCGACTTACCTGCGGTCACCGATACGAATGGCCTGGTCGCGGCACAGGCCGCCGTAATCGCGGCCATGGCACAGGGCGAGATTTCCCCCGACGAGGCCGAGTCGGTCGCCAGCGTCCTCGAAACGCAACGCCGCGCGATCGAGACCAACGACCACGCCCGCCAGATCGAGGAATTGCGCGCCGAGGTTGGCAAGCTGGGAAAGTCGTGAGCGTCGAATCACATCGCCGCCTGATCGGCCGAGTCCGACAGGCGGTCAGCCAGGCGAAAAGCGGGAACAGGCGGGGCAGGCCGCGCCGCCAGAGCTTTGAGAAAGTGATTGAGAAGCTGGAGAGAGAGGCAACAGCCGTCCAGGCGATAGTCGCTCTTGCGCTGGACCTGGCCGGGACCGACAAGCTCCCGCCGCCGGAGCCCGAACCGCTTACGGCGGAGGCCACGATCGTCAGGCCCGAGGAGCCGGCACTCCCGCCGCGTGCCGAGCCGCCACGCGCGCCGTCACCGCGTTGGACCAAGGACATTCGCCCGGGCCCGCACGACCTCCTCACCTGGGAAGAGGCGATGCAGGTCCCATGGTACGATCCGTTTGCGGAGGGTGAATGTTGAGGAGGTGCGGTGGAGCATGCGATTTAAAATCGCGGTGTCGGTGGTTCGACTCCGCCCCTGGGCACCATTTCCTTTTCATTTCGAGACCAAGCATCGAAGTGGGATACTTCTTGATGTCTGCCAGGTGTCTGTGAGTTCAACCGGTCAGTGCAACACCGCTCGAAGTTTATCGGCCGGGGTTTCGAAGCCCAAGGTCTTTCTCGGACGTTGATTGAGTCGCAGAGCGATCGCATTGAGATGAGCTTGG
>CAIMEE010000489.1 GCA_903839865.1 Enhydrobacter aerosaccus | reverse complement strand
TGCTCGATCCCGCGCTGCTGCGTCCGGGCCGCTTCGACCGCCAGGTCGTCGTGCCGAACCCGGATATCGGCGGCCGCGAGAAGATCCTGAAGGTCCATATGCGCAAGGTGCCGCTGGCGCCCGACGTCGATCCGCGCGTGCTCGCGCGCGGCACGCCGGGCTTCTCCGGCGCCGATCTCGCCAACCTCGTGAATGAGGCCGCTCTCCGTGCCGCGCGCGTGGGCAAGCGTCTCGTCACGATGGGCGACTTCGAATACGCCAAGGACAAGGTGATGATGGGCACCGAGCGCCGCTCGATGGCCATGACCGACGAGGAAAAGACGCTGACCGCCTATCACGAGGCCGGACACGCGCTGGTCGCGATGCACGTTCCCAAGAGCGATCCGCTGCACAAGGTCACGATCATACCGCGCGGACGCGCGCTCGGCGTCACCATGCAGCTGCCGGAACGCGACCATCTCAGCCACACCAAGCTGTTCCTCGAGTCGCGCCTGGCGATCCTGTTCGGTGGCCGCACCGCGGAGGAGATCATCTTCGGAGCGGACAACGTCACCACCGGTGCCGCGAGCGACATCCAGATGGCCACGCAGATGGCGCGCGGCATGATCACCGTGTACGGCATGTCCGACAAGCTCGGCCGCGTGCGCTACCAGGCCAACGAGCAGGAGATCTTCATCGGTCACGCCGTGACCCAGACGCAGAACGTTTCCGAAGCGACGGCGCAGATCATCGACCAGGAAGTTCGACGCCTGATCGAGGAGGGCGAGCAGTCGGCGCGCAAGATCCTCACCGAGCGCATCGACGAGCTGCACAAGATTGCCAAGGCACTGCTCGAGTACGAGACGCTCAGCAAGGACGAGATCAACCAGATCCTGCGCGACGAGAAGATTGTTCGCGACGACACCGGCGGCGCAGGCCCCGGCACCGATCGCCGGCGCCGCTCGTCCGTGCCGACGAGCACCGGCCCCGCGCCGGATGCCAATCCCGAGCCGCAGCCCGGCATATAAAGGGCGCGTTTGGTTCGGACTTTCGGCGGCGTCACGCTCGATCCCACCTCGGGACGCATTGGGGTGATGGCGATCGTCAACGTGACGCCGGACTCCTTTTCCGACGGCGGTGAACGCTTCGAGCCCGCGCAGGCCATCGACGATGGCCTGCGTTTTGTTTCCGAGGGCGCCGATATCGTCGATGTCGGCGGCGAGTCGACCCGGCCGGGCGCACCGCCTGTCCCAATCGAGGAGGAATTGCGCCGCGTCCTGCCCGTCGTCGAGGCACTGGCACGCAAGGGCGTCGTGGTTTCCATCGACACGCGCCGCGCCGACGTTGCCCGCGCCTGCCTCGATGCCGGTGCGCGTATCGTCAACGACGTCTCGGCCCTCGTCGACGATCCCGCCCTGCTCCCGCTGCTTGTCGAGCGTGACGCGCCTGTTGTGCTGATGCATCGCCGTGGCCGACAGGCGGACAAGTACGACGGACCGGCCTATGGCGACGTGGTCGCGGATGTCAGTGCATTCCTGATCGGTCGCGCGCTGGCCTGCGAGGCCGCCGGCATTTCGCGCGAGCGCATCGTCCTCGATCCCGGCGTGGGTTTCGGCAAGACGCCCGACGAGAACCTAGCCCTGGTGGCGGGCGCCGGACGGCTGGCCGAGGCGGGCTACCCGGTGCTGGTCGGATCGTCGCGCAAGGGCTTCATCGGCCGGCTGACTGGTATCAAGGAACCACGGCGGCGCGATCCGGCGTCGATCTGGCTCGCCGTCGAAGCCGCGCGCCGAGGCGTTTCCATCGTACGCGTGCACGACGTGGAAGGCACTCGCCAGGCCCTCGCGGTCTGGGCGGCTATGCGATATGCTTGACCTCATGTCCCATTCAATTTTTGGCACTGATGGTGTGCGCGGCCGAGCCAATGCCGCGCCGATGACCGCTGAAACAGCCATGCGCATCGGCATGGCGGCCGGCCAGATCTTCAATCGCGGCAGCCACCGCCATCGCGTCGTGATCGGCAAAGACACGCGCCTTTCCGGATACATGATCGAGCAGGCACTGACGGCGGGCTTCCTGTCGGTCGGCATGGATGTGCTTCTCCTGGGGCCGTTGCCGACCCCCGCGGTTGGTTTCCTGACCCGCTCGATGCGTGCAGACGTGGGCGTCATGGTCTCGGCCTCGCACAATTCCTTCGAGGACAACGGCATCAAGCTGTTCGGGCCCAAGGGGTTCAAACTTTCGGACGATGTCGAGACGGAAATCAGCGGCCTGGTTGCTGCGCCGGAAACGATCAAGCTTGCGGGCCCGCGCGAGATCGGCCGCGCCAAGCGGCTCGAAGATGCCGAGGGCCGCTATATCGAAGCGGTAAAGTCGTCTGCGCGGCGGCGACTCGACCTAAGCGGTCTCAAGATCGTGGTCGATTGTGCCAACGGTGCCGCCTACAAGGTGGCGCCGACCGTGTTGTGGGAACTTGGCGCCGAGGTGATTTCCATTGGTGTTTCGCCCAACGGGACGAACATCAACGACAATTGCGGTTCCACGCACCCCGGCTTGCTGCAGGAGCAGGTCGTTATGCACGGAGCTAACCTCGGCATCGCACTGGATGGCGACGCAGATCGTGTAGCGATGGTGTGCGAGAAGGGGCAGATCATCGATGGCGATCAGCTCATGGCCACGATCGCAGAGCGGTGGCGCCGGGACGAACGGCTTACTGGCGGCGGAGTTGTCGCCACTGTCATGTCCAACCTGGGACTCGAGCGGTACCTGGGGGGGCGTGACCTGAAGCTGGTGCGCACGCAAGTCGGCGATCGCTACGTGCTCGAACGCATGCGCTCCGATGGCTTCAACCTTGGGGGCGAGCAGTCCGGACATATCATCATGACGGATCACGCCACTACCGGGGATGGCCTGATGGCGGCGCTGCAGGCGCTATCGGCGTTGATAAAGAGCCGAAAGCCCGCCAGTGAAGCATTCCATGCCTTCGAACCTGTTCCACAGTTGCTCAAGAACGTGCGGGTGAGCGACGCCAACGAGGCGCTCAATGCCGCCGTAGTCGTGGCGGCGATCGCGGCGGCCGAGAAGAAACTGGGCAAGGGCGGCCGCGTGCTTGTGCGCAAGTCCGGCACCGAGCCCCTGATCCGCGTCATGGCCGAAGGCGACGATTCCAGCCTGGTGAACAGCGTCGTCGACCAGATCATTGAGGCGATCCCGCGGAAAGCGGCGTGAAAGGCCGCGTCCTGATCGTCGCCGGTTCCGACTCCGGCGGCGGCGCCGGTATTCAGGCCGACATCAAGTCAGTTACCGCGATGAGCGGCTTTGCCGCAACGGCGATCACCGCGCTCACTGCCCAGAACACGCAGGGTGTCCACGGTGTCGTGGCGGTCGATCCCGCGTTCATCGCGCAGCAGATCGAGGTCGTGCTGTCCGACATCGGCGCCGATGCGCTCAAGACCGGCATGCTGCACAGCGCCGAGGTGATCGCGACGGTGGTGCGCTGCTTCAAGGCGCATGCTGCCGGCGTGCCGCTGGTGGTCGATCCGGTGATGGTGGCGAAGGGCGGACATCGCCTGTTGCTGAACGACGCAGAGACAGCGTTGCGCGACACGCTGCTGCCGATGGCGACCTTGCTGACACCCAATTTGCCCGAGGCCGAAGTGCTGGTGGGCTTTCCCGTGCGCGTCGAGGCCGACATGAAGCGCGCGGCCGAAAAGCTGATCTCCTTCGGCGCCAGGGCCGTGCTGATGAAGGGCGGCCATCTCGAGGGCGACAAGCTCGTGGACCTGCTGGTGCACGATGGACGGGTGGATCGCTTCGAGGATGCGCGCATCCCCAGCCGCAGTACGCATGGCACCGGCTGCACGCTTGCGTCCGCGACGGCGGCGGGGCTCGCACAGCACATGAGCCTGCGCGATGCCGTGGCGCGCGCACGCAGTTACGTACGAAAGGCCATCGAGACTGCGCCCGGATTTGGCCGGGGACACGGTCCCCTCAATCACGCCGTGACCGTTCGCGACGGCGGCTGAGGAGGCCGGCCGGATGAGCTGATATCATTTTGATATCAAAATGATATCAGGGGGGGTGGCGGAATCCGGGACAAATGGCCTGAAAGGCTTATGCCATCGGGATCGGAGGTGTCCCGGGATTTGGGGACATTTGCCTCATGCGCCGAAGTGTTCGAGGCGCTGCAGCACCGCCGGGATCTTGTCGTCGCTCACGTTGGCGAAGGCGATGCGCACGAAGCGCTCCTGGCCTGCACCGAACATGTCACCGGGAATGGTGAGCAGGTTTTCCTCGTCGGCGAGGCGCTTGCTCACGTCGGTCGAGCGCTGGCCCGCGAAGGGATGCTCGACGTAGGCGAAGTAGGCACCGATGCTCACCATGCGCCAGCGGTTGGATTTCTGCAGCCCGTCGCCCAGCAGGTCGGCGCGCGCCTTCAGGCCGCGCGTGTTCTCGCGCGCCCAGGGCAGCAGGTTGCGCAAGCCGTAGAGTGCCGCCTCCTGGCCGAGCCGCGGCGGGCAGATCGACACGCAGTCCATCGCCTTCTCGATCTCCGCCATCAGGCCGGCACCCGCGGTCACGCCGCCGACGCGGTAACCCGTGAGCGCGAAGACCTTGGAGAAACTGTAGAGGTGAACCAACGTGCTGCGCCATGTCGGGTCGCTGAACAGATCGTGCGGCCGCGTGTTCTCCGGCAGGAAGTCCTTGTAGGTCTCGTCGAGCAGCAGCGCGATGCCGTGGCGCTTGGCGAGTTCGAAGAAGGCATGGATCGTCTCGCGCGGATAGACGGCGCCGGTCGGATTGTTGGGCGAGATCAGGATGATGGCGCGGGTCCTGGGCGTGATCAGCTTGGCCGCATCCTCGGCACTGGGGATGGCGCCCGAGCCGGGGCGGAAGTCGAGCGACACGGGCTCGACGCCCTGCATGCGCATCCACATGTCGTGATTGAAGTAATGCGGCCGGGGCACGATCACCTGGTCGCCCGCCTTGGCGATGCTCATGAGCGCGAGGCAGAAGGCCTGGTTGCAGCCGGACGTGATACCGACTTCGGCCGCGGCGATCTTGGCGCCGTAGAAAGAGGAGAGATGCGCCGCATAGGTCTCGCGCAGTGGCGGGACGCCCAGGATCGGCGTGTAGCCGTGCATCGCAGGATCGAGCAGCAACTCTCCCAGATGCTTTCGTAGCTCCATGGCCGGCGGATAGCCGGGCACCGCCTGGCTGAGATCGATCAGCGGCTTGTCGGCGGGGAAGGTGCGCCCAGACACCCAGCGCTTGGTTTCACCGATTGGTGAGGGCTCTACAGCAGCCAGCCAGGGATTGGCGGCGGGAACATCACGCATCTTGCGACGAACTCGATTTTACAGGGTTTCCGGACAGGATTATCCGCCTTACCGGGAGGGCTCGGCGGGCGGAGCATCCCGGCACCCGCATCGGCTGTCAAACTGCGGCGCTTCGGCCGATCTACCCGGAATTGCATTGCGTGCCCCGCGCCTTATGCATAGCATTCCGGCAAGGCTCGAAGAGTCAAAACACCGCGGTCACGTGGGCAGAATTCCTGAGGAGGAAAAACAGCATGCGTTCTAAGAAGGTAAGTCGTCGTCGTTTTGTAGGCGGCACCGCCGCTTTGTCGACCGCTCTCGTCGCCGCGCCGTTCGTGCGTGGCGCCTATGCCGCGGGCAAGCTCTCGATCGGATTCTGGGACCATTGGGTTCCCGACGCCAACAAGGCGACCGAGAAACTCGTCAAGGAGTGGGCAGATAAGGAGAAGGTCGAGGTCTCGCTCGACTTCATCACGTCGCAGGGCAACAAGCTGCTCCTGACCACGGCCGCCGAGGCGCAGGCCAAGTCGGGTCACGACATCCTTACTCACAACACCTTCCTGCCGGCGCGCTATGCCGACCAACTCGTGCCGGTCAACGACGTCGTCGAAGACCTGATCAAGGACAACGGCAAGGTCAACGGCACGGTCGAGTATCTCGGCAAGATCAACGGCAAGTGGTTGGGCGTGCCCGCCACCGTAGGCAGCCAGATCAAGGGCCCGTGCTCGCGCATCGATCTCTTGAAGAAGCATGCCGGCATCGACATTCAGGCGATGTACCCGGCCGGTTCGCCGCCCAAGGCCGACGACTGGACGCTCGCCGCCTTCCTCAAGGCGGCGGAAGCCTGCCACAAGGGCGGCAACCCCTTCGGCATCGGCCTCGGCACAACGTCCGATAACGTCGACACGATCGGTGCGATCTTCCATTCGTTCGGGGCCGTTCTGGTCAACGCGAAGGGCGACGTCGTCGTGAAGAACGACCAGGTCCGCGAAGCGCTCGACTTTTACAAGAAGCTGATGGCCTTCCTGCCGCCCGACGTGGCTGCGTGGGACGATGCCTCGAACAACAAGTTCCTGGTCTCGGGCCAGGCCTCGATGATCATGAACCCGCCCAGCGCCTGGGCCGTCGCCAAGCGCGACGCCCCACAGGTCGCGGAGCAATGCTGGACGCACGGCTTCCCGGCCGGTCCGAAGGGCCGCTTCGCGCCGTTCCTGCCGTACTACTGGTGCACCTGGAACTTCAGCAAGAACCAGTCGGCGGCGAAGAGCCTGCTGCGTCACCTGTCGACCGCCTCGGCGGCCGAGGCGATGGTGGTGGCGTCCGGCGGCTACGACCTGCCGGCGTTCGAGAAGCTCACCACGTTCAAGACCTGGGCCGAGGAGGGGCCGCCGAAGGGCACGCTCTACCACTACCCGAACCCGTTCAATCATCAGACGCTGTCGGTGGCGGCGGCGCCTGCGCCGCACAAGATCGCCGAGCAGATCTACAACCAGGGCATCCAGACGCAGATGGCGGTGCGCTACTTCAAGGGCGAAGCACTCGAGAAGACGCTCGATTGGGCGGCCAGCGAGTGCGAAGGCTTCATGCGCAACTAGTCGTCCAGCAGGCCAATTGGGAGGACGCCGTCTGGGAGGCGGCGTCCTCGCCATATCCGAAGCACCGGCAAAGCAAAAAAAAGCGCGGAGCACGTCATGGCAGATATCGCGGCGCCAAATTCAGCGGTCCAAGCGAGGGGTAGCCGATCTAGCCTGCACAAGCTGATGCAGCGCAAATCGACCATCGCCTTCCTGATGGCACTGCCGCTCATCCTGCTGATCTTTATTCTCGTGGCCTACCCCGCAGGCTACGCGATCTGGCTGTCGACGCTCAACAAGTCGATGACCAAGTTCGTGGGTTTCGCCAATTTCGAATTCCTGTTCAAGCGCCAGACGTTCTGGGACGTCGTGATGCAGTCGTGCCTGTTCGCGATCACAGCCGTGATCTTCAAGGCGATGATCGGCTTCGTGGTGGCACACTTCGTCCACAACATCCCCGCCAAGGGGCAGCGCAAGTGGCGCGGCATGCTGCTGGTGCCGTGGGTCATTCCGCCCGCCATGAGCACGCTCGCGTGGCTCTGGCTGTTCGACCCGTCCTACAGCGCCTTCAACTGGATTTTCCAACAGCTGGGCTTCGGCACGATCTCGTGGCTGGGAGAGACCGGCTGGGCGCGGTTTTCCGTCATTCTGGTGAATATCTGGGCCGGTGCTCCGTTCTTCATGATCATGTATCTGGCCGCGCTGAAGTCGGTGCCGGAGCAACTCTACGAGGCCGCCTCCATTGACGGCGCCACCTGGTGGCAGCGCATCTGGTACGTGACCTTGCCGATGATGCGCAACATCATCGCCATCACCGCACTGTTCTCGACGATCGTCACGTTCGCAAACTTCGACATCGTGCGAGTGTTGACGGCGGGCGGACCGCTCACCTCGACACATTTGTTCGCGACATGGGCGTTCAAGGTCGGCATCGAAAGCGGCGATATTCCGCTCGGCGCCACCGTGTCGCTGTTCATGGTCCCGATTTTGGCGGTCGCTGCAGCGTTCATCCTGCGCGATATCAACAAGCGCGGGAGCGAAGTCTGATGGCCGACGCAGCAGTCGCCGTCGCGCCGGTCCGTCCGGCGAGCTACGGCAGCATCAGCCGCGATCGCCGCTGGGCATTGCGCTGGTCGTATTTCTTCCTGGTGCTGTTCGCGATTTTCTTCCTGATGCCGCCGCTGTACATGCTGCTGACATCGCTGAAGACCAGCGCCGAGATCTCGGCGGCGACCAATCCGTGGTGGGTGTTTGCGCCCACCCTGGACAATTACATCGCGCTGCTCACGAAGAACGACTTCCTGATCTTCTTCCGCAATTCGGCGCTGGTCTCGATCTGCGTCGTGTCGCTGACGATGGTGATCAGTGTGCTGGCGGCATTCTCGCTCGCGCGCATGAAGTTCTGGGGCTCCGCCACGCTGGCGACCGGCGTGTTCCTGACCTACCTGGTTCCCGACACGCTGCTGTTCATCCCGCTGTTCAAGATGTTCGCCTGGATTCATGATGTGACCGGCATACAGCTGATCAATCACTGGTGGACGATGATCATCCTCTACCCGACGCTGTCGGTGCCGTTCGCGACCTGGATCATGATCGGCTACTTCGCGTCGATCCCCAAGGAGCTCGACGAAGCCGCCCTTATCGACGGTGCGAGCTGGTTCCAGACGCTGACCAAGATCTTCATCCCGGTGGCGATGCCCGGCATCATCGCCGCGATGATCTTCAGCTTCACGGTCTCGTGGGCGCAGTTCCTGTATCCGCTCGCATTCACGACCTCCGCAAGCGAACTGCTGCTGCCGGTCGGCATCGTCACGACGCTGATCAAAGGCGATGTCTTCAACTGGGGGCAGATCATGACCGGCGCGCTGCTGGGTGCGGCGCCGCCGCTCATCATTTATGCTTTCCTCATGGACTATTACGTCGCGGGACTGACCGCGGGTGCGACTAAGGGGTAGGGGACTCATGGCTCAGGTAACGTTGCGTAAGGTCGTCAAGAAGTACGACGAGGTTCCCGCGGTACGCGGCGTCGATCTCGACATCGCCGACAAGGAGTTCATCGTACTGGTCGGCCCCTCGGGCTGCGGCAAGAGCACGACCTTGCGGATGATCGCCGGTCTCGAGGAGATCACCGGCGGCGACATCGCGATCGGCGGCAATATCGTGAATGATGTGCCGCCCAAGGATCGCGACATCGCGATGGTGTTCCAGAACTACGCCCTCTACCCGCACATGAACGTCTACGAGAACATGTCTTTCGGCCTGAAGCTCAAGAAGACGCCGAAGCAGGAAATCGACCGCCGCGTGCGCCAGGCCGCGGGCATCCTCGACATTACCGAACTGCTCGATCGCAAGCCCAAGGCGCTCTCGGGCGGCCAGCGCCAGCGCGTCGCCATGGGCCGCGCCATCGTGCGCGATCCCAAGGTGTTCCTGTTCGACGAGCCGCTGTCGAACCTCGACGCCAAGCTGCGCGTGCAGATGCGCACGGAGATCAAGAAGGTGCACCAGAAGGTGCGCACCACGACCGTCTACGTGACCCACGACCAGGTCGAGGCGATGACGCTCGCCGACCGCGTCGTGGTGATGAATGCAGGACTCATCGAGCAGGTCGGCACGCCCAACGATCTCTACCATTCGCCGGCCACCAAGTTCGTGGCGGGCTTCATCGGCTCGCCGGCGATGAACTTCATTCCCTGCCAGCTCGAGCAGGCGGCCGGTGCGCTCAACATCCGGCTGACCGACAAACTCTCCTTTCCGGTCCCGGCCGCGCGCACGGCGCGCTACACGCCGCATGTCGGCAAGCCCAAGCTGGTGCTCGGCCTGCGCCCGGAGCACATCATCGAGACCCGTCCGCACGTCGAGCCGAACCAGCACGATTTCGACATGATGATCGACGTCGTCGAGCCGATGGGCATGGAAACGCTGGTTTATTTCACGGTCAACGGCGTGGAAGTCTGTGGCCGGGTCAACCCCAACGCGGGCGCCGCGGCGGCCAAGTCCATGAAGCTGCGGGCGGACCTCAGCAACATGCATCTGATCGACGACACCACGGGCAAGGTGCTCTAGGCTAAGTCCGTCGTTTATCAGCGTTTAGGGAGACATCGATGGCTTCGTTGACGGGCAAGGTCGCCTGGGTGACTGGTGCTGGCTCGGGTATTGGTCAGGCGGCGGCGATCGCGCTCGCCGGGGAAGGCGCTACGGTCGTATTGACCGGCCGGCGCAAGGAGCCTCTGGAGGCCACTGCGGCCACTATCAAGAAGGCGGGTGGCAAGGCGATCGTGAAGGCGGGCGACCTGATGAAGGCCGCCGCCGTGAACAAGATCGCCGCCGACATCGGGAAGAAGCTCGGCCGTTGCGACATCCTGGTGAACAACGCCGGCCTCAATATCCTCGAGCGCACCTTCAAGCAGCTCTCGCCCGCCGGCGTCGACCAGGTGATCAATGGCAATCTGTCGAGCGCCTTCTACTGCACGCTCGCGGTGCTGCCGATGATGCGCAAGCAGAAGGGCGGCCTGCTGATCCACACCTCGTCCGTCGCGGGACGCGTCCCGGGCCCGCTCAGCGGCGCGACGTATTCCGCCGCCAAGCACGGCGTCGTGGCGATGAGCCATACGCTCAACATGGAAGAGTGCGTGAACGGCATCCGCTCCTGCGCCGTCCTGCCGGGTGAGGTGGCGACGCCGATCCTCGACAAGCGGCCGGTGCCGGTGACCAAGGAAGAGCGCGCGAAGATGGCGCAGTCGGAGGATGTCGGCGACCTGATCCGCTACATCGCCT
>CAIMEE010000488.1 GCA_903839865.1 Enhydrobacter aerosaccus | reverse complement strand
GCCGTATCGCAACACGCTACGACAGGCTGGCGAGAAACTTCCTCGCCTCAATATGCCTCGTCGCCGCCGTCGTATGGTGGACTTTATGAGTCTGGGCCCTAGTCGCGGGCGGCCCACTCGACCATGCGATTCATGAAGCCGATGCAGGAATCGATCTGGCTGGCGAGGATGAACTCGTTGGGCTGGTGCGCCTGGGCGATGTCGCCCGGGCCGCACACGACCGTCGGCACGCCCAGCGTCTTCTTGAAGATGCCGGCCTCGGTGCCGTAGACGACGCTGCCCACGGTGTTCGAGCCCGACCAGTTGGCAGCCAGGACCTTGGCGTCGTCGTTGCCTTCCGGCGAGAAGGCCACGGTGGACGAGCGCACGACCGTGTCGATTGCAGCCGATGGATGCTTGGCCTTCATCTTGGGCAGCAGCACGTCCTTCAGCCACTTCAGCGCTTCGTCGCCCAGGGCCGCGAGCGGCCGGTCGGGTAGTTCGCGATAGCCCCAGAGCACTTCGCACTCGCGCGCCAGAATGTTGCCCGCGGTGCCGCCCACGATCGTGCCGACATTGAACGTCGGCATCGGCGGCGTGAACTCGCTGGTCGGCGGGAACTCCGTGTCGAGCCTGTCCTGCACCGTGTTGAGATAGTGCACGAACTCGCCCGCGAAATGGATCGCGCTGACGCCGAGATGCGTCATCGACGAATGGGCTTCGAAGCCCGTGAACTTCGTGACGTACATCTGCGCGCCCTTGTGGGCGTGCACGACGGTCATCATCGTGGGCTCGCCGATGATGATGGCGCGCGGCTTGGGCACTTCCCTGGCCATCGCGGCGGCCAGAGAATGCGCGCCGATGCAGCCCACTTCCTCGTCGTACGACAACGCGAAGTGGATCGGCCGCTTCAGTTTGGCCTTCTGGAACTGCGGGACCATGGCGAGCGCAATGGCGTAGAACGCCTTCATGTCGCAGGTGCCGCGGCCGTAGTACTTGCCGTCGTCCTTCAGGGTCAGCGTCCAAGGATCGGTGTCCCACGGCTGGCCGTCGACTGGCACGACGTCGGTGTGGCCCGACAGGACCACGCCGCCCGCGACATTGGGGCCGACAGTAGCGAACATGTTCGCCTTCTTGCCGTCCTCGCTCGGCACGAGCTTGGACTCGATGCCGTGGCCCTTCAGGTAGTCCTGAACATAGTCGATCAGGGCGAGGTTGGAATTGCGCGAGGTGGTATCGAACGCGATCAGGCGTCGCAGCATTTCGACGGGATCGACGATTTCTCCGGCCATGATGTCCTTAACAAATCAAACGGATGAACGACCTATCATGGTCAGGAATTCGCGTCGCGTCTCCCCATTGTCGCGGAAGGCGCCCAGCATGCGGCTGGTTACCATGGCGACGTCGGATTTGTGCACGCCGCGGGTAGTCATGCACTGGTGCGCCGCCTCGATCACGACGGCGACGCCGCGCGGTTGCAACACTTCCTGCAGGGTGTTGGCGATCTGCGCCGTCAGCTTCTCCTGGATCTGCAGGCGCTTGGCGTAAGAATCGACGACCCGCGCCAGCTTGCTGATGCCCACGACGCGCTTGTCGGGCAGGTAGCCGATGTGGACCTTGCCAATGATTGGCACCATGTGGTGCTCGCAATAGGACTCGAGACGGATGTCGCGCAACACGACGACCTCGTCGTAGCCCTCGACCTCCTCGAAAGTGCGGCGCAAGGTTTCGCGCGGATCCTCGTCGTAGCCCGCGAAGAACTCCTCATAGGAGCGCGCGACGCGATCGGGCGTGCCGACCAGGCCTTCGCGGTCGGGATTGTCGCCGGCCCAGCGAATGAGTGTGCGGACCGCGGCCTCGGCCTCTTCGCGCGACGGGCGGGCGATGCCAGTCGCCAGGGAGACGACCTCGCTTCTCTTCAGCATCTTGTTCATTTCGGTCCTCCGCCGGAATCCGTACCGGCCAAGTTAAGCACTAATTAAGCTGTCGCGCCGCGTTGGGCGTGTCGAGCGAGAAGGTCGGAATCTCGATGTCGAAATTCTCACCCGACTCGCTCACCATCTGATACGTGCCGCCCATGAAACCCGATGACGTCGAAAGCGACGTGCCGGAAGTGTACTCGAACATCTCGCCCGGGCGCAGCCTCGGCGTCTTGCCCACGACGCCCGGCCCCTTCACTTCTTGCTGACGGCCCAGCGCATCGGTGATCTTCCAGTGGCGGCTGCGCAACTGCACCGCGGTATCGCCCTTGTTTTCTATACGGACTTTATAGGCCCACACATGCTGGGCCTTTCCCGGCTCGGACTCGTCGGGCAGATATTGCGGTCTCACCGTGACGCAGATGGCACGGGTTGTGGCGGTATACATGTGCGGAACGTTCCCTCGATCTTCTTCAGATGGGAGTTTCCGCCCAAAACGTCAAATTGGGAAGATCAGGCAGGTCGTCGTGCCATGCGCGAGCAATTTGCCCGACGCGTCGGTCAGGCGGCCTTCCGACGTGGCGATGCGCGAGCCGACGTTGATCACCTTGCCCTCGGCCTTTACGGGGCCGGTCTTGTCGGTCATGGCGCGGACGTAGTTGATCTTGATCTCGACCGTGGTGTAGCCGGTCCCCGCTTTCAGCGTGGTGTGGATGCAGCAGCCCATCACCGAATCGAGCAGGGTCGCGGCGACACCTCCGTGCACGCTGCCCAGCGGATTGTAGTGATCGAACACCGGTTGGTAGTCGAAGACGACGTGTCCATGCTCGACCTTGCTCATCCAGAAGCCCAACGCCTTGGAGATCGGCGGCGCCGGGAAGCGGCCATCCATCACGCCGGTCATGAGGGTGAGGCCGTCCATGGTCCGCACCTGCTCGAGCGGTGTCACGCCCACAGTCTTTGTCATCGGAGTCTCCGTTGTCATCCGAGATTGGCGTCGAAGAAGCCGTATTCAAGTTCCATCGCGCGGCGATAGTTGGCGCGCACCGCCGGCGTGTCGGTGGCATGTAGATCGAGCAGGCCTTCGAGACGCACGGCCAGCGCCTCGAAGCCCGGATCGGCGTAAGTCTTCACCCAATCGGCATAGGCCGGCGCCACATCCTTCTTCGCAAGCTCCTGTCCGAGGAAGGCGTAAAGCCGCATGCAGGGCGTCATGCCGGCAATCGTCTCGCCGAGATTTCCGCGCCGAGCGGCGCCCAGCAGGAAGTCGACATAGGCCTGCGTTGCCGCCAGGGGCGTCACGCCGTCGAGCGAGACCTGCAGACGCTCCGTGTAGCTCTTGTGCAGCTTCAGCTCCTCGAGCACGCCTGCGATCAGCTCGGAGAAGCCGTAGAGATCGTCGCGTGACGTGCCATGCGCCAGGCAGAAGGCGTAAGCCCGCGCGAAGGCGTCGAGGAAGTAGGCGTCCTGCGCCACGTAGCTCTTGAAGCTCGCGACGGGCAGTGCGCCGTCGCCCAGCCCCTGCACGAAGGGATGGGCGAGGATCTTCCCCGCCCAATCGCCATTGGCTTTCCAGAGCTGTGCCGCGAGCGACATCGCCGTCTACTGGCCGAGCGCCTGTTCCAGGTCGTCGATGATGTCCTGCACGTCCTCGAGACCGACCGAGATGCGCACCGTGCCATCGTTGATACCGAGCTTGGCGCGCTCCTCGGCGCCGATGCGCATGTGCGTCGTCGTTGCGGGATGGGTGACCATGCTCTTGGAGTCGCCCAGGTTGTTGGCAATGTCGACGATGCCGAGCTTGTTCAGCGCCGCGAAGCACGCGGCCTTGCCGCCCTTCACGTCGAAGGTGACGACGCCGCCGAAGGCCGACATCTGCTTCGCCGCCAGTTCGTGCTGCGGATGATCCTTGCGGCCGGGATAGAGCACGCGGCTGATCGCCGGATTCTTCGACAGCGCATCCGCCACCTTCACCGCGTTGGCGCAGTGACGCTCGACGCGCAGGCCGAGCGTCTCCAACCCCTTGACCAGCACCCAGGCATTGAACGGGCTGAGCGACGGGCCGGTGTTGCGGATGATCGGCTGCAACTTGTCGATGATGTACGACTTCGAGCCCAGCACCGCGCCGCCCAGGGTGCGGCCCTGGCCGTCGATGTACTTGGTCGCCGAATGCACAACCACGTCGGCGCCGAATTCCAGCGGTCGCTGCAGGATCGGCGTCGCGAACGCATTGTCGACCACGACCGTGGCGCCGGCCTTGTGGGCGAGATCGCACACCGCCTTCATGTCGACGATGTCGAGCATCGGGTTGCTGGGCGATTCGAACAGCACGGCCTGCGCCGGCGTCGACAGCGCCTTCTCCCACTGCGCGAGATCGCTGCCGTCGACGAACTCGCCCTTGATGCCGTACTTCGGCAGCAGCTCGTTGATGATGTAGTGGCACGACCCGAACAGCTGGCGCGCCGCCACGATGCGGTCGCCGGCCTTGAGGCACGCGAGCAGCGAAAAGAAGATCGCCGACATGCCGGTCGAGGTGGCGCGGCAGGCTTCCGCGCCCTCCAGCGCGATGAGCCGGTTCTCGAACATGGCGACGGTCGGATTGCCGAAGCGCGAGTACTGGAAGTGCGTGCTCTCGCCCTTGAACGTCTTCTCCGCCTCTTCGGCGGTCGGGTAGACGTAGCCCGAGGTGAGGAACAGGGCCTCCGACGTCTCGTCGAAATTGCTGCGGGTCTGTCCGCTGCGCACGGCCTTGGTCTGCGGCCGCCAATTCTTCGTCGTCATCTCTTTCTCCAATGCGAAAAGCCTCCGACCGTGAAGTCGGAGGCTTTTCGAAGCTCCGACCTTTTAGCGAGGATTAACGTGGCCGCAAGCCGGTCGGCTCAAATTCCACGGTAGTGGCGTTCCTATAGGCTCGACAAATGAGTGGCGCAAGCGCTTTTCCAGGGTGCCCTGCGGCCCTACGATATCGCCTTCGCGCCGTGGAGTATCCGCATGACGTCTCCCAGCCTCGTGATTCGCAATGGCACCATCGTCGATGGAACCGGCGGCGATCCTTATGAAGCCGACCTCGCGGTCGCCAACGGGAAGATCGCCGCGATCGGCGGCAGCATTTCCAAGGGAACGGAAGAGATCGACGCGCGCGGCAAGCTCGTGACGCCGGGCTTCGTCGACGTGCACACCCATTACGACGCACAGGCCACCTGGTCCGACCGGCTTTCGCCGTCGTCGTGGAATGGCGCCACGACCGTGCTGTTCGGCAACTGCGGCGTGGGCTTCGCGCCATGCCACGAAGACCAG
>CAIMEE010000487.1 GCA_903839865.1 Enhydrobacter aerosaccus | reverse complement strand
GCGTACGTCGAGGAACTTGTCGAGCTGCTCGTCGTCCTCGACGAACAGGAAGCGAGAATGGCTGTCGGCCAGGATGTATTCGACCTGCTTGGCGGAGTCCGTCGGATATATGCCGTTGGTGACGCCGCCCGCGCCCATCGTGCCCATGTCGGCGTAGAGCCATTCCGGCACCGTCTCCGCCAGCACCGACACGACCTCGCCACGCGCGAGGCCCAGCTTGACCAGGCCCATGCCGACGAAGCGCGCGCGCTCGCCGTACTGCGCCCAGCTCGTCGAGCGCCAGATGCCGAGGTCCTTTTCGCGGAACGCGGTGCGCGCGTCGCGCGCCTTGACCTGGTGCCAGAACAGCTTGGGGATGGTGTCGCAGCCCTCGACTTCGATCTTCATCGTCATCTCCAGGTCTTCCGCTTCTTCCAGCGACGCTGTCCGCGCGCGCCCTGGTCCTTTATGCCGAGATAGAACTCCTTGATGTCTTCCTTCTCCACGAGGCGCGCGCAGGTATCGGCCATGACGATGCGGCCGACCTCGAGCACGTAGCCGTAGTCTCCAACCGACAGCGCCATGTTGGCGTTTTGCTCGACCAGCAGGATGGTGACGCCGCGCTCGCGGTTGATGCGCACGATGATCTCGAAGATGTCCTTCACCAGTTTCGGCGAAAGGCCGAGCGACGGCTCGTCGAGCAGCATCACCTTGGGCTCGGCCATCAGCGCGCGGCTGATCGCCAGCATCTGCTGCTCGCCGCCGGAGAGAGAGCCCGCGCGCTGGTCGGCGCGCTCCTTCAGGACGGGGAAGTAGCCGAACACGGTCTCGAGGTCCTTCGCTACCGCATCGGCGTCGCGGCGCGTATAGGCGCCCATGCGCAGGTTCTCGCGCACGCTCAGGAACGGGAAGACCTCGCGGCCTTCGGGCACGTGGCTGATGCCCAGCCGCATCACCTTGTCGGGGTCCATGCGCTGGATCTCGCGCCCCTCGAAGGTGACCGAGCCTTTCTGCGGGTCCATGACGCCGCAGATGGTCTTGAGCACAGTCGTTTTGCCGGCGCCGTTGGAGCCCAGGATGGTGACGATGTTGCCCTTGGGCACGTCGAAGCTGACGCCGCGGATCGCCATGATCGGACCGTAGTAGGTCTCGATGTTGGAGGCCTTGAGGATGGGTTCGGCCATTCGGTCAGCCTCCCAGGTACGCGCGCATGACTTCGGGATGGCTCTGGACTTCGCGCGGCGTGCCCGTCGCCAGCGGCCGGCCATAGTTCAGCGCCAGCACGCGATCGGAAACGGCCGACACGAGCGTCATGTCGTGCTCGACCATCAGCACCGTGATGCCCAGCAGGTTCTTGATGTCCTGGATCCAGAAGGCCATGTCCTCGGTTTCCTCGACGTTGAGGCCGGAGGAGGGCTCGTCGAGCAGCAGCAGCTTGGGGTTGGTGCAGAGCGCGCGCGCGAGCTCGGTCACCTTGCGCACGCCGTAGGGCAGGTTGACGATGAAGCTGTCGCGATATTGCTGCAGGTCGAGGAAGTCGATCACCTTCTCGACCGCCTCGCGATGCTCGATCTCCATTCGTCGCACCGCCGGCAGGAACAGGAGCTCCGAGAAGAAGTCGGATTTCTTGTGGGCATGCCGCGCCAGCAGCAGGTTCTGCAGCAGCGTCGCATGCTCGAACAGCTCGATGTTCTGGAAGGTGCGCGCGATGCCCAGCCGCGCAATACGATGCGGCGGCACGCGCGTGATGTCCCGGTCCTCGAACATCAGGCGGCCCGCGGTGGGGTCGTAGATGCGGCTCATTAGGTTGAAGATCGTGGTCTTGCCCGCGCCGTTGGGCCCGATGATCGTGAAGACCTCCCCCTTCTCGATGGCGAAGCTCACACCGTCGACGGCCTTGATGCCGCCGAAGTTGATGGCGATGTTTTCCGCGGCGAAGAGACTCATCGCAGCCGCTCCGTCTTCATGTAGCTCTTCTGGCGCTTGAAGGAGTCGGCCTTGTAGAGCGGGAAGGTCGAGAAGAAGACGCGGATCTTCACCCAGCGTCCGTACATGCCGAGCGGCTCCAGCAGGATCGTCAGCACCAGGATCAGGCCGAAGATGCCGGCCTCGACGCCGGGCTTCTTGAGGAAATTGCCCACGGCGTCGCCCACGATGTGAAACAGGCCGATGCCGGTCGACGTCGACATGTCGGCGAAGGTGGCGGGGACGCCGTCGCGCAGGATGGCGATGATCGGCGGCAGCAACGCCACGAAGATCGCGCCCAGCACCGCGCCATGCAGCGAGCCCAGCCCGCCCACGATCACCAGCAGCAGCATCTGGATCGACAGCAGGATGGTGAAGATGTCGGGCGCCAGGTAGGCGATCTTGTGGGCGAACAGCGCACCTGCGAGGCCCATGAGGCCCGCGGAGTAGGCGAAGGCCATCGACTTGTAGAGGGCGAGGTGCACGCCCATCGACTGCGCCGCGACCTCGCTGTCGCGGATCGCGATCCAGGCACGTCCGGTAGGCGCGCGCAGCAGGTTGCGCGTGGCCCACAGCGCGGCCACGAGGAAGAACAGGCAGAGGAAATAGAACTCGCGCGCGTCGGCGAAGGAGATGCCGAAGATCACCGGTGGCGCCACCGGCATGCCTTTGAAGCCGTTTGTCACAGACTCCCAGCGGCTGAACACTTCCTGGATGATCACCGAGAAGGCGAGCGTGGCGATCGACAGATAGATGCCGCTCATGCGCAGCGCCGGCAGGCCGACCACGAAGCCGCAGACCGTAGTGATGAACACCGCCAGCACGACCGAGCCGATCCAGGGGATGCCGCGCTGCAGGAAATAGGCGTGCGCGTAGGCGCCGATGCCGAGGAACGCCGCGTGGCCCAGCGAGACCAGGCCAGTGTAGCCGACCAGCGTCATCAGCGAGACGCCGCACAGGCCGTAGATGAACACCCACGCGGTCTCGCCCACGTAGTAGTCGGACAGCAGGAACGGCACGGCGATCACTGCGGCGGCCAGCGCCACGTACCAGCCCATGTCGACCCTGTCGCGGAAGAGCTGGATGTCCTGATTGTAGGAGGTCTTGAACACGAAGCGCATGGGGCGGCCTATACTTTCTTGCGGCCAGGCGTGCCGAACAGGCCCTGCGGCCGCGCGATCAGCGCCGCCAGCAGCACCATGTAAGGCATCGTGTCCTTGAAGCCGTCCGGCAGGAGGGCGCCCGAGAACAGCTCGATCAGTCCTATGATGATGCCGCCCAGCAGCGCGCCCGGGATCGAGCCGAAGCCGCCCAGCACGGCGGCGGCAAACGCCTTGAGCGCAACGGCCAGCCCCATGTTGATGTCGATCAGTGTGACCGGCGCCAGCAGCACGCCCGCCGCCGTCGCGGTGGCAGCCGAGATCGCCCAGATCAGCGAGAAGATCATCTTCACCGGGATGCCCATGTAATAGGCCGCGAGCTGGTTCTGCGAAGTGGCCTGCATGGCGATGCCGATGCGCGTCCAGTTGAAGAAGGCGTAGAGCACGCCGCACAACAGGAGTGTGCCGACGATGATCGAGAGATACTGGTGGCTGAGCGTGATGCTGCCGATCTTCCACACGCCGCCAAATGGCGTCGGCAAAGTGTAGATTTCCGAACCCCAGGTGACCGACGCGAAGGTACGGAAGATCGAGCCCAGGCCGATGGTCAGCATGACCACGGCGAACTGCGGCTGGCCGATGACGTGGCGCAGCACGAACCGGTCGAGCAGGGCGCCGAAGGCTGCGATCGTGACCACGGCGATGGCGAAGGCCAGCCAATAGTCCAGCCCCCACCAGACGACCGCCATGTAGCAGACGAAGGCGCCCAGCATCAGCAGGTCGCCCTGGGCGAAGTTCACCAGCTCCGTCGCCTTGTAAATAAGGACAAAGCCCAGTGCGACCAGACCGTAGATACAGCCGACCGCAACGCCGTTCAGCGTCAATTGCAGAATATCGCTCACGCGTACCCGTTCGTTTCCATCCCGTGCCCGCCGGTCTAACGCCGCCGTGACGAATGGACTATGAAGGGCCTATCGACAGTGTCAACGAGGATACCGGGTAGCCGTATGGCCAAGCCGCCGCTTACATCCGCCGAAGAGCGCATCGCGCTGTTCCAGAAAATGTTCTCCGACACGATCCCGCACAACAAGGCGCTGGGAATCAGGGTCGTCGCCGTCGCCAGGGGGCTCGCGTCGATGCAGCTCGACTGGCGCGAGGAGCTTGTTGGCAATCCCGAGACCGGCGTGCTGGCGGGCGGGCCGATCACCGCCATGCTCGACGGCTGTTGCGGCATGGCGGTCGCCACCATGCTGGCCAAGCCCGAGCCCTTCGCGACGCTCGACCTGCGCATCGACTACGCCAGGCCCGCTGAGCCGGGCAAGCCGGTGGTCGCCGAGGCCGAGTGCTATCGCATCACGCGCTCGGTCGCCTTCACGCGCGCCTTCGCCCACCAGGGCGATCCGAAGAATCCGATCGCGGCCGCCGCCGGCACCTTCATGCTGGGGACCAAGGGCAAGGTTACGCGCCCGGTCACGGCCAGGGAGTTCCTGAAATGAGCGGCGAGCTGATGAAGCGCCTCGCCGAGGCGCGCAAGAAGGGCGAGGTCGGTCTGCTCGCCGACGCGATCCCCTACGCGCGCTGGATGCAGATTGCGCCGGAGGACGGCACCGGCGAGCTGTTGACGCGCATGCGCTTTCACGGCGAGCTGATCGGCAACACGTTCCTGCCCGCGATTCACGGCGGCACGCTGGGCGCCATGCTCGAGATGGCGGCGATCTTCCATCTCTTGTGGGTGACCGAGACGACCACCGTGCCCAAGATCGTGAACATCACCGTCGACTACCTGCGCTCGGCCGGTCCGCGCGACGTGATCGCCGCCGCGAAGGTGACCAAGCAGGGCCGGCGCATGGTCAATGTCTTCGCCGAAGCCTGGCAGGACGACCGCTCGCGGCCGGTGGCCTCGGCCTCGGCACATTTCCTCGTCCAGTCCGACGATGAGCCATCCTCGCTTTGATCTTCCGGACCGCGAGCCTCGGGCTCGCTTAGATCATGAGCGAGAGCGGATGATTGACCTCAGGTCAATCATCCGTAGGAGGCTCGCGGTCCGGAAGACTATGAAGGCAACTCCACCCCGTACTTCGCCGCGTTGCGCTTCATGCAGGCCTCGCGCGGTTCGACAGTCTCGCCGCGCGCGGCGGCGTCGAGCATGTCGAGATAGGTATGCCAGCCCGCGGCGTTCAGTTTCACGAACGCCTTCAGCACCGGCAGGTGCGTCAGCACGAGCTTCGCATCGTCGAGTTCTACAGTGAGATAGGACTCCGGATAGTCGGAGACCACCTGTCCCGGCATGAACACGTTCCAGGTATAGGCGAGCCTCTTCTGCGGCACCCATTGCGTGACAACGCCCTTGATGTGGCCGCCCATCAGGTGAACCTGACCGCCGGCGTAGCCTTCGATGCAGCCCGCACCGTACCAGCCGGGTAACCGCGCCGGGGTCGTCAGCAGTGCCCAGACCTTTTCGCGCGATGCAGGCAAGGGCCTTTCGAAGCGCACCATATGCGCATGGGTGAATTGCGCGTCGTGGCTCATGGATTTGTCCTCCGCATGCAGTAAACCCTCGCCATGGATTTCGACTCCCTCAAGACCCCGGACGATAGCGCCGTGCGCGACGGCGCCGATTTTGACGCCTATCGCCGGCCGGGCGATCTGATCGACTCGGAGAACCCCGCGATCATTGCCTATGCAAGGCGCGTGGCGGGCGAAGGTTCCGACCGCGAGAAGGCGCTGCGCCTTTATTACGGGGTGCGCGACGACCTGCGCTACGACCCCTACAGCACGCCGATGAAGCGCGAAGCATATCGCGCAAGCGCGACCCTGGCGGCGGGGCATGGATATTGCGTGAACAAGGCGGGGTTGATGGCTGCGGTCTGCCGTGCCGCCGGCATTCCTGCGCGGGTTGGATATGCCGATGTGCGCAACCACATGACGACCAAACGCCTGGCGGAGTTGATGGGCAGCGACACCTTCTATTACCACGGCTACACCGACGTCTGGCTCGACGGCCGCTGGGTGAAGGCGACGCCCGCGTTCAACAGGGAACTGACCGAGCGCTTTGGCCTCAAGCCGCTCGACTGGGATGCCGTCGGCGACTCGATCTACCATCCATTCGACCTCGGCGGCCGGCGCCATATGGAATATCTCGCCTATCGCGGCACCTTCGCCGACATCCCGTTCGACGAGATCCGCGACGCCTTCCGTCACTATTATCCTCGGCTGTCGGCGGAGCAGGAGGCGCTCCCGCTGGGCGGCTCCGCGGGTGGAGATTTCGGCGCCGAAGGTGCCGCGGAAGCCGTCAAGAAGTGATCATCAAGCCGCGGTCGGCCGCGTATCTCTGCCTGCTGATCGGTCTCGCCAGTTTCGGCCCTGTCACCATGAGCATCTACAGTCCGGTGATGCCCGCGGTGGGCGCGGACCTGCACGCGACGCCCGAGGGTGTGAAGTACACGCTAACGACCTACATGATCGGCTTCGCGCTCGGCCAACTCTTCTATGGGCCAATGAGCGATCGCTTCGGCCGGCGGCCGACGCTGATCTTCGGCCTGATGTTCTTCGCCGCCGCGACCTTCGGCTGTTGCTACTCGTCATCGATAGCCGGCTTGATCGGCTTGCGCCTTGTGCAAGGGCTGGGCGCCGCTTCCGGTGCTGTGCTGAGCCGCGCGCTGACGCGCGACGCCTACGACTTCAACGAGATGCCGCGCATCATGAGCCTCATTGCGCTTGTTCTGAACGTGGCACCCGCCATCTCGCCGTCGATCGGCGGCTTCCTGGGCGAGGCGTATGGCTGGCGTGCGACCTTCTGGTTCGTGGGCTCCTTCGGGCTGATGATCCTCGCTGTGGTGTCCTTTGGTCTGGGCGAGACCAACCGCTTCCGTGGCGAAGCGGTCGGCTTTGGCAGCCTGCTGCGCGGTTCGGGCCAGATGCTGGGGGATCGCCGGTTTCTCGGCTTCGTGCTGACGATGGGCTTTGCCTTCGCCCTCAATTTCGGGATGCTGGCGGGCTCGCCGTTCATCCTGCAGGACAAGCTCGGCTTCACGCCGCGCGAATTCGGCCTGCTCTCCCTGATCTCGGTCAGCGGCTTCGCGAGCGGGAGCTTCGCCAACAACCGGTTGGTGGGCCGCGTGCTGCCGGTCACCATCCTGCGCGCGGGCGGCTGGTTCCACGTAGCGGCTGTTTCGATCATGGGCGCGTTGTCGCTGGCGCATTTCGAAGTGTGGTGGGCGATCAGCGGCCCCTACATGATTCTGAGCTTCGGCTCAGGCCTGATCGGACCGGCGGCCAGTGCCGGCGCGGTCGGCCTCTATCCGCGCCTCGCCGGCACGGCGTCGTCCTGGGTGGGTCTCGCGCAAATGGGCATGGGCGCAATCGGCACCGTGGTCGTGGCCCTGCTGAGCACGGTCGAGATGAAGTACATGGCGATGCCGCTGGTGATCGGCCTCGCCCCTTTCGCTGTGCTGACCGTGCTCAGTGCGCGGCTGTTGCGTCACGGGCCGCCCGCCGCCAATCTCCCGACCTGAAAACGAGAGGGAGTTTGAGACATGGCGAACATGCTGAAGGGCAAATCCATCCTGGTCACCGGCGCGGGCGGCGGCATCGGCCGCGAGATGGCACTGCTGGCGGCCCGCGAAGGCGCGTCGGTGGTGGTGAACGACCTGGGCGGCGCGGTCGACGGCGAGGGCGGCGGCAGCACTAGCCCGGCGCAGAAAGTCTGCGACGAGATCGCGGCCTTCGGCGGCAAAGCCGTGCCCAACGGCGACAGCGTGACCGATCCCGCGGGTGCCGAACGCATGGTCAAGGCCGCGGTCGAGAACTTCGGCAAGATCGACGGCGTGATCAACAACGCAGGCATCCTGCGCGACCGCATTTTCCATCGCATGAGCCACATGGACTGGAAGATGGTGATCGACGTCCATCTCAACGGATCGTTCAACACCAGCCGCGCTGCCGCCAATTACTTCAAGGAACAGAAGTCAGGCGCGTTCGTGCACTTCACCTCGACCTCGGGCCTCGTCGGTAACTTCGGCCAGGCGAATTACTCCGCCGCCAAGATGGGCATCATCGGCCTGTCGCGCTCGATCGCGCTCGACATGGCCGCGTTCAACGTGCGCTCGAACTGCATCTCGCCGTTCGCCTGGACGCGCATGATCGGCACGATCCCCGCCGACACCGATGCGCAGAAGGCGCGCCTCGAACGCTCTAAGAAGATGACGCCCGCGAAGATCGCGCCGATGGCGGTGTACCTGCTGTCCGATGCCGCGCAGGCGCATAACGTCACCTCGCAGATCTTCGGCGTGCGCATGAACGAGATCATGCTCTTCAACGCCAACCGCCCGGTGCGCTCGGTGCACAACTCGGAGGGCTGGACTCTCGAGGACATCGACGAGCAGGCGATCCCGTCGATGAAAAACTACTTCACCGACATGAAGCGCTCGCCCGAGTATTTCACCTGGGATCCGATCTGATCACTGCAACGCCGGGGAGCGCTGCTCCCCGGCCTCTATTCGTCAACGGAGTTAGTCATGGCCGATGTGCGTAAGAACGAACCGAAGCT
>CAIMEE010000486.1 GCA_903839865.1 Enhydrobacter aerosaccus | reverse complement strand
GGGTAAAGATGAAGCCCGCCGTCGGGTTCACGCCAGAGAAGAAGTTGGCGGCGATGTTCGCGGCGAGCGCGCCAGCAAGGTAGAAATCGTACCATTCGAAAATCGTGCCGACCGACGAGGCCAGGATGACCTTGCGGTCCTCCGCCGTCATGGGCCGATTATGATCGGCCGCTGCTGCCATTGCCATTGTTCGTTCTCCCGGGGTCGTTGAGGCTTTTAGAGACGCCTCGACTTATTGTTGCCCTAATTGACTACACGAGGCATGAGTCAATGGTCCCTCCTACTTTAGTCGTAGGCGGTGGATTTGGCGCAGCGCAGCAAAGATTGCGCTGCACTGCGGCGGAAGAACCAGGAGTCGAGATGGCCGATGCGCCGGCAACGCGCGCCTTCCTGATCGCGGATGACCATCCCATGGTGCGTGACGCGTTGAAGGCGGCGCTTGGCCAGGCGTTCGAAAGTGCCACAATCGCACTGGCCGGAACCCTCGCGGAGGTGCAGGCAGCGCTCGACCGCCAGCCCGAAACCGATGCGCTCCTGCTCGACCTCGACATGCCGGGCATGGAGGGCCTCACCGGCCTTGCTCTGTTGCGCTCCGACTGGCCGACGGTGCCGATCATCGTCGTGTCGGCTGCGCGCGATGCGTCGATCGCACGGCGCACCCACGATCTCGGCGCCTCGGCCTATATCGACAAATCGGCGTCGCTCGAAAAGATCGCGGCCACGGTGCACGCCGTGCTCAACGGCGAGATCCTGGCGCCGCCCGAGGTCGCACCCGGCGATTCCTTCGCTCAGCGCGCGTCGCAGCTGACGCCGCAGCAATGGCGGGTGCTTTCCTTGATGGTCCAGGGCGATCAGAACACGCAGATCGCCTACAAGCTCGGCGTTGGCGAGGTGACCGTAAAGGCCCACGTGACGGTGATCCTGCGCAAGCTCGGCGTGCGATCGCGCACCCAGGCGGTCATCGAGGCACGCGGCCTGGCGCTGCCCCCGCTTCAGTGAACGAGATGCCGTGAGCTAGGCGCGCACCGCCATCAAGCCGCGGTCGCGCAATCTCAACAAGGCGCGCAAGGCCGCGGGCTTCACTGGTTTGTGCAGCAGTTCGACCTGCTTCGATCGCGCCCGCAGGCGCAGCATGGGATCGCGATCGGCGGTGACCAGCGCCGCCGGCACGGCGTGCCCCCAACTCGCGCGCAACGACTCGACGATCTCGAGCCCGTCGAGTTCCTCGTCGAGATGCAAGTCCGCCAGCACGAGATCGGGCAGTCGATCCGCTTCTCGCACCCGCGCCAGCGCCTCAGCGTGCGAGGATGCCGTCGCCACCTCGCATCCCCAGCCACCCAACAGGGTTGCCATCGCCTCGCGCACCCTGGCTTCGTTGTCGATGCAGAGCACGAAGCTGCCGGTTTCTAGCGCCGATACGTGCGGTGGCAAGGCCGCAGCGATCGGCACCGCCACGACCGCCGCCACGCGCGGCACCACCACGGAGAAGGTCGAGCCGGCGCCGGGCGCGGATGCGATGCGCACCGGCAAGTCGAGCATGCGGCCGATGCGTTCGACGATGGCGAGACCGAGTCCCAGTCCCCGCTCCTCGCGCGGCCGGTCGTCCTCCGGCTGCAGCCGTACGAACTCGTCAAAGATGATCCCCTGCTTGTCGAGCGCGATGCCCGGGCCGTTGTCTTTGACCTCGATGCGCAGGCTCTCCCCTTCGCGCCGGCACCCGAGCAGCACGCGCTGAGGTCGTCCTTCGACGCTTCCGTAGCGCAGCGCGTTCGACAGCAGGTTCTGCAGGATGCGCCGCAGGAAGGCGGGATCGGTCGAGACGTAGGCGTCTGTCTTGGCCACGACCAGCTGGACATCGCGCCGCGCCGCCACCGGTGCGAACGCCGTCGCCAGCGATTCGAACAACGGTTGCAGTGCGAACGGCCGTTTGTCCGGACGGAAGGCACCGGCATCGAGTTTGGAGATGTCGAGCAGTGCGTCGAGCAGCGATTCGACGGCTCCCAGGCTCGCATCGACCTTGCCGCCGAGTTCGTTGGCCGGGTCGCGATCCATCATCGCGGCGGTGAAGAGGCGCGCGGCATGCAGCGGCTGCAGCAGATCGTGGCTGGCCGCGGCGATGAAGCGGGTCTTGCCGAGGTTGGCGGCCTCGGCCTCGGCGCGGCTCGCCTCGAGCTGCGCGGTGCGTTCGACCACGCGCTGCTCCAGCGTC
>CAIMEE010000485.1 GCA_903839865.1 Enhydrobacter aerosaccus | reverse complement strand
TGCAGGTCTGAATTGACCAACGACTGATCGGGCACGGTACTCTCCTCGGATGACTCCCAAACCTATCACACAACGTTGAGGATATCCGCTCAGCCGCGATCTTCCCAGGCGAAGCCGGCAGTATCGCCGATCTCCATCGGCGAGGCGGCCACCGCAGCCGCGCGCGCTTCCAGGAAGACCTTGGCCGCCCGCTCGCCCTCGGCGATCAGCCGGTTGATGTTGCGCGCCCCCCGGTCGATCTTGCCCTCGTAGTTCATCAATTCCTGCAGCTCAAACGGCATCTCGATGCACGGAATATGGTAGGGCCGGTCGCTGTCACTCTCGAACGATTTGGGAATCCGCACCGGCCGCTTGATGTCGAAACGCTCCAGGAACTCTGGGCGGAACGCGTCCTGAAGGATCATATCATTCAGCGTCTCGAGGTGGCTGAGCTGGTGGAACAGCGAGATGTTGCCCTCGATCTGATTGCGCCGGTCGATAATGTCGCCCATCGCGACGGGCACGCGCCTGTTCGCCGTCGGATTGATCTTGATCAGCCAGATTTCGGCCGGAATATTCTCCACGCCCATCGACCTCGGGCGCACCAGCTCCTCGACCGGCGGATTATCGGAGAAGAGGCCGTCCCAAAAGGCATCCCTGCCGATCTGCACTGCCGGGAAAAGAGTGGGAACGGCGCAGGACGCCAGCACGTGCTCGATGCGAATCGACTCCTTGCGCGAGATGAACTTGGCCAGCGCGCCGCTGTTGACGTTGGCAGCACCCAGTATCAGCACAGGCGGACCGGGCTGTGGCCCCCAGGACGCAATCTCCTTGAAATCGATGTAGGCCTCGATCAGCCCGCGGAAGTCCGAGAAGCCCTTGCGCTGACCGGCCGTCATGATGTCGGTCATCGATTTCATGGCTGCCGACGACGGGCTCATCTGGAAGGTCGGCCACATGCCCGCGTTGACCAGACGCATCGAGTCGACGATGAACTGGTTGATCGCGTGCTCGATTGGCCCCTGCGCGGTGTTTTCCTTCCAGAATTCCATCATGCGCTTCCAGAGCGGGCGATCGCCTTTCATGTGGGAATACCACATCAGTGTCGCGCACAGAGCACCACCCGACGTGCCACTGATGCCGACGATCTCGAAATCCCGGTCGAGCTGAGCTTCGCACAGAGTCTTGAGGGCGCCCGCGGTAAACGCCGTCTGGCTGCCGCCACCCTGGCAGGCAATGGCGATCTTGAGCTTGGTCATGCAAACGCCTTCAAGTGTCGACGACGCCGCACTTTAGTGCAGCGCATTTCACCGGGCCACGCCGATCTGCGTCTCAGACGACGTTGAGTTCGCGGATCGGCCGGTCGGCAGCTATCCGTTCGAACGCGAAAGGCCTGAGGTCGATCGTTCGATAGTCTCCGTGCACGATCAGCTCCGAAACAGCGCGGCCGACGGCGGGCGACTGCTGGATGCCGTGGCCGGAAAAGCCCGTGGCGAAGACGATACTTTCGTGCACCGGGTGGCGGCCCACGATGCCGTTCTGATCGAAGGCGTTGTACTCGTAGTGGCCCGCCCAGGAATTCACCACCTTGGCCGCCTCGAAGACCCGCACCCGCGCGGCCAGCGCCGGCCAGACTGTTTCATCCCATTCGGCGTGCTGGACCTCGAGCGGCGCGCCAGGCGGATCGTTGCCTTCGGCGGGCGACGTACCCGAGAGGTAGAACCGCCCTTCCGGCCGGAACCACACGCCCGACGGATCGATGGTGAGCGGCAGCAAGGGCAGCTTCTCCCGGCAGTCGAAAACGAAGACCGAGCGCCGTCGTGGCTCGACCGGCAACACAATCCCTGCCAGAGCCGCGACCGCACCCGACTGCGGGCCGGCTGCGATGACGATGGTGTCGGCCTCGATCCGAGTGCCCGACTTCAGCGTGACGGCATTGGGCGCCAGTCTCACGACCTCGTCGGCGACATACGTTGCACCGCGCTCGATCGCCTTGCGACGGAACGCCTGCATCAGCGCCGGCCCGTCGAACCAGCCTTCGTTGGCGGTGCCGTGCGAGGCGAGCACGACCCCGTCCGCCGAGACCGACGGAAATCGCGCCACCAATGCCGCCGGATCGAGCAGCTCGACCGAGCACCCCTCGCCACGCTGGACCGCGTTGTTCGCCCGCAGCACCGCCTCACCCGCCGGACTCGCGAGGAAAAGATACCCCGGCTCCTTCAGCCCGAGATCGACGCCCAGCAGTTCCGGCGCCCGCCGCAGGAAGCCGATTCCATAGCGCGAGAGATGAATGTTGAGCGGCGTCGAGAACTGCTGCCGGATCGAACTCGCCGACAGCGACGACGATGCCGTCGCATAGGTCGGATCGCGCTCGACGACGGTGACGGTACCCGTGAAAGCCGTATCGCCCGCGAGGTGCCAGGCGACCGACGATCCCATCGCACCGCCACCGACAATGACGACGCGCGTCACTTACCGCGCCGGTGTTGGCAGGCCTCGAAGAAATTCCGCGAGTTGGGTGGTGTAGAACTTCGCATTGCCTGTCGTACCATGGCCACGCGTCTCCGTGCTCGCAGGAATCAGATAGAGCTTCGCATCCTTGACCTGCTTCAGCGCCGCCTCGGTGAGGCCGGTCTCGGGTGGGTTGCGTTCGTCGTCCGCAGCGTTGATCGCGAGGACCTTCGCCTTGATCTTCGGCAGGTCCGGCGTCGGGTCGTAGTCGCCCGAGGCGTCCCACTGGTACATGAAGTCATTGGCGTCCGCGGTGAACGGCGCATTCAGACGGTCGTCGAGCATCTTGTCGGCGGCCACGCGCGTGGGCGCGAGCTTCGAATAGGCAAGCGTGCCGCCTGAGGTGGCGATGCCGTAGAACACGGCCGCCGCCTTTACGTTCTTCGGCTGGGTCGTGTAGTTGCCGCCCTGCCAGTCGGGATCGTTCCTGACCGAGTCGATGATCAGGCGGCGCATCATCCAGTTGCGCGCCGACATAGGCGTCGGCTGGCTGGCCATCGGCACCAGCGCGTCCATGAAGTCGGGATACTTCTCACCCCACAGCCAGGTGTGCATGCCGCCCATGGAATTGCCCATCACGACGCGGACATGCTTGATGCCCATGCCCTCGGTCAGCAGGCGATAGTGCGCGTCGACCATGTCGGCATAGTCGTACTTCGGGAATTTGGCCTTCAAACCGTCCGATGGCTTGGTCGATTTGCCGTGGCCCAGACTGTCGGGAAGGATGATGAAGTACTTCGTCGCATCGAGCGGCTGGCCCGCGCCGAACAACTCGCCGGCGAACGCGGGATTGAGCATGGCGCCGCCATACTGCGAGGAGCCGTGCAGCATCAAAACGGGCGGATTCTTGGGATCTCCCACCGTGTAGTAGTGCAGCCGCACTTCCGGCATCACTTCGCCGGTGTGCAGCCTGAACTCCTTCGCGGTCCAGTCGCCTTCGGTCGCCTTGGGATAGTCGGCGCCGGCCGCTGGCTCCGACAGGAGCGCAAAGATCGTCGCAATCGCGGCGTACAGACGGTTCATTGTTCTTCTCCCCCTCGAGCGGCAAAGCCTAGCAGTTGCTTCCGGAAAGGCTAGTCGACCGGCATGCCGACATCCCGCATCGTGCGCAGCGCACAGGCGTCGGCGCGACGGTATCGGCGCCGCAGCCCATCCGCTCCGAGCAGCAGGTTGAAATTGCTGACGCCGCCAAAGTGGTGGTGCAGGAAGTGATTGCGAAACAGCGCCCGCCCGTAGGCTGTCCTCAGGAAGATCGCCATCAACGGCGGCGCCACGGCCTGTGCCTGCGCAAACGGCATGTGCAGAAACGGATGTACCGCGTGGCTGAAGAGCGCCGGCAGGGTCAGAGCGACCATTGCTGGAAGCGCCACCGTGACCGGGACGGCGATGCACAGGACGACGGCCGGCGGCACCGACGGCAGAAGGTAGAAGAAAATTCCGTCCGGCAGCAGGCGAAGGCCGAAGTCGCTGGCGACGATGATCCGGCCGTACCGCCCCCGCCGCAACAGGAGGCCGGTCACGCGCCTGCGGTGACACGGCGTCTCGAACTGCCGCACATGGGTCGTCAGATAGGTCTGATGATGGTGGACGACGTGATGCCCGAGATGGGTATTGATCAGTTTCCGGAATAATCGCGGATGGCGCCGCCATGCCGCTACGATCGCCGGCGATGCATCGGCGACGTACTCGTGCATCATCGATTCGATGATCGATGCAAGGGCGTAGCCCAGCAGCAGACCGGCCACGATCTCGAAAATGGCCGACATGTCAGCGTCGGCGCCAGCGCTGCAAGCGGTCGAACAGGAAGCGATCCGCGATCAGATGCAGGCCTTTCGCTGTCGCCGAGATCGCCACGATCACCAGGCAGAGCGCGGCGGCGGCAGCGGTCGTTCCCGCCTCCTCGATGTTGAGGGCGGCCACCGAGGCGAGCTTGGTCTCGGGCGAGTAGAGGAAGATCACCGACGACACGGTCGTCATCGCGTTCACGAAGAGATAGATCGCGATATCGAGGATCGCCGGCAGGCAGATCGGCACCGTCACCCGCAGGAACGTGCGCCACACCGGCACCTTGAGCGAAGCGGACACGGCCTCGAACTCGGGATCGATCTGCTTCAGCGCGGTCGTCGCGGTGAGATGGCCCACCGTATAGAAGTGCGCCACCGAATTGATCACGAGAATCGCCATCGTGGCGTAGAGGAAGTTCAGCGGATTTCCACGCGCGTTGAAGAAGAAGATGTAGCCAAGTCCCAACACGAGGCCGGGCACCGCCATCGGCAGGAACGCGAGAAGCTGCACCAGCCCGCGCACGGCACCGAAGCCCTTCGTCTTCTCGGTGAGCCAGGCGCCGACGAACATCAGCGCCGTGCCAAAGATCGCCGCGCCCAACGCCATCCGTATGGAGTTCAGCAGCGACTCCCAGCCATTGGCGTCGAATTTTTCAAAGTCGTAGTTGGCCCAGGTCAGGCTGAGATTGTAGGGCCAGTACTTGATCAGCGAGCCCCACGCCGCCATGCCGATGATCGCCAGGATGAAGAGCGAGACGATCACGCAGAACAGCGTGAAGAACGCGTCGCGCGCGAATTTCGGCCGCGGCTCCAGGGGCACGGCGCGCGCCGTCAGCAGCGCCACCTGCTTCCTCTGCACTAGCCGGTCGACCGCGAATGCCAGTGCCGCCGGCGCCAGCAGCACCATGCCGACCACCGCGCCCATCGAGAAGTTCTGCTGGCCGATCACCTGCTTGTACACGTCGGTCGCAAGCACGTTGAAATTGCCCCCGATCACCTTGGCCACGCCGAAGTCGGTGATTACCAGGGTGAACACCACCATGGCGGCGCTCACCACGCCGTACTTGGCACCCGGCAGAGTGACGGTGAAGAAGACCCGCAGCTTGGAGGCGCCGAGCGCATCGGCCGCCTCGTAGAGGCGCGCGTCCGCGGTGCGCAGCGCCGTGGTCAGGATCAGCACGGCATGCGGGAAGCAGTAGAAAACCTGGGCGATGACGATGCCCTTGATGCCGTAGATCTGACCGCCGACGAGTGCCTTGAAGAAGCCTTGCGTGCCAAAGAGATAGATCAGCGCCAGGCCGGGCAGCAGCGAGGGCGCGAAGATCGGGATTAGCGCGATGCCCTGGAACAGCCAGCGCAGCGGCAGCACGGTGCGCGTCAGAGCATAGGCGTAGAGGAACGCGAGCGGCACGACGACCAGGGTGGTGATCGCGGCAACCTCGAAACTGTTGAGCGCCGAATTGAACAGCGCAGGCGTCGCAAAATAGGCCGCATAGTTGGCGAGGCCCACGAAGCGGCCGTCGGCATCCTCAAATCCCTTGGCCAGCAATGCCCAGAGCGGCAAGCCGACCATCAGCAGCAGGATCGCAACGACGGCGACGATGCCTGCGCGCATCAGCAGGTCTTCGCGTGACGCGCGGATCGTGCCGGTCGCGATCGCGAGGCTCACGCGGCGAAGATCCGCAGGCGATCGGGCGGCAAAGCCACGTCGAGCGCGCCGCCCACCGTCACGCCGAGATCGCGGATGAGGTTGCTGGAGAAGTCGGCCATTAGCGCGATGTCGCCCGCGGCGAGGGAAGCCCGGCAGAACGCGCCGACGAAATCGAGCTCCTTCACTTTCACCGTCAAGCGGTTCGCGGCGCCGACCGGCAGGTCGCGAACACGAACGTCCTCGGGCCGGATGCACAGCCGCACGCCCGCCCCCTGTTTCAATCCGTCCTGCGACTGGCACTCCAGCGACACGGAGCCGATGCGAACCCGGTCGGGCGTTTCGAGCGTGCCGTCGAGGAAGTTCATGGCCCCCACGAAGTCGGCGACGAAAGCGGTCGTGGGCGCGCGATAGATGTCCTGCGGCGTGCCGACCTGCTCGATCACGCCGTGGTTCATCACCACGATCCGGTCGGCCATTGTCAGAGCCTCTTCCTGGTCGTGAGTCACCATGATCGTCGTGACGCCGAGGCGGCGCTGCAGCGCCTTGATCTCGTGGCGCAAACGCACGCGCACGCGGGCGTCGAGTGCCGAGAGGGGCTCGTCAAGCAGCAGCAATCCCGGCGAGGTCGCGAGCGCGCGCGCCAGTGCCACGCGCTGCTGCTGGCCGCCCGAGAGTTGCGCGGGATATTTGATGCCGGCGTCGGGCATGCCGACGAGCGCCAGCAACTCGGTGACACGCGCGGCGATATCGGCGCGCTTCCGGCGGCGGCTTGCGAGGCCGTAGCCGACATTGTCGGCGACCGTCAGGTTGGGAAAGAGCGCGTAGGACTGGAAGACGATGCCGAAGTCGCGCTGCGCGGGCGGCAGGGACGAGACATCCCTACCCTTCTGCCGAATCGTGCCCGAGCTCTGCGGCTCGAGCCCCGCGATGGCGCGCAGCAACGTGGTCTTGCCGCAGCCCGAGGGACCGAGGAAGCAGACGAACTCACCCTCCGCGACGTCGAGCGAGACATCGCGGAGGGCGGTAAAGTCCCCGAAACGCTTGGTGAGGTTCCGGACTTCGAGATAACTCACTTGGCCTTCGGAGCGGACTTTCCGTCGTAGCGCTTGGTCCACTCCGCGAGAATGCGATCGCGGTTCTTCGACATCCACTCGACGTCGTTCTTGATCATCGCCTTCTCGCCGTCGGCGGGATAGTTCGCCGGCATCTTGGCGACGCCCGCCATGGCCACGATCGGATAGGTGTCGGCGTAGAGTTCGTTGGCCTTCTTGGTCGCGGCCCAATCGGCAAGCTTTTTGGCCGCGTCGAGGTTCTTGGTGCCTTTCACGATCGCGGTGACCTCGAGCTCCCAGCCCAGGCCTTCCTTGGGCACGATGATGTCGAGCGGTGCGCCCTTGGTCTTCTCCGACGCGCCGCGCGTGTCGAGGCCGATGCCGATCATGCGCTCACCCTTGGCCGCCTGTACGCACGGCGCCGAGCCCGAGTGGATGTATTGCGCGATGTTCTGGTGCAGCGCGTCCATGTATTTCCAGCCGGCTTCCTCGCCCATGATCTGCAGCCAGGCCGCGACCGTGAGATAGCCGGTGCCCGACGAAGCCGGGTTCGGCATCACGATCGAGTCCTTGTAGTCGGGCTTGATGAGATCGGCCCAGGTCGCGGGCTTGGCCTTCTTGCCCTTCTCCGCTTCCGCCGTGTTGAAGCAGACGACCGAGAGATAGGCGTCCATGCCGACCCAGGTGTCCGGCGTCTTGCCGCTGCGGAACAGCGGCTTCAGGTCCTTGGCGCCGGGCGGCGTGTAGGGCTCGAGCATGCCCATCTGCGCCATCAGGCCGACGTTCGAGGCGGCGAGGCCCCAGATGATGTCGGCGCGGGGATTGTCCTTCTCGGCCATCAGCTTGGCCGCGACCACGCCCGTCGAGTCACGCACCCAGGCGATCTCGATCGTGGGGTTGTCGGCTTCGAAGGCCTTCTTGAACGGTCCGAGCTGGTCGTTCTCCAGCGCGGTGTAGACGGTGAGCTTGGTCTTCTGCGCGAAGGCAGGCGCGGCGGCCAGCGAAGCGGCGGCAATGCCCAGGCAAAGCGCGCGGCGTGTCCATGTCGAGATCGTCATTGCAGTCCCCCAGTTAGACCGAAAACCTTAGCGGGCCGGCCGGGACTCCGCCAGCGCGCCGCCATTCACCGGGTTGTAACCGTATTATGTACCGAAAATGGGCTTGAGGTCCTTGGTCGGCAGGGTGTCCCGCATCCAGGTAAAGCCGCCCTGGTCCTTCATCTCCCGGGCGCCTTTCATGAAGGCCGCCAACGCCAGCCGCGACAGCGCCCCGCCGACGCTGATCCGCTTCACGCCAACGGCTTCCATCTCGGCGGCCGTGAGCGCGGGATCGCCCGCGCTCATCACCACGTTGATCGGCTTGGACACCGCCGATGCCACGAGCTTCATCGAGGCCAGGTCGCGCAGCCCGGGCGCGTACAGCACATCGGCGCCCGCCTTCTCGAAGGCCTGCAGACGCTTGATCGTATCGTCCATGTCGGGCCGGCCGCGGATCAGGTTCTCCGCGCGGGCGACAAAGGTGAACGGCACCGGCAGCGAGCGCGCCATCTCGACGCCCGCGACCACGCGTTCGACGGCATGGTTGAAGTCGTAGATCTTCTCGCCGCTCCAATCCTCGAGCGAGCCACCCACGACGCCGACTGCGGCAGCATCGCGCAGGATGGTGGCCGCTTCCTTCGGGTCGTCGGCATAGCCGTTCTCGAGATCGGCATTCACCGGCAGGTCGGTCGCCTCCGCGATGACGCGGCAGTTCTCCAGCAACTCGGCACGGCTCACCGCGCCGTCGCCGTCGACCCGGCCTAACGCGTTCGACATGCCGAGGCTGGTCGTCGCCAACGCCTCGAAGCCCAACGATGCAAGGAGCTTTGCCGTGCCAGCGTCCCACGGATTGGGCAGCAGCAGGATGCCGGGCTTGGAGTGGCGCTCTTTGAACAGGCGGCCTTTTTCGGCTTGGCTCGGCATGGCAGTCCCTCCTGCTGACGCCGCCAATCTGCCTACGATGCCAGGAAGCCGCAATCACGGACCTTGCCGGCTCGCAGATCCTTCCGCGCCGGCCGCATATCGAGTTCCGTGTTCACCAACGGCGGGAACGGCTCACGATTGCCGATCTGACGGAGAAACCGCTGCGCTCCGCCGTGTCCCCCCATGGCCGACTGCCGCAGCAGGTCTACGCCCTGCGGCAGATCCAATGGCGGCTCCAGATAGTAGGACTCACCGAGATTAAACATGGCGTTGGGATTGCCGCGCTCTGCGGCCTGCTCCCACAGGCGACGCGCTTCATCCAGATCGCGCTCCACGCCCTTTCCCTCGTAGTACATGATGGCAAGATTATTCAGCCCGCGCGGATCGCCGGACACCGCTGCCCGACAGAACCAGTGCACGGCGCGTGGCAAGTCGATCTTTACGCCGCTGCCGTAGCGATACTTGTAGCCGACGGCGTTCATGCCCTCCGGATTTCCCTGCCCAGCCGATTGAAGGTAGAGGCGCATTGCTTCCGCCTGATCGGCCCTGGTGCCTTGGCCACGTGCGTAAAGGTAGCCGAGATTGACCTGGGCGTCGGAGTCGCCGGCATCGGACGCTGCCTTGAGCAACCGATATGCCGTGGCGATGTCGCCGCGATTGTAGGCTGCGATGCCAGTGAGGACGGCGGACGCGACATCCTGGGCTGCGGCTGACCAGGTCGAGAGCATCACGGCGAGCAGCGCCAGATGCCGCAGTGCCTTCATCGCACGAAGGTCATCGCCCGGTCGCGGATCGAGCCGAAGCGCAGGCTCAGGAGATCGAGCGCGTAGTTCTGGTAAAGCTTCCACGGGCGCCGCGATCCCTGCTTGGGCTGGTGCGCGAGCGCGCGCTGGATGTAGCCGGACGAGAAGCTGACCCACGGTTCCTCGCTCAGGGTCGGATCGTCGTTGCGCGGCATGCAGATACGATAACCGCCGCGCGCCATGTGATTGAGGATGCGGCAGACGTATTCGCTGACCAGGTCAGCCTTCAGGGTCCACGAGGCGTTGGTGTAGCCGAACACCGACGCGAGGTTGGGCACGTCGGAATACATCATGCCCTTGTAGATGAAGCGCTTGCTGAGATCGACCGGCTGGCCGTCGACCGTGAGTTTCGCGCCGCCCACCGGCACCAGCACGAGCCCGGTCGCGGTCACGACAAGATCGGCCTCGAGTTCCTTGCCCGACTTCAGCTTGATGCCGGTTTCCGTAAAAGTGTCGATATGGTCAGTGACGACGTCGACCTTGCCACGGCGCATGGCGCGGAAGAAATCAGCGTCCGGCACGAGGCAGAGCCGCTGGTCCCACGGCTTGTAGCGCGGCGTGAAGTGCGTATCGATGTCGTGGTCCGGCCCCAGCACCTTCCGCACGCCACCCAGCAGCAGACTCTTCACCTTGTCCGGGTAGTGCTTGCACATCTGGAAGAAATACATGCCGAGCAGCACATTCTTCCAGCGCGTAACCATGTAGGCGAGCTTCAACGGCAGGCGCTTGCGCATCTTGGTCGCGAAAGGATCCTCCGACGGCCGCATCGCCATGTAGGTCGGCGAGCGCTGCAGCATGGTGACGTGCGCGGCGCCGCCTCCTGCGCTATCGTCTGCCATCGATGGAACCAACGTGACCGCCGTGGCGCCGCTGCCGATCACGACAACCTTCTTGCCGGCATAGTCGATGTCCGGCGTCCATTTCTGCGGATGGGCGATCCGGCCCTTGAAGTTCTCGATACCGGGAAATTCGGGCTGATAGCCGCCGTCGTAAGAGTAATAGCCGCTGCACATCCAGAGGAACCCGCACGTCAGCTGCCGCCGCTGCCGCTCCGGCCCCACTTCGAGGTCGACCGTCCAGCGCGCCTCTGGCGTCGACCACGACGCGCCCACGACCTTGTGGCTGTAGCGGATCTTGCGGTCGATGCCGTGGTCGCTTGCGACCTCGCGGATGTACTTCAGGATCGACGGGCCGTCGGCGATCGCCTTGGCCTCTTTCCACGGGCGAAAGCGATAGCCGAGCGTGTACATGTCGGAGTCCGAGCGCACGCCCGGATACCTGAACAGATCCCACGTGCCGCCGCTCGCCTCGCGTCCCTCGAGGATCGCAAAGCTCCGAGCTGGGCACTTCTTCTGAAGGTGCCAGGCGGCGCCGATGCCCGAGAGCCCGGCACCGACGATCAGGACGTCGAAATGCTCCATACCCGTTGAATGACGCAACCGTCAGGTTTGCGCAACTCGCGTTTCAGCCCTTCATGAAGGCGCTGAGATCGGGCGTCGAAATCACCCGGTCGACGTAGGTGAAAGTGCCCTGTTCCTTCACCTCTTTGGCCGCATCGATCAGGCCGCTCATCGCGGCCTTGTAGAGCGAGGTGGCGAGGCTGATTCGCTTCACCCCGGCGGCCTCGAGCTCGGCTTTCGACCACGACCGGCCCTTGATCCCGACCATGAAATTGAACGGCTTGCCGAGGGCACTCGTCACCTTCTTGACCGAAGCGAGATCGGGAAGACCGGGCGCGAACAGCACGTCGGCGCCCGCGGCCTCGAAGGCCTTGAGGCGGGCAATGACGTCATCGAGGTCGGCCTTGCCACGCAGGAAGCCCTCGGCGCGCGCCGTCAGCACGAACGGAAACGGCAGCGCACGCGCGGCCTGCACCGCCGCCTTCACCCGCGCGACCGCCGTCTCAAGATCGAAAAGGGGCTTGTCCTTGTCGCCCGTGGCATCCTCGATCGACCCGCCGACCAGTCCGGCATCGGCGGCGCCCTTGATGGTCAACGCGGCGGCATCGGGCGTATCGCCGAAGCCCTTCTCCAGATCGCCGATCACCGGAAGGTCGACGGCGCCCGCGATCAACCGCGCATTCGCCAGCGCCTCTTCGCGCGTCACCTTGCCGTCCCGCCGACCCAGTACGCCGGCCTTGGCGCCACTCGAGGTCGCCAAGGCCTGGAATCCCATCCCCTCCAGCACGCGTGCCGAGCCCGCATCCCAAGGGTTCGGAATGACGAAGGCGCCCGGCGCCTCGTGCAGGGCACGCAGTTTCTTCGCCTTGTCGGCCTGGCTGACGGTCATGGCTATCTCCCTGATATGCGTTGACCGCAGTCTGTCCCTGCCCGTGCGACCGCCGCAACGAAGATTAATTGCAGCCGACGCCGAGTCGTTTTCGCCCTTCAGGCAACGAGGTTGAGGGCGAGATCGAAGGCGTCGAAGTTGCGCCACGCGCGGTCCGTCTTCGATGCCAGCGGCGCATTGCAGATCAATGGCACGTGCTGCTCGGAAATGCCGCCATGGCTGCGCAGCGGTTCGGTGAGACCGCTGAGATCGTGCCGCGATGCCGAAGTCCCCAGCACCTTGTGCTGGGTGGAGACGACGATGAGGTCGCCCAGCCGGTCGGCGGGCAGCTCGAAGCGGGCCGCTGCCTGCTCACGGGTGAGTGCCGCTTCTATGCCGGGCAACGACTTGATCCTGGCCGCCATCTCCGTGTGCGAGACGCCGGCCGGAAGATAGACAACCGCGTAGGAGCCCAGCGCGCCGTGATGCACGACGTAGGGATCGGTGATCGGCAGGATGACCCGCGCCTTGTCCGTGCCCAGCCATTTGTCGAACAGGTCCTGCAGGTAGATCACGTCGGGCTGGCCGTCCTTGCCGAACTTGGCGTTCATGCCGTGGTCCGCCGTCAGCACGATGGTGCAGCCCAGGGCGTCGAGCCTGGCCATGTATCCGTCCATCATCGCATAGAAGTCGTTGGCGACCGGCGTGCCCGGCGCGTGCTTGTGCTGGATGTAGTCGGTGGTCGAGAGATACATGATCTCCGGCCGGTCGCGTTCCATCAGTTTCACGCCGGCCGCAAACACGAACTCCGAGAGACCGGCACTGTACACATCGGGTACCGGCAGGCCGACAAACGCGTTCACGTTCTCGATACCGTTCTCGGCGAGGGTCGCCTTGTCGGATTTCTCCGACGAGAAGGCGCAGGCCTTGCCCGGCCCCAGGTCGAGCCCTTTGCCCAGCAGCCCGCGCAGCTTGTCCTTGGCGGTGACCACGGCAATGCGGCAACCCGCGCGCTGGAACGCCGGGAACAGCGTCTCGACCCGCAGGAACTTGGGGTCGTTCATCATCACTTCCTTGCCCGTGTCGGGATCGAGGAAGTAATTGCCGCTGATGCCATGCACCGACGGCGGCCGGCCGGTAACGATCGAGAGATTGTTGGGATTGGTGAAGCTCGGCACGACGCAGTCGGCGATCTGGTTGGTGCCGCTCTTCAGGACCCTGGCGAACCACGGTGCGCGGGCCGCTTCCACCGCGCGCTCGATGTAGCCCGGCTCGGAGCCATCGATGCACACCACGACCGTCGGCCGCTTGGGCAGGGCATAGCGCCGCCCGTTGAGGGCAATCTCGCCGCCCGCCTTGTTGATGCTGTCCGGTGCCATCGCCTACTCCGCCGCCAGTGCCGGGCCGCCGTTGCTGACCCTCATCTCGTCCAGCACGTCGCGCACAGCCGCGAGCGCACCGGTCATGTCCTTCGGATACAGCCGGCCGATGCAGCCGATGCGGAAGGAGTCCGCCACCGTCAGCTTGCCGGGATAGATGACGTAGCCGCGATCCTTCAGCCCGTCATAGAAGCGCTGGAAGACGAACTTGGGATCGGTCGGCATGTGGAAGGTGACGATGATCGGCGCCTGCAGCGCGTCCGGCAGAAGCGTGCGGAAGCCCATGGCGCGCATGCCGTCGATCAGGACCTTGGCATTCTCGCGGTAGCGTTTGCCGCGGCCCGCGACGCCGCCTTCGGCTGCGTGCTCCTCGATCGCCTTGCCCAGTGCCACGATCACGTGGATCGGCGGCGTGAATCGATATTGCCCGGTCTTGGCGAAACCCTCGCCCTGCTCGAACAGGTCGAGCACCAGGGTCGTGGCGTTGCCCTTGCACTCGGCGAGTGCCGATTTGCGACAGACGACGAAGCCCAGCCCCGGCACGCCTTCGAGGCACTTGTTCGACGAGGACGCCATCGCATCGTAGGGCACCTTGCGGGCGTCGAGCTCGATTGCACCGAAGGCGCTCATGGAATCGACCAGCAGACGGCGGCCATGCCTGACCACCAGCGCCGCGGTCTCGGCGATCGGATTGAGGACGCCGGATGTCGTCTCGCAGTGGACCGCGAAGACATGCGTGATCGCCTTGTCATCGGCCAGCAGCCTGTCGAGCTTGACGAGATCGGGCGGCGTATCCTCGGGCGTCTCGTAGGAGACGACGCCGCGGCCGGCGATCTCGGCGATTTTCTTCGCGCGATGGCCGTAGGCGCCATTGATCAGGACCAGCAGCTTGCCCATCTTCAGAACGAAGCTCGTGATCATCGCCTCGACGGCGAAGGTGCCCGAGCCTTGCACCGGCACGGTGACGTGCGTGCCCTCGCCGCCCGCAAGCTCGACGATTTTCTCCAGCACCATCTTGTTGATGGCAATGAAGCCCTGATCGCGCGAGCCCCAGTCGTGGACCATGGCCTGCTTCACCGTCACGGAGGTGGTAAGCGGGCCGGGCGTGAGCAGAAGAGGATCGCCGGTTTCTGAGACAGCTCGCATGGGAACCTTCACCCTTTGGTGCGTGTACCGCTCGGATCGTAGGGCGGCCGAAGAGATACTTTGGCCTCTAATCGGACGCCGGCCAAGTCGATCTCTACCTTGCCGCCTTCCAGCCATGCCACGTCGATGGGCAGTCCATCGGAGCGCTTCATGTAGCCCAGCCCGACCGACGCGCCGATCGTATGGCCATAGCCCGCCGAGGTGAGGTCGCCGACCGGTCGGCCATCGCGCAGCAGCGTCTCGCCGCCCCACAGCAGCGGCTCAGGGTCCTTCAACACGACGGAGACCAGCCGCCGGTCGAGCGGCCTGGCCTTCGCTTCGACGAGCGCCTCGCGGCCAATGAAGCCGCCCGGCTTGTCCAGCTTCACGGCCCAGCCCAGCCCTGCCTGCCAAGGCGTATCGTCCGGCGTCAGCTCGCGCGCCCAGGCGCGATAGCCCTTTTCCAGCCGCAGCGATTCGATGGCGTAGTAGCCGCCATCCCGCAGGCCGAACTCAGTGCCGGCCGCATGCAGGGTCTCGAACACGGTGACGGCGAACTCCGCCGGCACATAGAGCTCCCAGCCCAGCTCGCCCATGTAGGTTCGGCGCGACGCCAGTACCGTGGCGAAACCGACGCCGATCTCGCGGATGGTCGCGAAGGGAAACGCCTCGTTGGAAAAGTCGGCCTTGCTGACCCGCTGCAACAGCGCCCGGCTGTTCGGGCCCATCACCGACAAGACGGTCCAGCCACCGGTGACGTCCGTGAGCGTCACGTGCGCATCCTGCAGCATGTGGCGCGAGATCCAGTCGGCGTCGCGCGTGACCTGCGCCGATCCGGTGATGACCATGAACTTGTCGCGGGCCAGCCGCGCGATGGTGAGATCGCTCTCGTAGGTTCCGCGTTCGTTCAGCAGGCCGGTATAGACGGTGCGGCCCACGGGGACCGCGACATCGTTGGTGCTGAGAAGCTGCAGCACCTTCTCGGCATCGCGGCCCTGCACCATGAACTTGCCGAACGACGTCTCGTCGACAACCGTGACGGCCTCGCGTGTCGCCTTGTGCTCGGCCGCCACCGCGTCGAACCAGGCGCCGCGGCCCCAGCCGTACTGCATGTCGGGAGTTTTGCCCGAGCCGGCGAACCAGTTGGGCCGGTCCCAGCCCATCTTGTTGCCGAACCAGGCGCCGCGCGCCTTGAGGCGATCGTAGAGCGGCGAGCGGCGGAACGGCCGGCCGCTCTCGTGCTCGCGCTGCGGCCACGGCATCTTGTAGTGCAGGCCGAGCGTCTCCGAGACCCGCTCGCGCAGCCAGGTGTCGTTGCCATGGAAGTTGGCGAAGCGGCGGATATCTACCGGCCAGAGATCGAGGGTCGGTTCGCCCGCGATGATCCATTCGGCCAGCGCCATGCCGGCGCCGCCCGAGCTCGCGATGCCCATGGAATTGAAGCCGGCACCCACGAAGAAGCCGCGCAGTTGCGGCGCCTCGCCCAGGATGTAGTTGAGATCGGGCGTGAAGCTTTCGGGCCCGTTCATGAATGTTTTGATGCCGGTCTTCTCGAGCTGCGGCACGCGAATGAGCGCGTTATCCATCAGGATCTGGAACTGCTCCCAGTCATCCGGCAGGATTCCGAACTCGAAATCGTCGGGGATGACGTCCCTGTTCCACGGCTTGGCCTCAGGCTCGAAGCCGCCCATGAGAAGGCCGCCGACCTCTTCCTTGAAATAGATGTAACCGTCGGGATCGCGCATCACCGGCAGGTCGCGCGGCACGCCCTCCATCTTCTCCGTGACGATGTACATGTGCTCGCAGGAATAAAGCGGCACGGTCACACCGACCATCCGCCCGACCTGGCGCGCCCACTGGCCACCACAGTTCACCACGATCTCGGCCACGATCGGGCCTTCCGTCGTCTGCACGCCGGTGACCCGGCCATCCTTGGTGTCGATCGACGTCACGCGCGTCTTTTCGAAGATGCGCACGCCGTTGTTACGCGCGCCCTTGGCCAGGGCTTGCGTGATGTCGGTGGGATTGGCCTTGCCGTCGCCCGGCAGCCAGACCGCGCCCACCAGATCGTCGGTGCGCATGATCGGATACTTGTCGCCGGCCTGCTGCGGCGTCAGCTCCTCGCAGGCCACGCCCTGCTTGTTCGCCGTGGCCGCAGACCGCCGCAGCAAGGTCATGCGCTCTTGCGTGCGCGCCACCGACAGGGACCCGCACTGCTTCCAGCCAGTTGCCAATCCCGTCTCGGCTTCGAGCTTCGAGTAGAGCGTGGTGCTGTACTGGATCAGCTTCGTGAGATTCTGGTAGCCACGGAGCTGTCCCACGAGTCCGGCCGCATGCCAGGTCGTGCCGCCGCTCAACCGCCCCTGCTCTAGCAGCAAGACGTCCTTCCAGCCGTTCTTCGCCAGATGATAGGCCGTCGAGCAGCCCATGATGCCGCCACCTATGATGACAACCCGGGCCTGTGTGGGGAGAGCCATCAGATGATTTCCATGTAGCGGTCGAGCTCCCATTCCGTGATGGCCTTGCGGAACTCACGCTCTTCCCACTCTCGTGTTGCAGAATAATGATCGACGAAGGCGGCGCCGAAGAGGTCGCGCGCGGCCTTCGACGCTTTCAGCCGCCCTGCCGCCTCCATCAGGGTGCGCGGCAGCTGGTTCTTCGCTGGATGCTTCTTGTCGTAGCTGTTGCCGGAGATCGGCTCGCCCGGATCGAGCTTGTGCTCGATGCCCCACAGGCCGGCACCGATCGCGGCGGACAGCGCGAGGTAGGGGTTGGCGTCGGCCGCGGCCACGCGATATTCGACCCGCGTCGACTTGGCCGAGCCCGGGATGACGCGCAGTGCGGTCGTCCGATTCTCGACGCCCCAGGCCGAGACCGTTGGCGCCCAGAAGCCGGGGATCAGCCGGCGATAGGCGTTCACTGTCGAAGCGACCATCGCCAGCGTCTCCGGCATCAGCGCCTGCTGCCCCGCCACGAACTGGCGCATGGTCTTGCTCATCCTGTGCGGCGCCTTCTCATCGAAGAACGCGGGCTTGCCGTCCTTCCACAGCGACATGTGCATGTGGCCGCCGCAGCCCGGCCAATCCTTCGACCACTTGGCCATGAAGGTCGCGAGCCAGTCGCGCTTCTGGGCCAGCACCTTGGTGTAAAGCTTGAACAGCGCCGCCTTGTCCGTCGCGTCGAGCGCGTCGGACACGCGCAGCGCCGCCTCGAGGACGCCGGCGCCAGTCTCTGTGTGCAAGCCCTCGATGCCCATGTCCATGGTCTCGCACATTGCGAGCAGGTCCTTGTACCAATCGCTCAGGACCGAGTTGCGCAGCATCGAGTATCCGAAGAACCCCGGCGAGATGGGCTTCAAGTTCTTGTAGCCCTTCTCTCGGATCGAATGCGCCGTCTCGGCGAAGACGAAGAACTCGTACTCGAATCCGACCTTGACCTCGAAGCCGAGCTTTTTCGCGCGTGCCAGGACTCTGCGCAGGGTACCGCGCGGGCAGATTGCCTCGAACTTCTCGGTGAACTCGCAGAGGAACAGGAGGTTGCCGGGCTCGGTCGCGATCTCGCGGCAGGTGTCGGGGAGCACGCGGACCGTGGCGTCGGGATAGCCGGTATGCCAGCCGGTCATGGTGACGTTGTCGTAGAGCTGGTCGTTGGCGTCCCAGCCCAGCACGACGTCGCAAAAGCCGAAACCACCTTCGAGGGCCGACTTGAACTTGTCGATATGGATGTACTTGCCGCGCAGGATGCCGTCGATGTCATGGACGCCGACCTTGACGTGCTTGAGCTCGCGTTCCTTGACGATCTTCAGCGCATCGGCTGCGGTCTTGACCTGACGCGGATCCATCGTCTCTCCCTGTGCTGGCGGAAAGAGACTAGCTGGCGAGGTACCTCGGAAGCCAGAGGGCAATGTCGGGAAACACGGTCACGACAAGGGTGAACAGCACCATGATCAGCAGATAAGGCAAGGTCACCTTGGCGACATAGCCCAGCCCGTCCTCGGTCAGCCCCTGGATCACGAACAGGTTGAAACCGACGGGCGGCGTGATCTGCGCCATCTCGACCACGAGCACCAGGAAGATGCCGAACCAGATCGGATCGAAGCCCGCGACCTTCACGATCGGGAGCACGATCGGAAGCGTCATCACGATCATGCTGAAGCCGTCGAGGAAGCAGCCCAGGATCAGGTAGAAGACGATCAGGGCCACGATCAGCATGAACGGCGACAGGTGCATGTCGGTCACGATCTCGGCCACGGCTGCCGGGATTCCGAGGAAGGCCGCGGCGCTGCCCAGGATCGACGCGCCGAGCACGATCAGCGCGATCATCGAGCAGGTCTGGACGGCGCCGATTCCGATGGCCTTCAGCTGTTCCCGGTTCAATTCCCCCTGGAGGCGCGCGACGAACAGGGCGCCCAGCACGCCGACGCCCGCTGCTTCCGACGGCGTCGCAAGGCCGCCGTACATCGAACCCAGCACACAGAAGATCAGGAACACCGCCGGCCCCAGTTCCTTGATCGACTCCAGATACTCAGCCGCGGAGGCGATCCTGATCTTGCGTTCGCTTTCGGGCACCAGCGACGGGTTGATCGCGGTGTGGATCATGATCCAGGCCATGAAGCACGCGGCCAGCAGGAAGCCCGGGATGAAACCTGCCGTGAACAGCTTGGACACGGAGACGTCGCCCAGAACGCCGTAGATGATCATGATGTTGGACGGCGGGATCAAAAAGCCCAGCGTTCCCGCGCCGGCGAGCGAGCCTATGGCCACGTCCTTGGAGTAGCCGCGCTTCGTCAGCTCGCCGATCGAGATGCGGCCCACCACCTGCGTGGTCGCGGCCGAAGAGCCAGAGATGGCGGCGAAGATCGTGCAACCGATGACGTTGACGTGCAGCAGCCGGCCCGGCAGCAGCGCGGCCCACGGCGCCAGGCCCCTGAACAGCGACTGCGACAGGCGTGTGCGGAACAGGATCTCTCCCATCAGGATGAAAAGCGGCAGCGCCAGCAGTTCCTGCGTGGTGAGGATGTTCCAGGCATACTGCGCCAGCAGCTTGTCGAGCGGGATGTCGCGGAACAGCGCCAGAAGGATCGTTCCGGTGACCGCGAGGGTCCAGCCGATCCACATGCCGCCCGCGAGGAACGCGAACAGCACCACGAACATGGTAACGACGACGATGAGCATTATTCGGCGACGTGCCCCGCGCGCATACTGACGTCCTCGAGCGGCAGCCCGAGCGCGGCCTGAAGGAAGCGCGCCACGAACTGGATCATCAGCAGGACAATGCCGAACGTGATGAAAAATTGCGGGATCCAGACCAGCGTGCCGCTCGATACCGACGTCTGCCCGGCATCGAAGCTACGCCAGGTGAAGTAGGCCATCGACCAGCCCAGGAATCCACAGAAGTAGACGCCGAGCGCCGCGAGGACAGTTTCCATCCAGCGCCGTGCCTGTGGCGACACGCGCGCCAGAACCAGTGTCACCCGGATGTGGCCGCCGGCGCGCAAGGTCATCGCCGCGCCGAAGGTGAAGCACGCAGCCATCAGGTAGGAGCTGTATTCCCAAGCAACCGGGATATCCGCCGGCACCCATTCGAAGACATTCGACAACGCCCGCACGAACACTTCGGCAAGCATCAACGACGTCAACGACACGAGGCAGCCGACGCCAAGCCAGCCGTCGAGCCGGCTTAGCGTGTCGATGCCATTGAGCAGCGGACGCAACAGCGCGGGTGCTGCTGCGTTCGGGTTTGGCCCGCCGTGCATCAGGCGCGCTT
>CAIMEE010000484.1 GCA_903839865.1 Enhydrobacter aerosaccus | reverse complement strand
ATCTTGACGCTGCAGGTCGAGGACCATGCGAACCGCTCGCTCTTTGAGCTCAGGCGGATACCTCTTCGTTGCCGAATGCTTCTTGTCCATGACTCCAACCTTTCCAAGGATTGGAGCCTCCAGGAAACCCAGGCCGGTTCACCGTCCAACCAATCTGACGCGCGGGGAAAGTCGTTGCTCAGCGTCACGATAGACAGTCTCTCAAATTGGTGTCACGCAGAGAATCTCGGCTCGCCATCGGTGCGAACATGGGCGGATGCAGGATCGCTACGCCGGAGACGTCGGTGACTTCATGAAGCTGGGTCTCTTGCGATGTCTTGCGAGCTCCGACCTGAGCCTGGGTATCAACTGGTATCTCGCACCTGAGGAGTTTCACAATTCGGACGGCAAGCACATTGCGTACCTGTCGAGCACCAACAAGATTGGGCGAAAGCTTGAACCCTGTGATCCACCTCTTTACCTGGCCCTGAGAGAACTGGTTGAGAACCAGCAGCGCTCTGTCATTTCTCTTGAGGCAGCAGGAGTCCTGCCTCAAGACACCGAAACGTTCGCGGTGCCACTCGAGCGAGGGATGGCGACATCTCAGCGTGCGCGGTGGCACAACAATGGCCTGTCATTCCTCGAAGGCTGTGAACTCGTCTTTCTTGACCCGGACAATGGGATGCGAGTCGGCCCGGGGCAGCGGCTAGAGAAGTTCGCCCTCGCCAACGAAATCAGCGACTACTTCGCGGCGGGTTCAACGGTGGTGGTCTACCACCACGCCGACCGAAGCAAAGGTGGAGTGCCGGCCCAACTCAGGAGGCGGCTGGATGAACTCGGCGAGGCCACTGGGTCAGAGGTGTGTGGCGCGGTCGTGGCGCGACGGGGGTCCTGTCGGTTCTTCCTCATCGCTGCTCAGCCTGCTCACCGAGACACTCTGGCTTTGCGTCTCTCCGACTATGCCATCAGGTGGAGAGGGCACGCCGAAGTCTCATTTGACTCTCCGGCGAGAGAAGCAGCGCGGTCATAGGCTCAGTTTCATGGCCACACCAATGCCCCCTCGGACAGAGCAGTACTTCTTCGACCACCTCGGGTACAAGGGGGCAGAGGCAGAGTGGCGCGCTTACGACGCTCTCGTGCGAACACTTTCTCCCGACTGGATGCTGTTTTCAAGCGTGGTGGTTCGGCGACCCGGCCGAAGCAATGTGGTTCGGGAAGCTGACATCGTCTTGGTCCACCCCAAATTCGGGATTGTGATTGGTGAGGTCAAGTCGGGAGACGCAGAACTCGACCGGATCCGAGAGGCAGACGGCCAGATGGAGAAGTTCCGCTCACTCCTGAAAGACCGTCTTGACTATCACCGCATCCTCTCGGCGGACGAGTTCAGCCGAATCCGGTCATTCGTGTTCTGCCCAATGGCGACTCGGCGACCGCGTCTGAGCGAGATTCGGTCAAGCATCAACGAGAACCAGGTTCTCGTGGCGGAAGACCTTGCCAACTTGCCAAAGGCCATTGAGCAAACGATTTGTGGTGGCGTTGAACCAGAAGGTCTCCAGCTCGGCGGAGTGAAGGTCAATGAGATGGCCAACTTCCTTGACTGGCGCCTGAGAGAAGACCATCAAGACCTGACGTTGAGTCGTGCCCGAGCCATCAGCGGAGACCAGAAGATCGAGGGCCAAGTCGCCAACCTCGTGAGTCTGGACCGTAACCGTCGCGTCCTGGTCGAGGGACGGGCGGGTGCCGGCAAGACATGGCTTGCCGCAGAGTGGGTGAAGAAGGCCTCAAGCGAAGGCAAGAGGGTGCTGCTCACTTGCTACAACGAGGCGCTCTCCGAAGTTCTCCAGAAGGAGATGGACGGACTGCCGAACGTCACGGTCGCCCCCTTCTTGCGCCATCTGGAGGCCCAAGCTGGCCGTGGACGAACCGAGGCGTCGCCCGGGGAAGACCTCTCAGACCACTGGCTCGAGATGATGGTCGAAGTCGCTGGCTTGGACGAGCCGAAGTTGGGTCGCTTCGACTTGATCGTCGTCGACGAGGCTCAAGACTTCGAACCCGACTGGATTAATGAAGTGATGCCGATGCTCTTGGCTGACGAGAGTGGTCGCATTTTGATGGTTGGCGATTTGAGACAGAACGTTCGTGGAATCGATCATGGTTACCTTGAACAAGACAACGGCTGGGCACGTGCTGAGCTCACGAAGAATCTGCGAAGCCCCGCACCTATTGCTGCCTTCGCTGCTCGGTTTGGTGGTGCGCCACCTCAGGAGCACGATGCCATGGCTGCACGGGTGGATATCATCGAGGTCAAGGACGGCGCAGCGTTCCTCTTGGCTGTTGAAGAAATCGTCTCCGAGATCTCAAAGCGACACCAAGACGACACTTGGGTGCTGACGACTTCGGAAGCCAGCCGAGACCTCCTTCGAGCAGAGGTCGTGAGCCGCAAGATGGTCCCTTGGCGATTCAAGCAAGACGGGATTGTTTGCGTCACAGCTGCCAAGGTCAAGGGCCTTGAAACACCCAACATCGTGCTGGCCATCTACGGACCGCCGGATTCAGAAGACGACCTTGACCAAGTCATTTACACCGCCTCGACCAGGGCTACGGAGAAGCTGACCGTCATCACGACGCCCAGCGCCGCTCGCTCTATCCGAGGAACCGGACCCGTCGACTGGGTGAACGTCCTTTAGGCGGACCGGATTCCTCGCCTGCAGGGGTCATTTCGTCCGAAATCCCGCTGATTCGGCCTTTCCAACTGCCGGACCCTCCTTCGGAGAGCGGCAGCGACTGGATTGAAACGTCAATCCCAGCACTCTCCCTGATGAGAGCGGATTTCGTCGCGCGTCCAATCTTCAAAGTGGCGCGCGGTTGACTCCCCTAACAATAGAGAGGAATCAATGGCAGATCACATGTTCGTCCGTCCGAGTGGCCAAGGTTCGTGGACACTCGTCTGCTCAGTGCTTTGCATCGATCGACTCATCGACATGGAGGACAACGGCGGCAAGAGAAGTGACTTCGAAGAGGTCAAGACTGAGGAGCGATCCAGGTGTGCCCACTGCCACGTGTGCGGCGGGATCGTCATGGAGACCTCGCACTGTCAGCTTCACGGAACGGAGTGCCCGCGAGTCTTGTGGCTCGCTACCAACGTGGCACTCGAATTTGCAAGAACGTTTTGCGAGACGACGTGGGCGAACGACATCCCCGATGCCCTCTGGGACGTGGCCGAGAACATGAGTCTCCGAGATCCCGACCTCTGCGGCGCAGAAGTGGCCAACTTCTTGATTCCCTGCGAAAACGAAGACGGGCCTGACGATTAGTACGGCCCCCGGACTATTCCGGGGGCCGTACTTCCCTATGCGCCATTCGGATGGCGCTCCCTAGCAGCTCTCGCTAGGCATCTCCCTCCTCTCCGGACTTCGAGAACCGCTCGACACAGAGCCACTGCACACAGGCCACGCCGAGCGCATCGCAGATGGCGCCGGAAAGTTCTGGGCGGCGACCACAGCACCCGAAGCCAGCAGACTGCGCCAGGCATAGGCTCCCTTCATCCGGTCGAGGCCGAGGCGCGACGGCGCGAAATAGAGATCTCCGATAGCGTGGGACGGTTGCATGGAGGCGATCACTCCCATGGCCGCGAACCGGGGGATGTCGGCTGGTGAAATGATCTGGGCATGCTCAATGCGCCAGCGACGCTTGGTGTGGCCGCGGCCGAGAACCTCGGTCATGGCGTCCAGGGTCAGGCGGTTGCCCCGGTCGCCAATCGCGTGAACCGCCACCTGGGCGTTCTTCGCCTTGGCCTGGCGCATGAGGTCGACCATGCGGTCATGCGGCGTCACGAGCAGGCCCGTCCAGCCGGGCTTGTCGGAATAGGGTGACAACAGCGCCGCGCCCCGCGATCCGAGGGCGCCGTCGGCGTACAGTTTGATCCCCCGCAGCCGCACCCGGCCGCTGGGGTCCACCGAGGGACCGGTAGCCAGCACCTCGGCCGCGCCGGACGGGTCCATATAGTTGTCCACCCGCAGGCCGAGCGCGTTGTCTCGCGCCATGGCGCGCTGGATGTCGAGATCGTCTGCTTCGACGCTCATGAAGTGTACGCCGGTCCATCCCCGCGCGGCATAGAGCTGGTCCGCCTTCGACAACGCTTCGCGCTTTCTGGCGCGGTCGGGCTTGGCGATGATCGGTTCCAGCATCGACTGGGCGTTGTCGACGAACAGGCCTGTGGGGCGGCCGGCGGCGTCCTTGAGAATCTCTCCGCCCGCCGGCGGCATTGACGACGGACCAATTCCCAGGACCTCCAGCGCCTTGGAGTTCACAACACCGGCATGACCATCGGCGCGTTCAAGATAGACCGGGCGATCGGACACGACCGCGTCGAGGTCGTCGCGGGTGGGGAACCGCTTCTCAGGCCAATGGGTCTCGATCCAACCGCGACCGTTGATCGCGCCGGCGGGGTTTTGACCGGCCCAGGCCCGAAGTCGCGCCTGAAGTTCAGCCACGGATCCCGTGCCCTCGAGGCTGAGGGTCATTTCGCGGATGCCCACACCCGTCAGGTGCACGTGAGAGTCCACAAAGCCAGGGAAGGCGGCCGCACCGCCGAGGTCGACATGCCGCGCGCCGGGCGCGGCGGCGCGGGCGCCAGCAAGGCCGCCGACATAGGCGATCTTGCCGCCGCGAATGGCCAGCGCTTCGGCGCGTCCGGCCCCGACACCGGTATAGATCGGACCCCCGGCGAGGATAACGGACGGTTCGGCCGCGCGGGCAAATCGCGGGGCCAGAAGGGCCGCGGCAGCCGTGGCGAAGGCGGTGCGACGGGTGAGGTCATGGGGGGCGTGCGTGGTCATGACCTTAGATCACGGTGATTGCCTCGGGAATCAATCCAAAACCGTCGCCGATCCGGCGGCGGCCGGCGGGATCATGCGCCGGAAGGCGCTATCAGGCCGCGACGTCGAGAGCCGTCGCGTGGCGAGGGGCGACGAGGAACTCGCTGTTCATGCACGACGCGTTGCCGTCCAGCAGGGGAGCCGCCGTAATGACTCGCATCGCCGGCCCATCCGCCGCGCCGCTATCGAGCGTGACGACGGTCCGCAGGGCGACGAGATCACGCGGCTGCGCCGTCTGGGCACGGATCAGTCCCGAGGTTGCGTCCGAAGTCGTGAGGATGATTTCGGCGCCCTCCTCGGCCGCGATCTCAAGAAGTCGATCAGGTGTGGCCGACGACGGTAGGATCAGTCTGCAGCCAGCCGCGATGGCGCCCAGCGCGAAGGAGCCGGACATCCCGCTCGCGAACATCGGCGCACCGTGCAAAAGCGGCCCGCCCACGGAAGCGGCCCGGTCCAGGACCGTCGCATATGCGTGGTCCGTCATAGCGCGATGCGTGATGAGAACGGCCTTGGGGGCGCACCCGGGCGCGGCCGCCATCCAGCCGAAGGCGAGGTCATCGGGCAGGACTTCCGGCAACCCGTCGACGCAGCGCTGTTTGCCATACAGCGCGCGGCGGTCCTGCAGGTCGACGATTTCGCGTAAGCGTGGCGTTTCGGAGGTCACCTGGGCCGCGATCCTGCATCTGGCGCTGTCGCCGGCGGCGCCGGCGACGAACAGGGCGACGGCGCGGCATTGCTTCAGCGCCTGCGCCAGATCGCGTCGCGGGATGGCCGGGTCCAGGGCTGTGAGCGCCAGCCCGGCGAACGCCGCCGCCAGTTGCAGCTGCACCCACTCTGGACTGTTGGGGGCGGAGATGGCGATGCGCTCGCCGGGCTGGAATCGCGAGAGCAGGGCTAGAGCCAGACGAACCACATCGTCGCGAAGCTCGGCGTAGGTCCAGACCCGCGCCGGAAGTCCTCCGACGCTGACCTCGGCCATGGCCACACCCTCGGGTGTGTGGCGGGACCGTGCCAGCAAAAGCTCGCCGATCGTTGGCGGTCGGCTGCGATCGATGTTGCAGTGGGCGAGGGGGGGCAGGAGCGGCGTCATCGCGATGGGCCCGTACATGGTCGGAGGGATTCCTGACGGCCCTCACTCTCCACGACGATCATCCAGCTGTCCGGTGCACCGGCGGGCGTTGCGATGCACCAACGTTCGCGCCGTTGCATCCGGTTGCACGTGGGGTCTGCGGGGCTCCGTCCATCGAGACCCTGCACCTGCGGCGGTTCAGCCGCTCAACCGCATCGCTGGCCAGACAGGCGTTCCGGCTTAGCTGCGGGTAGGTCCGCCGATCTAAACCAGACGGCGGAGCGGCAGGCCGAACTCAGTGGCGATCCGCGCGCTGCTGTCGCCGAGATCCTCGACCATTTCGCGCAACTCCGCCGGCGTCAGGCAAAGCCGCTTGGCCCATTGCCGGACATCGCTTTCGTTCGTCAGGTCGATGGTCTCTCCGGGACGCCAGCCCGGTCGGTCAGTCGTGCTTCGCTGCATCGCTCTGCTCCACTGCCGCATCCCGTCGGGAGCGCCAAATTCGCAACGCATCCCGCCAATGTCAGCAGTGTCAGCAGGAGTTGTCAGTCCGGACAATGATCTGAGTCAAATTCCCGCACGAAAGATCGCGAGCGGACCGCAGTCCTGGAGACGACTATCAGGACCAGCGCAGAGGCAGTCGGTTCAGGGTGGCGACAATACCGCCGCTCACGCTGATCGAGTCCCGCTCCGTCACGGTGAAGTCGGGGATT
>CAIMEE010000483.1 GCA_903839865.1 Enhydrobacter aerosaccus | reverse complement strand
TCCAGCTCATCTTCGGCAAGCCGTTCGGCCTGCCCGCCGAGCAGGGCCTGCACTACAACATGCCGGCGCCGATCGGGAGCGTCGTGGTCGTGAACGTGCAGGATCTGCGGCGCACCGTGATCGGGTCGCACAGCGCGGCTACCACCGGCTACGGCCGCGGCTCGCGCCCGACCTCGACCGAGAACCTGATGCTGACCGGCGACGAGAACATCGTGGACATCGAGTTCGCCGTGCTGTGGCAGGTGAAGGACGTGTTCAAGTACGCCTTCGGCGTGCGCAACGGCGAGGATACGGTCCGCTCGGCGGCCGAAGCCGCCATGCGCGAGGTGATCGGCCAGACCAACCTGCAATATGCCCAGACCGAGGGCCGCACCAAGGTCGAGCAGGACACCAAGGACCTGCTGCAGAAGATCATCGATGAATACGGACTTGGCGCACGCATCACGCAGATCCAGATGCAGCGGGTCGACCCGCCGCAGGAGGTGATCGGCGCCTTCCGCGACGTGCAGGCCGCGCGTGCCGACAAGGAGCGCAGCATCAACGAGGCCAATACCTACCGCAACCAGGTCCTGCCGCGGGCCAAGGGCGAGGCGTCGTCGATCATCCAGAGGGGCGAAGCCTACAAGGCACAGACCGTGGCGACCGCCAAGGGCGACGCCCAGCGCTTCGACCAGGTCTACGAGCAGTATTCGAAGGCCAAGGATATCACTGCCCAGCGTCTCTACATCGAGACCATGGAGAATGTGCTGCGCAGCGCCAGCAAGGTCATGGTCGACAAGAACGGCGGCCCGGGCGTCGTGCCCTATCTGCCCTTGCCGGAGTTGAGGCCCGGCGTGCGCCCGGCCGCGCCGCCGGCGGCTGCGCCTGCTGTTACCGCCCCGACGGGAGGCACCCGATGAGCAACCGTTCGATCATTGCCCTGGTCGGCCTCGCCGTCCTGGCCTTCCTGCTGTCGCAGACCTTCTACACCGTCGATCCCACCAAGCAGGTGCTGGTCCGCCAGTTCGGCGCCCTCGTGGGCGATCCGAAGACCGAACCCGGGCTCTACGCCAAGATCCCGCTGGTTCAGGACGTGGTGAAGATCGACCGCCGGCTGCTCGACTACGAAGCGGCCGAGTTCGAGATCATCGCCGGCGACCAGAAGCGCATGGTGGTGGACGCTTACGCGCGCTTCCGCATCATCAATGCCCGTCTTTTCGTGGAGACCGTGCCGGGCGGCGAACCCACCCTGCAGGGCATCCTGGACTCGCTCATCAATTCGGAAATCCGCGGCGTATTGAGCGGCGTGCCGCTCCATGCCGTGCTGACCGAGCAGCGGGCGATCCTGATGGACGACATCACCAAGCGGGTGAATGCCAAGACCAAGAACCAGGGGGTCGAGGTCGTCGACGTCCGCATCAAGCGCGCCGACCTGCCGCAGGCCAACTCCCAGTCGGTCTATAACCGCATGAAGACCGACCGTGAACGCGAAGCGGGCCAGCTCCGCGCCGAGGGCGACGAGGAGAACCAGCGTATCAAGGCCACGGCCGACCGCGAAGTGGCGGTGATCAAGGCCGATGCCGGCCTCACCGCCCAGATCGCGATGGGCAGCGCCGATGCCGAGGCGACCCGGGTCTATGCCGAGGCGTTCAGCCGCGACAAGGACTTCTACGCCTTCTGGCGCAGCCTCGAGGCCTACAAGCAGGCCTTCGGATCGGGCGGCTCAACGATGGTGCTGAGCCCGGACAGCGACTTCTTCAAGTACTTCTCCAGCCCGTCGATGCCGTCCAAGAAATAGACCGTATCGGGGCGGCAAAAATTGGAGCCGGCGATGTGGCAGTCCTGCCACGCCGCCGGTTCTTTTTTGGCCAAATCCCCAAAAGGCTGAAATATCCAGCAACATAACGGCCTCTTTATTTGCGCCACATTCGGCCGGCATGTAGACAGGCATAGAACACGCGGCGCTGGCCGAATCCTCTCTCACAGGCCTTGAGCGCCGTTGGAGGTCGCCGTGATTTTCGGGGAAGTTTCAGCGTTTTCGAGGAAGGCCGCGACAGTGGCCGTGACCGCTTTGGGGCTGGCGCTTGTCCAGCCTGTTTTCGTGGCTCCCGCCGAGGCGCGCGACGCGCCCGAGAGCTTCGCCGACCTGGTCGACAAGCTGATGCCGACCGTCGTCAACATCACCTCGACCCAGAATTTGCCGCAGCAGGGCCAGCGCCTGCGCGACATGCCGCAGCTGCCGCCGGGGTCTCCCTTCGAGGAGCTGTTCAAGGAATTCTTCGACCGGAAGAACGGCGAGCAGCAGCAGCGCCGCGGCACCTCGCTGGGCTCGGGCTTCATCATCGACGGCGAAGGTTATGTGATCACCAACAACCACGTGATCCAGGGCGCCGAGGACATCACCGTCATCCTGCGCGACGACACCCAGCTCAAGGCCAAGCTGATCGGCTCCGACGCCCGCGTCGATCTCGCCGTGCTCAAGGTCGAGCCGCCGAACAAGAAGCCGCTTCCGGCCATCAAGTTCGGCGACAGCGACAAGACCCGCGTCGGCGACTGGGTGGTGGCGATCGGCAACCCGTTCGGCCTCGGCCATTCGGTGACCGCCGGCATCATCTCCGCCCGTGGCCGCTCGCTCAGCAACGAATCGCTCGACGACTACCTGCAGACCGACGCCGCCATCAACAAGGGCAACTCGGGCGGTCCGCTGTTCAACGTCGACGGTGAAGTGATCGGCGTGAACACAGCGATCTACTCGCCGTCCGGCACCAACGCGGGCCTCGCCTTCTCGATCCCGTCGAACATCGTGAAGCAGGCCGCCGACCAGCTGCGCGAGTTCGGCCGCATTCGCCGCGGCTGGATCGGCGTCAGCTATCAGAGCGTGACCGACGACATCGCCGACTCCTTCGGCCTCGACCGCGCCCGCGGCGTGCTGGTCGCCAACGTCGTGGCCGACGGTCCCGCGGCCAAGGCGGGCCTCAAGCGCAACGACATCATCATCTCCTTCGCCGGTCAGGACGTGCCCGACCTGCGCCGCTTCCCCAAGTTCGTGGCCAACTCGCGCGTCGGCAGCACGATCGACGTCGTGGTGTGGCGCGGCGCCAAGGAAGTGCCGCTCAAGCTCAAGATCGGCGAGCAGGAAGAGGCCGAGAAGACCAACGCGTCGGCCCAGGGCGGAACGCCGAACAAGAAGGCGCCCGACGCCGACCAGGCCGTGACCTCGACCGTCGAGCAGCTCGGCCTGACCCTGCAGAAGATCAGCGACCAGCTGCGCGAGAAGTACGGCCTGTCGGACGGCGCCAAGGGCGTCGTCGTCACCAAGGTGACGCCCGACAGCCCTGCTGCCGAGAAGCAGCTGCAGGCCGGCGACCTCATCCTCGAGGTCGATCAGAAGCCGGTGACGACTCCGCAGGAAGTCACCGAGATCGTGGCCAAGCTGCAGGCGCAGAAGAAGCGCTCGGTGCTGCTGTTCGTCGAACGCCAGGGCGATCCCCGGTTCGCGGCACTGAGGCTCACGAAGTAACTCCCTGATCGGGTGCCATGCACGATTGGCCCCTGCTTTCGATCAGCGTGGAATGGGAAGCGGGTCGCGTCGAGTTGACGTTCAAGACTCATGCGAGAGGCTTGGTTTGACTTCTCGCTGAGGGCGTTACGGAACTGCATGTGCCGCGACAGCAACCCTGGGGACCAAGCGATTGCGTCAACAAGGTCAAAGG
>CAIMEE010000482.1 GCA_903839865.1 Enhydrobacter aerosaccus | reverse complement strand
GCACCGGCGGCGGCGGCTGCGGTGAAGGCGCGGCGGCCCAAAGTGCTCCGTGTCATGGCGTTTCTCCTCGGTAAACGATTGTTTATTGGCGAAATCTTCGCGGCCATGGCGCAGTGAGTCAATGTGTTAGGGTCCGCCGAAAGCGAGGAAACCATGACCGTGACCGTCTCCAAATCGCCACGCAAGCTGGGCGGCAGTACGCTCAGCGTGTTCCCGATCGGACTCGGCCTGATGTCTCTCTCGGGCGCCTACGGCAAGGCCGACGATGCCGAGGGCATCAAGGTCATCCATCACGCGATCGATCGCGGCGTGACCTTGCTCGACAGTTCCGACATGTACGGCTGGGGTCACAACGAGACGTTGCTCGGCAAAGCTCTGACCGGCGGCAGGCGAGACAATGTCGTACTGGCCACCAAGTTCGGCCAGGTCCAGCGGCCGGGCGGCGCCAACGGCGTCGACGGCACGCCGGCGCATGTGAAGGCGGCCTGCGAAGCGAGCCTGAAGCGGCTGGGCGTCGAGGTGATCGATCTTTACTACCAGCATCGCGTCGATCCCAACGTGGCGATCGAGGAGACCGTGGGCGCCATGGCCGACCTCGTGAAGGCGGGCAAGGTGAAGGCGTTGGGCTTGAGCGAAGCCAAGCCCGAGACGATCCGGCGCGCGCACAAGACCCATCCGATCGCGGCCGTCCAGAGCGAGTACTCGCTGCTCTATCGCCGTGATGCCGAGGAGACGCTGGAGACGACCCGCGCGCTCGGCATTTCGTTCGTGGCCTATTCGCCGCTCGGCCGCAGCCTGCTGACGGGCTCGGTGAAGCAGGCGTCGGACATTCCCGAAGGCGACGGCCGCGGCCGTCATCCGCGCTTCGCGGCCGACAATCTCGCGCGCAACCTGTCGATGGTCGCGGCGATCGAGGCGATGGCCAAGGCCAAGGGCTGCGCGCCGGGCCAGGTGGCGCTGGCATGGCTGCTGGCGCAGGGCACCGACATCGTGCCGATTCCCGGCACCAAGCAAGCCGCCCGCGTCGACCAGAATCTCGCGGCGCTCGAAGTCGCTCTCTCGGCCGGCGAAGCGGCGCAGCTCTCGAATGCGATGCCGCCGGGCGCGGCCGCGGGCGGGCGCTATGCCGACGCGCAGATGAAGGCCGTCTATCTCTAGGAGCGCATCCGCTCGACCATGCGCTCGGCGATCTCGCGCTCGCCGGAGATCACGAGATTGGCGCCCAGCCCCTGCAGATGCTCGACCGCGGCATCGGAGTGAGCGCGCGCCAGGATCTCCAATGCCGGATTGAGGCCGCGCGCCTGCCCGACGACCTGGCCCGCCTCGAAGGCGTCGGGCACGGTAACGAACAGGCGCCGGGCACCTGCGATATTGGCGACGGTGAGGAGTTCCCCGGAGGCGGCATTGCCCTCGAGCACTTCGGCGCCGTCCTGGCGCGCTTTCTCGAGGCCGCTGTCGCTGGTCTCGATCACCACCATCTTGGCGCCGTCCCTCGCCAGGGCCGCTCCGATCAGAGAGCCGACACGGCCGTATCCGACCACGACGTCGTGGCCGCTGAGCGTCGTCGCGCGCGGTGCTTCGGAGACGGGCTCGGGCACTGCCGCCCGGCGCGCGCGGCCTTCCAGCACGGCGAAGACAAAAGGATTGAGGAAGATCGAGACGATCGCGCCGGCAAGCACGAGGTCGTAGGCCTCCGACTGCACGAGCTTCAGATCGTGACCGAGGCCAACCAGGATGAAGGAGAACTCGCCGATCTGCGCGAGGCTCGCTGCGACGGTCAGCGCAGTCGTGTTTCCGAGGCGAAAGGCGCGCACGATCAGCCAGGCGACGGCGGCCTTTCCGACCACGATGATGCCCACGGTGGCG
>CAIMEE010000481.1 GCA_903839865.1 Enhydrobacter aerosaccus | reverse complement strand
GCTCGCACTCGAATCGCCCGGAAGGATCTCACCGAACGACCATCGCGTGTGGAGCGAGCGTGATCGAACTTCCGATCTGCTTGCAGTAGTGCGCGGCGAAAGTGACGAATATGTAATTGCAGTGCGGTCGCACTGCGCCACTCGCGCTGCGTGTAATTCTTCCGACGGCTCCATTTGCACCGTGACTCCAATGTACGCAATGGTACCGTCGAGGCACTTCGGGCGGGGACCCGGAGAAAATCGTCTTGGGGGGATTTCATGTCTCACGTTGCACTGACATTTCGCCGTCGCTTGATCGCGGCTGCATTGGCGTTGCTCTTCGCCGGTTCGATTGGAGCGTCTTCGGCGCCGGCGCACGCCAATACGACCAAGGCGACGGTCGAGTCCGTTTCCGCGATGCTGAAGAAGGCGGGTTTCAAGTTCACGCTGGACGGCGACGTCTACCTGCTCTGGTTCGAGGAAAAGGGCATCGGCAAATTTCCGATGGTCATCGCCGTCGAGAAAGACCTGATGCTGATCACGACGCAGGTCGCGCGCGCGGAGAAGATCACGCGCACGCCCGAACTGTCGGATGGCCTGCTCGCCGCCAACTGGACCTACGGTCTTCTCAAGCTCGTCTTCGATCCGAAGGGCAACCTGGTCTTCCGCTACGGCATCAGCGAGAAGATGGTCGACGCCGACGACATCAAGGAACTGATCAAGGCCTTCGTCGAAAACACCGCCAACTTCTACAACAACGCGCCCTTCATCAAGAAGTGAGGCGCCAGCCACACCGTCGAATCCTGAATTCCGGGGGAACAATCATGTCATCTATTACGAGCCTCTTTCGTGCATCTTGGATCGTGGGCGCCTTGGCCCTTCTCATGGCCGGCTCGATCGGCCTCGCACCGGCCCGTGCCGATTCGACGAAAAAGACCAGCGACTCGACGGCGGAGATGTTGAAGGAGGGAAAGTTCAAGTTCACCCGGAATGGCGCCACGTCCGTCGTCACCATCGAGCGCAAGGGCGCGGCCATTCAGGTCTTCCTCGTCGCCATCGACGACCAGATCCGGGTCATTTCGCCCATCGCCACGGCCGAGAAGGTCGTGAAGTCGCCGAAGCTCGGGGGCGTCCTGCTCGACGCCAACGCCAAGATGCCGGTCTTCAAGGTCGTCTTCGACCCCCAAGGCAACCTGGTCCTCCTCTACGACATCTTCGAGAAGATGGTCGACGCCGACGGCGTGAAGAAGATCGTCTTCGACATCGCCGACTCGACGGCCGACTTCTACAAGAGCGCCGACTTCATCAAGAAATAGCCGGACAGCCAACCGGGTGGGAGCCGATGACGGAGACCTATTCCTTCATCCGCTTCGGGGCGGTGGGCGCCGTGGGCTGGCTGGAGTTCAAACGCCCGCCGGTCAACGCCTTCACGCGGCCGATGGTCGACGAGGTGCACGACTGCATTGCCGCGGCGCTGGCCGATCCCAAGGTGCGCGTGCTGGTGCTGGCGAGCGGCGTCGAGAAATATTTCAGCGCCGGCGCCGACCTCAACAGCTTCAAGGGCATGCCGGCCACCGCGATCGACGACTGGACCGACAGGTGCCACGCGATCGTGCGGCTGCTGCGCGGTTCGGCCAAGCCGCTGCTGGCGGCGATCAACGGCACCGCGGTGGGCGGCGGCCTCGAGATGGCGCTGCACTGCGACATCCGCTTCGCCGCGGCGAACGCGCGCCTGGGCCAGCCCGAGATCAACATCGGCTTCATCCCGCCGATCGGCACGACGCAGTCGCTGGCGCGCCTGATCGGCCGGCCGCGCGCCATCCGCTATCTTTACGAAGGCCGCATGATCGCCGCGCAAGAGGCGCTCGACTGGGGCATGGTGGACGAACTGGTGGCGCCGCAGTCGCTGCGCGCCCATGTGCAGGCCTATGCCGAGACGCTCGCCGCCAAGTCGCCCGCAGCGCTGGCCGCCATCCGGCGCACGGTCACCCTGGGCGGCGGCATGGACTTCGAGGCCGGCCTGGCACTCGAGAAGCAGGCGGTGTTCGACGTGGCGTCAGGACCGGACTTCCAGGAAGGCGTCGAGGCGTTCCTCGCCAAGCGCCAGCCGAAGTGGCGCTTCGACGGGGACGTTTGATCTCCATCAAGGACCGACGGCCGTCGGTGCTGATAATGGGGCCATGGCAAGGACTTTCATTTATCAATGTCCGGTCACCGGCACCAACGTGCAGGATCGTGCAGAGGTTGACGAGGAACCGATCGATCTCCGCCTGTTCAAGCCGGTGCACTGCATGGCATGCGGTCGGCTGCACCTGATCAATCCGTATTGCGGACAGTTGCTGGCGACCCGAACCACTTCAAGCGGCCCTGACCCGACCGCACAATTTCGGGTAGCTTTGCACCGATAGAACCTGGACCGGGAGGAACACGTATGAGGCCCCTTGAAATCAGACTCGGTGCCGTCGTCCTCCTGTCATCGGCCATGTTCGCCCTTGCAACGGGCGGTGCCGTTGCTCAGCAGGCGGCCCCGACGGACAAGATGCCCATGGATCACCAGAAGATGATGCAGATGCACGGTCCAGCCGGCATGGCCGGCATGGGCGCGCCCACCCTGCCAGGCCAGGACGCCTTCGGCGCCGTGCAGGAGATCGTCCGCCTTCTGGAGGCGGATCCCAAGACCGATTGGTCAAAGGTCAACCTCGAAGCGCTGCGCCAGCATCTGATCGACATGAACGAAGTCACCTTGAAGGCTGACGCCGTGGCAACGCCGGTCGACGGCGGCGTCGAGATCGCGATCAGCGGAAGCGGCCGCACCTTGGCCGCCATCCAGCGCATGATCCCCGCCTGGGCCGCGACGATGAACGGATACAAGGATTGGACCACCAAGGTGGTGCCGCTGCCCACCGGCGATCTGCTCACCGTCACAGCGGCCGATGCCAGGGAAGTGACGCACATCCGCGGCCTCGGCTTCATCGGCTTGATGGCCAGCGGCGCCCATCACCAGCCGCATCACCTCGCGATGGCCAAAGGCCAATTCGATCCCGCGGGGCACCACCATCCTTGATCGCACGTTAGCCGCGCCGGGCCCGTCAAACGCCCGCAAAAATGGCGGTTTTGAACGGGCTGGCGAATCGCGGCCGACAGGGCTAGAAGATCGCCGATACGGGGACAGCGGAGAGCGGTCAGATGTCGGTTCAGTACTTTGCCAAGGTCAAGTCGCCGGAAGAACACGAAGCCTTCCAGAAGCTCGTCAAATACTACCCGAGCTGCTCGTACGAGGACTGGAAGTTCCGCGAGCAGAAGAAGATGGCCGACTGGAAGGCCCGCCGTCACGCCATCAAGATGGTCGACATCTCGCCCGCCGAGTTCGAGGCCTATTGCAAGAAGAACAACAAGCCCGCCGACCTCACGACCTTCCTGAAGGCGCTGACCGACAAGGCGTTTTGAAGCTTCGCTTCAAAAGCCCTGAAGCGTTCCAGGCGTGCTCACGAGCGGCCGCCTTCCCTCCTTCGGGCGACTAGCTCCGCTCTCATAGCTTCCGCCTCCGCGCCGACCGTGAGCGCGAGCTTCCTGATACGCACCGCCAGCGCCCGCGCCTCTGCTCTCGACTGCAGGTCGCCTTCCCCATTGGCCTCGCCCCTCGCCGTGGCCACGAGGCTTTGCTTGGAGATCCAGCTGTAGGCCCGCATCCGCGATTCGAATAGACGCATCGGCCTATCCGCGGCGGCCAGCATACCGAGCGCGCGCTGCCGAATCTTTTCGTAGCCCGGTGGCAGGACGATGGCGAGCGGCCCCATTGCCCCGAACTCATGCAGGCCGCGCATGCGCGTGGCGAGCGGCAGAACGTCGTCCGCCGTCATCTCTGTGTTGCCATCATACACGTCGAAGATCTTGCGGAAGCCCAGCGCCAGGCCTTCGACCATCGAGTCGAGAAGCCTGTCCATTTCGACGCGGGTCACGTCGCCCTTTCCGACGACCATGAACAGTCCGTCCGCACGATCGATCTTCCAGGCTAGAGGCACGCGTGCCTCACAGTTGCGGCCGCATCGAGAGCGGCTCGAAATTGGGCTCGTCCACCGCCAGCAGCGCGATCGCCTCTTCCATCGAAGCCACGACGACGGGCTGGCTCGTGCCGGCCAGGCCCTGCTGAATGGTGAAGGTCCGGGCGAGCTGGAACAGTTCGGGATCCTTGGCGACGATGATGCGCTTGAAGGCGGGACTTACGGCCGGCTGCCGGCCGCGCCCGGACGAGCTTGCTGATCGGCACCGACACGGCCGCGACGGCACTGAAGTCCACGATGCCGTGAACGGGGCCATGGTCCGACGTAAAGCGGACGATCTCGGTATCGAGCTCGGCGATGTCGCTCGAGTTGAAGATGCCATTGAAGCGCGCGAGCAGGACCCTGTGACGACGATCAAAGGCCAGAGCGAACATGATCTGCTCGTTGAGACACTTCGAAGCCGACAACACCGGACGCGACGAACTGACATCCGACGATGCGGCGGGCGGATGCTGGCTGGGCCACGACAACGCTCACTGCAATCGTTTCACCGCCCCAACTGGGCAGGCAAAGGACCTTGCCATGGTGCCAACTGCCACAAAAGCAGAATGCGTCCGCTGAAAATTAGAGGCGCTCAAAATGTCTAAAGATTGCAGCGGAGGTGCGCACAGCGCTCGTACGAAAATTGTAATGACTTTCGCCGCCTCGGGATGACAGCAGTGCGCGAGAGCACACGGCGCACCCGATGAGCTCACGGCTTGGCCCCGCTCTCGAGTGGCTTGTACGCGGCGATGCAGAACCACTGCACGTTGTGGACGCCGCGCATCGTGGACGAGGCGAAGGAACATTATGCAGACTGCAAAATCATGCGCGGCGCATCTAGATCGAAGATCGCGTTGTGCTTCCTGGCGCGTGCGATAGCATCGAGAGCGACAATACACGTGGGGGGATTTCCGATGTTTGCTCGTTTCGTATCGGCCGTCGTTGCGACGGCCGCTCTGTTGGTAGGTGTGTCTGCAGCAGCCCGTGCCGAGATCTATCAGATCTCGCTCGGCGATGCGGTTGCCATCGTAAACTTTCCCAATACGTGGAAGGTGACCGAGATCAAGCGCGGCGCGCAGATCATTTCGCCGGACAAGGAAGTCTACATGTGGTTCGAGGCCTACGCTCCGGACGCGCTCGAGGCGCTGAAGAAAGAGCACGACAGCTACTTCGAAAAGCAGAAAGTCACGATCGGCAAGCCGCGAAGCCAGGAAATGGTGCTCGGTGGCGCCAAGACAATCGCGTTGGATTTCCCGGCGACCTACAAGGGGAAGAAGACGATCGTGCAGTACCTGATGATCGATCCGGCGCTGAAGAGCGGCGCCAGGCTGCTGGTGTCGAACTGGTCATCCGTCGAGGGCAACGAGAAGCACGACAAGGTCGAGGAAGCGATGCTCACGGGCATCAAGTTCAAAAAGATGTAGCGCGGCTCTTCGTCCTGCCGGTCCGTTCGGGGGAGGATCGAGAGACGAACTGGGGGAAGCTGTTGAACGGCTGCCAGCTGACAGCCGCCTTGGCATTGGTCAGCGCTGTTGTGGTGGCGGGGCCGGCGTCGCGTGCCGAGTGCCGAGTGCCAAGTGCCGAGTGCCGAGTGCCGAGTGCCGAGTGCCGAGTGCCGACGCGCAGGAATGCAACGTCGCTTTTCGCGTCAAGAATGACTAGGTGCAATTGAAACACTTGCGCAATCGTTGACACACTTGCGCGATGGCGCCGCCGGCCTCGGCTCGTAGGATGCCACCCTACGAAGCCACCCAAGGAAGGACGTTCCAATGCTCTCCATGATCCGCAAGCTGAAGACCACCGCCGAAGCCGCGCCCCTGCACTACGCCATCGTCGGCACCGCGATCGCCGTCGCCCTGTTCGTCGCCCTCAAGCGCGTGCTCTAGGCGTCCTCCAGCGGATCGTACTCCGTAATGCAGAACCGCCGGACGTTGCCGCCATATCCCATGCCCGCGCGCGTCGCCGGCTGGGCGAAGGTGAGCGCAAAGGCGTCGGCGTCGTCGGGCGAATAGCCCAGCCGCGCCTTGATCTGGTCCTTGGGTTCGAGCAGCAGGCGATCGCCGCGGAAGCCGTAGGTCGTCTGGCTGAGCGCCGCGATCAGTTCCGGGACATCGGGCAGCGCACCGCCCTGCTTGATCCATTCGATCGCCTCGAAATACATCTCGGTGCGCTTGTTGTCGTAGCGCGGATCGTTGGGCCTGCTCGCGAAGCCGACGCCCACCGGCTGGTGGCCGATGCGGCGCAGATTGTCGATCCACGACGCGCCCCAGCCGCCGGTGTCGTCGATGAACACCGCGTCGGCGCCCCAGTCGGTCCATTTGCGCGCGACCACGCCCGCGCCCTGGGTGCCGTCGATGTTGCGGTACTTGAGCGGCAGATGCGCGACCAGCCCCTGGCGCGGGAAGATCACCGAGGCATCGTCGCCGAAGCGCGCGACGTCGACGCCCAGCACCCGCGCGAACGACGCGACATCCTCGGCGCGATAGGAACGCTTCGTGGCCTCCCGGCATTCGTCGGGACCGATCAGCGTGTTGAGCGATCCCGGCGGAAACTTGCCAAACACGTTCACCAGCACCCAGGGATTGTCGGCGCCGTACTTCTGGATCTGCTCGCGCGCCCATTCCGCCTTCACGCGCGTCGAGCGTTTGGGATCGTCGGGATCGGCCGTGATCTCCGTTATGTGCCACAGCGCGCGCTCGGTGGTGCAGGCCCGCCACAACGGGCCCTCGAGATGCGTGGGGTTGCCCGCCTGCACGATGTGGCCCTCCTTGCACGAGGAGAGGGCCGCCTCCGCGCTCGCCATCACCGAATCGGGAATGCCGCCCGCCTCGTCGAGGATGAACAGCACATGGTCGGCGTGCAGGCCCGCCAGCGTGGCACCCTGCTGGGCGCGGTCGGCGGTCTTCGACCACGAACGCGCCGACATCCACCAGGTCTCGGGACTGGCGCGATTGAAGATGCGCGACCTGGTCCACTCGAACTCGGCCTTGAGGAGCGGCGACTTCTGCTGCCACTTGGCCATCTCCGACCACAGGTTGTCGGCCAGGTTCTCGGCCGTGACCGAGACCGCTGCGATCTTGGGCTGGTCGCGCGTCAGCAGGAAATTCCACGCGAGCCACGCCTCGACCGCGGTCTTGCCCGGTCCCTTGCACGCCTTCATCGCAAGCCGCTGGCAATGCGGGAAGGCCTCGAGCACATCGACCTGCCACGGATCGGGCACGACGCCGAAGACCTCGCGCACGAACTGCACGGGATGATCCTTCCAGCGAATGAGATTGCCGCCGGCCATCCTGTCCTTGCTCATGTGCGCCGCTTCCGCCGTGGCCGCGTCTGTACGCGCGTCGGCATCGGCAGGTCGAGCTGGCGCGCGAAGGCGGAGCGGTCCTCGATCAGGCGTGCGCCCTTGCCGACGTTGCAGTCGCGGCAGGAGGTCACGAGGTTCTCCAGCACGTTCTTGCCGCCCAGCGCCACCGAATGGACATGGTCGACGTGCAGCACCGCGGTGGGCGCCCTGGCGCCGCAGTAACGGCAGGCGAAGTTGTCGCGCTTCAGGATCTCGAAGCGCCAGCCCTTGGGGAGGGTTCGTCTCTCAAACATGCGCGACAGCATAGGAGCGGTCGCCGGAATCGACGATTACGGTCGTTACTGGCGAAAAAACGCCGGGATTTACTGACTCTTCAGCGCGTCAGGTTGACGGTGCAGGTGCGCCCGCCGCTGTTTTCTTCGGATCCCGTACCGGTGATCGTGCCACCTTCGAAGCGCGCGCTCATCGACGCGGTCTGGGCAGCCGCCTTTTCCCTGTTGGTCGGGACGTAGACGCGCTGGAGAAGCACGCTCTGGCCGTTGAACGTCGCAGAGAGTGAGTGATTGCCGCGCGAGTCCGACGTCGCGCCGGGCACTGCGTAGATGCCATGCCCGCCCTGCACGGCGATGCGCACCTGCAGGGTGAACGCTCCGCCGCCACGACTGGGCGTGCACTGATAGGTGCCGGTCCAAACGCCGTCGGACGATCCTGCAGCGGCGGGCGTGCCTGGAGGACGCGGCTGCGTCGGTGCAACTGGAGCAAGCGGCGGCACCGGCGCCGCCGGCGTCGCCGGAGCCGCCGCGGCGGCAGTCTTCTTTTTCTCTTCCTCGGCTTTCTTCTGCTCGTCGTCGAACTTGCTCACGGCCGCCAACGCGGTGCGCAGCAGCTCCTGGTTCTGCGGCCCCGTCAGGAAACCCGTATCCGGATAGGAGCGGCTCTTCTGCCAGGCCGCGACCATCTCGCGCGTGCGCTGGCCGAACGCGCCGTCGGTGCCATTCGTGTTGAAGCCCAGCGCCGTGAGCGCCACCTGGGCATGCTGGCGGTCGAGCACGCCAAGACGCAGCCCCGCCTCGACCTCGGCAGCGCGCGTCCTGTCGCTCTCCAGCGCCTTCTGCCGTTCGGCTTCCTGCTCGGCCGCCTGCGCCCTTGCGTCAGCGGCGGCTTTCTCCTTCGCCGCCTGGTCGGCCATCAACCGCTTGCGCTCGTCTTCGGCCGCCTGGCGCTTGATCTCCTCGTCGTGAGCCTGCTGCTCGCGCTTGGCCTGCTCCGCACGCAAACGGACAAGCTCTTCCTCGTTCTCCTTCGCCTTCGCAGCCGCCGCCGCCTGCGCCTTTGCATCGGCCTCGGCCCTGAGCTGCGCCGCCACGTCGACGGGCGGCGGCCGTGTCGCGTAACGATAGCCGCCCGCTACCGCAAAGATCAGCAGGACGGCCGCGGCGAGCCACCGCCGCCGCGTTCGCTTGCCGCCGACAGCCACTGGCGGAGCGGGCGCTTCCGCCGGCGGTGCAATGGTTGGCGTGACAGTTGGCGTGACGGGCGGCGTGACGGTCGGCGTAATCGTCGGCCGGCGCACCACGACCGTGGCGTTGGCATCGGCCTGTCGCATCATCGAAATCGTCGCCTGCGCATCGGCCATCGAGGCCTGTCCCAGGATCGGCCGCCAGCCAGCGATCGACTGCGGCCGGTCGCTGGCGCGCACCGCGAGGCCGGCGTCGAGACCGACCAGCAGGCCGGGCAGGAATCCCCCCAAGGCGCCAGTCTGCTGGAGCTGCCCCAGCGGCCGGTACTCGTCGTCGAGCATGCGGTCGAAGGCGCTGGGCGGCGTGCTGCCGGTGATCGCGTGATAGAGCGTGGCCGAGAGGCCGTAGATGTCGGTCCACGGCCCCTGCTTGGCCGAGGTCATCTGCTCGGCCGCGGCATAGCCCGGCGTGAAGATCGCCGTCATCGCCTGCGAGCGACCGGCCATCGCGGCACGCGAGGCGCCGAAGTCGATCAGCGTGGGATTGCCTTGCGCGTCGAGCAGGATGTTGGCGGGCTTGATGTCGCGGTGCAGGAAGCCGGTGGTGTGCACCTGCTCCAGCCCGTCGAGCAGCGGCCACAGGATTCGGTCCAGCTCGGCGGGCGTGAGCGGGCCGTTCCTCAGCCGCTCCTCGAGCGTGTGGCCAGGCACCAGTTCCATCACGATGTAGGCGGTGCCGTTGGTCTCGAGGAAATCGAACACGTTGACGATCGCGGGCGCGCGCTGAAGCGTGGCGAGCGTGCGGCCCTCGTCGACGAAGCGCTGGCGGCCCCAGGCGAAGTCGTCCGCCACCTTGGTCGAGCGCGGCAGCACGGTGGCGCCGTCCTGGCGGATCGCCAGCGCCGACGGCAGGTATTCCTTGATCGCGACCTCGCGGTGAAGCTGGTCGTCGTGCGCACGATAGGTGATGCCGAACCCGCCCTGGCCCAGGATCGACACGATCTGATACCGGCCGATCATCTGGCCCGGCGCCAGCGCGGCGAAATCGGTCTCGCCGACGGGCGCTCCGTTGCCCGGTGGGGTATTCGTCACTTCAGCCAAGGTCGATCTGCCTCACGCGGTTATCGGCGGCGATCATATTCCGATACCGAAGGGGCGGAAATGCGCCGATTGGCTTACCACCAGCTTGCCTGCCCGCTCACTTGGCGTTCTGGTCGATATAGTCCTCGAACAGGGCGGCCAGGAACGCTCCCATCAGGAAGCCGATGAGCGCTCCCAGGCCGCCGTCGCTGGCGGGGAACATCCTCTGCTGGAAATACCAGAATCCGACCGTGGTGCCGAAAACCAGCACCAGCGACACCCACCAATATCGGTTTGGATCCTTACTCAACGTGCTCCCCTGCGGCCTCCCTGCCATCCTATTACGGTTGCCGCCCATCGTCGCCGCCTTTTGCGGCGGCTTCGTTTATCATGTCGGCCAGCGAGGTTTGCGGCACGGCCTCGCTCTTCCACAGCCCGGCCTGCTTGCCGAGCAGCTCGCCTGCCCGGATCGCGGGCGCCCACTGCTCCGCCGCCATCGCGCCCTTCAGGATCGTTTCGAAGGCGTCCAGGATCTCCTCGTCGGTCATGCGCCGCCGCTTCATCGTCCGCTCCTCCGCTTGTTGCGCCGCGCGGTCCAGCCGGTCCAGCTGCCGCCCACCGCGCGCAGGCGGCGCCGCCGCGGCGGCCCGAGACCCTTGCGCTGGACCTCGAGGATGCCGCGCGCCTCGAGTTCGGCGAACCAGGCATTGAGACGGCCGCGCGGGACGCCAGTCCATTCCATGATCTCCTCGTTGGTTGGGCATGGCCTGTCCTGATGGATTGCGATCATCAGCATGAGATTGCCCGCCGCGACGTCGAGGATCGGTCGCAGACTCCGCGGCATGTCATGCCGCCTCCGACTGCTTGCGCCAATCGGCCAGCAGGTGGGGCGGCACGCGCGCATTGCCCGACTCCGGCCGCGGTCCCCAGTCGCCCTCGAGCCAGAACTTGCCTGGCCGGTAGCGCGCGAGGCGGGCGCGCCACTGCGCCTCGGTCTCGCGCTCGGGCACCGCGGCGTCCTTGCGGTTCTCGCCCGCGAAACCGGGCCGCTCGGCCAGCCGCGCGGCCGGCGGATGCGCCTTGCTGATCCAGATCCGCCACGCCGGTCCCCAGCGATGGGCCGTGCGCCGGTTGGCCGCCGCGTGATGGCAGAAGCGTTCGCTCTCGGCCTCGAGCGCGGTGCGGTCGAGATCGGGACGCGCCGTCGCCGCCCAGGCGAGATCCTCTTCATCGGGCTTCCAGTCCTGCGGCAGCGCATGTGCGTGCGCGCGCTCCGTTCCCTCCCCTTCCCGTTCCCTTCCTTCCCCTTCCCTTCCGAGCGGCAATTGCGCCTGAACGTCACCGGGCGGTGGCGGCAGTTTCGACTGAGCTTCACGGATGTTCACATGCTGATGCCGTGCAAAGCTTGGAATGCACGCGAGCCCGTCGCCGTAGAGGCGGATCAGGCCGCGGCCGGTGAGTTCGGCGCCGAGCGCCTCGATATCGCAGGCATCGTCGGGCAGATAGCGGCGCTTCATGACGCCCGGCGTCCACACCAGACGGCCCTCGCGGTCGGCCTCGCACCACAGCCCGACATAGAGAAGGCGGGCGAGAGGCGAGAGCGCGCAGATGTCGTCGGAGGTGAAGAACTCGGGCTTGATGGTGCGGATGCGGGCCATGTCAGTTTCCTTCGCTTGTGTGTTTGCGGGCATGCTTGAGGAGCCGCCGTTCGCGCGCGACGACGGCCTTGAGTTCGGTGCCGCTGATCAGCCGGTTGCCGAGGCGGAAGCGGCGGCCGTGAGGCGTCGCCTCGACGTGCACGCCGAAGCCGCGCTTGCGCAGGAAGATCGCGTCGTCGAAATGCCGGCCGTAGAGCGCGCGTTCGCGGTCGACGACCTCGCGGCGGAGCCTGGCGGCGCGCCGGATCAGGAAGCCTTGGAGCATGGTTGCGGTTATTGCGTATATCGCAAATTAATGTCAAGAATTTAGTTGCGATATACGCACTGTTGCGGATCACGCAACACAGGCACACTAGATGTATGGATATCAAATGGATTGCCGAACAACTCGACCGGCCGGGCTTCAGCCAGGCGGGTCTCGCGCGCGCCCTCGGGAAGGACGCCGCCGCCGTCAACCGCATGCTGAAGGGCGAGCGCCTGATCAAGGCAAACGAGCTGCCGACGATCCTGGGCTACCTGAAGGCGACGCCGCCCGACGACGGCACCGGCCTCTACAGCCAGATGATCCAGGCGATCCCGCAGAGCGGCGATCGTCCGGACGTGCCGGTGTGGGCCTCGGCCGAAGCCGGCAGCGACGGCTCGATCGTGCTCACCACGGAGCCGATCGACTACATCCGCCGCAGCGAGCGCATGCAGGGCGTGAAGGCCCCGTTCGCCTTCTACGTGATCGGCGCCAGCATGAGCCCCGCGATCGAGCACGGCGACCAGGTGGTCGTGAATCCCACGATCCCGGTCCGCCCGGGCACCGACTGCGTGTTCATCCAGGAAGACGCCAGCGGCACGATGCTGGCGCTGGTGAAGCGCCTGCTTAAGGTGACTACCGACCACTGGCACGTGCGCCAGTACAATCCGCCCAAGGACTTCAACCTGCCGAAGAAGAAATGGGCGAAGGCGCTGTGCATCACCGAGAAGCGCTACGGCTGAAGCCTAGGGTTTGAACCCACACGACTCACGGGTTACGCCGACAGTGAGTTCGGCGGCGCCCTGCTTCAGGCATCCGTTGAACCACTTCCCTTCGTAGCGCACGCCCGCCTTGGTGTAGACGCCCTGGCCGCTGGCCGCATTGTTGCGCCAACCGCCCTCGTAGCGCGTGCCGTCGGGCTGGACGTTGACGCCGTGGCCGTCGGCGCGGCCGTTGCGCATCTCGCCCTCGTAGCGCGCGGCGGGCTTGCCGCCGATGTAGAACTGCAGGATGCCCTGGCCATCGGCCATGCCAGCCTCGCACTTGCCCGACCAGGTGATCTTCTCGGCGGGATCGGGAGCGGCGTCCCAGATCTTGCAGCCGGTCTTGTCGTCGGCGACCCAGCCGGTCAGCGCGTCCAGCGAGGGCGGTTGGGTGGCTGCGGGCTGGGCGAACGCCGTGCCCGTGAGGGGGCCGGCCATCGCGACCATCGCCGCAACAAACGGTACATATAATTGCATTACAACCCCTCCCTCCAGGCGGACACTACCGCAATGACCGTTAACATCCTGAAGGACCTTTCGGTTCCCACGGACGGCGGCCCGCCGGGCTCGATCCGACTGTTCGAGCGGCTGCAGGGCACGGCGCTGGTGCTGGGCTGGGCCAACGCCGCCTTCGCCTACAATCACCTGCTGCGCGGACGGCTGAGCCCGATCGTGTTCGCCATCGCGCTGTGCACCGTGTCCGGGCTGGTGTTCTTCCTGGTGGCGCGGATCAGCCGGCGCGGCAGCACGCGCTGCAAGTGGATCCTGATCGTCCTGTCGGCGCTGGGCGTGGCGCCCTGGTTCGCCCTGCTGCGGCACGGCAGTGCGATCCAACTCGAGACCGTGCTGGCACTGGCCCAGGGCGCGCTGCAGTTCGGCTCGTGCGCCCTGCTGGTCGCCGCCGATTCGCGCGCGTGGTTCGCCGACCGCGAAGACGACTAGCGCTTCGATCTCATGTCGCGATGCTGGGCCGAGCCCGAGCGCGAGACGATGACGATCGCGCGGCCGCGGCGAAGACAGGTGACGGCGCCGCGCCTGCAGCGGCGCGGAAGGTGACGCCGACGTCGATCATCGCGAACACGACGGCGGCGAAGGCAATCCAGACGCCATCGCGCACGCGCGACAGCCGCACGAGTTTCGACGCGTGATCGGCGCGCATCAGCAGCCACACGCCACGCACGCAGCCCGACAGCACGCCCAGGATCAGGGCGACGATCAGCAGCCCGCGACCGCGCGACGACAGGCCACCCAGCAGCAGCAGCGAGCACAGCAGGATGACGAGGGCCGGAACGAAGAAGCGCCAGAGCGGCACCGCGTTACCCTTGAGCTCGAAGCGGACCGCCCAGAATCCCGCCAGCGCGAGGAGCGCTGCGCAGAAGTGGATGGCGGTCAATGGCAACATGGGCGGGCAGCCGTTGGTGTCGTCCTCCCCCAATACGCGCGCGCAAATCCGGCGGCAATGCCGATTGCCGCACGCCAGCACGGCGGCGGCCGACTGCAACTATTGCCGGGCGCTAGACGGCGTCCGGCCGCATGTCGTCGTGCGGGGTCGAGCGGCTGCGAATCCCGATCGAGGCGGCGCGCCCGACCAGGTAGCCGGCGCACAGAAACGCGATGGCGGCGAAGGGCGGCGGCGTGAACCGTCGGGTGACGAAGTCGACGACGGGCGCGATATTGGCGCCTGCCAGGACCGCCAGCACCAGGGCCGCCGCGAGGCCGTCCATCTCGGCCCGTCTCAGCCGCACCAGCTTCCACATGTGATCGACGCGCAGCGTCGTCGACAACCCGCGCACGCTGCCCGCCACGATACCGACCACGGCCGCGCCGATCGCCGCGCCCAGCCAGCGCGGCTCCGGCGGCAGCGACAGCGCGCACGCGACGGCGGCAGCGACAGCGCGCACGCGACGGCGGCAAGCGGGGCAAGGGCAAGGCGCCAGAGGGGAATGACGTCACGGCGCAGTTCGTAGGCAATGGCGCCGACGGCGCAGGCCGCGAACAGCGCCGTCCATAAGCCGACTTCTTTCATGGCCCCACTGTCGCGCGGCAAGCGCCCGGCGTCACCCCGCGCGGCACGGTTTATAGATGCTATTTTCGCATTGACATTTATTGCGACTTACGCAATTTTACGCCGATGCCCTCCCCCGTACCGCAGGCCTCGCGACGGCAGCCCGCTTCTTCCTCGTTCGTTGCCCGACGCCTGGCGTGCATTGCGTGGCGGGGGGCGACGTCGCCCCGGCTCTGGCTGGTGGAAACCTGCCGGGCAGAGCTCGAGTGGGCCGTGGCCGAGTGGCGCCTGCTCGCGGGCGATCCGGAGACCGCAGGTCACGGATCGCATCCGTCGGAGGAATGGCGCCTGCCCCACGAGAGGGCCGCGGCGCGCGTGGTGAACTGCCACCTGCATCTCGCGGTGGCGCTGGGGCGCCTTGCCGAGCTGGTGCGCACGCTTCGCCGGCAGCGGGCCGCGGCCGTCGATGGCGGCCGGCCCGAGAGCCACCGCCAGGAGTGGGCCGAGGCGGCCGACGCGACCGCCGGCGACATCGGCGCCTACCTCGTGC
>CAIMEE010000480.1 GCA_903839865.1 Enhydrobacter aerosaccus | reverse complement strand
GCGCCACGAACGGAACAAGGCACAAAAGAACAAGCAGCAGTGAATTGACCACGGCCGCAAAACGACCATATCCCTTGGCAAGACTCATGGCCGTGAACACCCTTCCTAGCGCTACCGCGCCCATCGTCCGCCTCGTGGACGTCCATCTCGACATGGCAAGCGATGCCGGCACGGTCAATATCCTGCGCGGCGTCAGCCTCGACATAAACGCCGGTGAAATCGCCGCGGTCGTGGGCCCGTCGGGTGCCGGCAAATCGAGCCTGATGATGATCGTGGGCGCGCTCGAGCGCGCCACCTCGGGCACCGTGCAGGTGGCCGGCCGCGATCTCGGGCCGCTCGGCGACGATGCCCGCGCGCAGTTGCGGCGCGACCATATCGGCATCGTCTTCCAGGGGTTCCATCTCATTCCCACCATGACGGCGCTGGAGAACGTGGCGCTGCCGCTCGAGTTCGCGGGCCGCCGCGACGCCTTCGATGCGGCGCAATCGGCCCTGGAACGCGTCGGGCTCGGCCACCGTCTCACGCACTATCCGGCGCAATTGTCGGGCGGCGAGCAGCAGAGGGTGGCGGTCGCTCGCGCTTTCGTCGGCCGACCCAAGCTGCTGCTGGCGGATGAGCCCACCGGCAATCTCGACGGCGCCACCGGCAAGCAGGTGATGGACCTGCTGTTCGAGCTGGCGCGCGCCGAGGGCACCACGCTCATTCTCATCACCCACGACCTGGTGCTGGCCGGGCGGTGCGACCGCATCGTGCGGGTCGCCGACGGGCTCGTGGTGAGCGACGAGCGCACGCAAACAGCCGCAGCCGCGCAGTGACGTTCTTGCCATGAATTTGGCCTTCCGCCTCGCGCGACGCGAGATGAGGAGCGGGCTGGGCGGCTTTCGCCTGTTCATCGCCTGCCTGGCGCTGGGCGTCGGCGCCATCGCCGCGATCCTGTCGTTCAGCCGCGCGGTCGAGGAGGGCGTGAAGGCCGACAGCCGCGAGATCCTGGGCGGCGACGTCTCGGTCTCGGTGCTCTACCGCGAGGCCGCGCCCGAGCAGGAGGCGTTCCTGCGCCAGCAGGGCACGCTCACGCGCTGGATCGACAGCCGCGCCATGGCGCATCCGGTGAAGGAGGGCGGCCGCGCCACCCTGATCCAGCTCAAGGCGGTCGAGCAGGCCTATCCGCTCTACGGGCGACTGGATCTCAAAGAGGGCGGATCGCTGGCCGATGCCTTGGCCAGGCGCGACGGCGTGTGGGGCGCGGTGGTCGAAGAGGCGGCGCTCAAGCGCATGAACATCGCGCTGGGCGACATGGTCAAGGTGGGCGAGGCGACCGTGCAGGTGCGGGCGCTGATCGCGCGCGAGCCGGACAACGGTCTCAACGCCTTCGCGAGCCTCGGTCCGCGTCTCATGATGTCGTTCGACGCGCTGGCCGAGTCCGCGCTGCTGCAGCCCGGCAGTCTTCTCAGCTGGCAATATCGCCTGCGCCTGCCGCCGGGCACGTCCGATACCTCCGCCGTCGAGGCCATCCGCGCGCGCTATCCGCGCGACGGCTGGCGGGTGCAGGGTCTGGCCGATGCCGGCGGCGGCATCCGCTTCTGGCTCGATCGCCTGACGCAGTTCCTGGGCCTGATCGGCCTCTCCTCTCTGCTGGTGGGCGGCGTCGGCGTCGGCAATTCGGTGTCGAGCTTCCTCGCCACGCGCCAGCGCACCATCGCCACCATGAAATGCCTGGGCGCGCCGCAGCGGCTGATCTTCTCGACGTATTTCCTGCAATTGGCGGCCCTGGCACTGGTCGGCATCGCGATCGGCATCGTGCTGGGCGTCGGCCTGCCGTTCGCGGCCCGCACGCTGATCGCCGATCTCCTGCCGGTGCGCGCGCGCATCGACATCTATGCGCGGCCGATCCTCGTCGCCGCCGGCTTCGGCGTGCTGGTCTCGCTCCTGTTCGCGCTCCTGCCGCTGATGCGCGCGCGGATCGTGCCGGCGGCAACCCTGATGCGCGGTGCCATCGTGCCGCTCAAGAGTCGCTTCGGGTGGCAGAGGCTGGGCTGGCGCGACGCGCTGGTGCTGGGCGGTGTGGCGCTGGCGCTGGCTCTCTTCACCGTCTTCACGGCGGTCGAAAAGCGCATCGGCGCCTTCTTCGTGATGGGCTCGGTCGGCGCCTTCCTCGCCTTTCCGGCCCTGGCCTACGGCTTGATGCTGGCGGCGGCCAAGGCGGGCAAGCCGCGGTTCGCAGCCTTGCGTCTTGCGCTCGCGAACCTGCACCGGCCGGGCGCGCCGACGCCGATCGTCATGCTGTCGCTGGGGCTCGGCCTCACGGTGCTGGTGGGTACGGCGCTGATCCAGGGCAACCTGCGCGACCAGATCACCAGCCGCATTCCAAAGGATGCGCCCGCCTTCTTCTTCGTCGACATCCAGTCGAGCCAGATCGACACCTTCCGGAAGGCGATTGCCGCCATACCCGGCGCCGGTGCGCTCGACGAGGTGCCGTCGCTGCGCGGCCGCATCTCCAAGATCAACGG
>CAIMEE010000479.1 GCA_903839865.1 Enhydrobacter aerosaccus | reverse complement strand
CCGCGACGATTATCGCCACGCCCACTGCACTCCATCTGAATTTTTGCGCTCGCGCCATCCCTATCCGTATCCAATGCTACGTCAAACCGCTTCCGCAGTTCAGAACGTGGTCGTCGGGGTTACAGTACCCTTCGCGATGCCCACGATTGAGAACGTCCGATAAATGGCGGTCAGAATCTTGTTGTACTCATAAAGTGGCGCATTCGTGACGTAGAGCACATCACGGGCCTGAACGCCGAATTGCTGCGCCACAAAGATAGACACTGGCTGGTTCAGGTCTAGACGAAAAACCCGCCCCCGAGCATTGGGATTGCTCTGCAAGTCGCCCATCCGGAAGACAAAAACGCCGGTTTTGTTCGCCCGCTCGTCGTTCAGGCCACTGACCGCCCCCAGGGCCTCGAGAAGGGTCATGTTGGTCTTGGTCAGTTCGACATTCCCGGCCTTGGCGACGGCGCCCAGCACTGTAAAAAGTCGCGAATTCGGCCGAACGACGATTTCGTCGCCTTTCTGGATCGGAATATCGTGGCCGGCCAGCAACTCGGAATACTGGGCTTGAAGGATGGGTTGGCCGTTGCGCCGGACCACCACTTCCGCCTGGGCGGCGGGGGTATTGTTCAGCCCACCAGCACGATTGATGGCGTCCACGACAGACCGGACGCCATCGAGGATGGACAGTCGCCCCGGATTCTTCACGTCCCCGGACACCATTATCGTGTGCGTGCGATCGGCAACGAATTCGACGATCACCTGGGGGTCCTGAGCCTTGCCCTTGGCGGTCAATTCACCGGCGATGCGCTGCTCGATACGCGTGAGATCGAGGCCGGCGACAGCCACCGTGCCAAGATAGGGAACGCTGATAGTACCGTCGTCCATGACGCGCTGGGCACCCAGATCGGCGCCAGGACGCTGAATGGTCGGGAATACGCTGCCTTCATAGGGTTCGAAGATCCGGACCTTGAGCACGTCGCCCGGAGCGACCGCGATGCGTCCACCGGCCGAGAGGCCGCTGGTCACCGACGGGACATCGACGGTCGCCGGGGGTCTGTAGGCCACAACAGTGGTCGGCGTGAGATCGATGACGTCGAATGGCAATGCCTCGGTGGTGCGAGAGCTCGCGTCGTTCATCCACGGGCCGTCTCCGGGAATAACCTGGCAGCCGGCAACGATACCTAAGCCGAGGACAATGGCAGTGGGTCGCGCGATGGCGCGCAGCCAGCTCCAAATTGTCAAATTCGCCTCTCCGTGCAGAACGGTCGGCACGATGCCGTCCCGCGTCCCTTTGGTCTCGCCCAGCCGTTACAGTAATTACCCTGTCGCACCGCGCGGGTGCAAGCGCTCGACAGGCTCCGCTAACAGGCCCGATTGGAGACGGACCGTTGCTTCCTCGACCGATTCGGCGACGTCAAGCAGCCTGGAAAAGCCGCTGACCACAAGGCAATCTGCCGCAGGACCAGCGAACCGGCAAAAGACAATCCGTGCCCCGGCGGTTTGGGCATGATGCAGGATGCCCGCAAGGGCACGTACACCCGCCGCTCCCATATAGGTGACCTCGACACCATCGACGATCAAGCGCCCGCCCGGCACGATCCTGCTGAGTATCGATTGCTCGATGGCTTCCGCCGTCGTGGAGTCGACGCAGTCGGGCAGATTCACGACCTCGATGTCTCTGGACATATCCACGTCGTTCAATACGGCCTGCTCCGGCGCTTCATCCCCGAGTTCGCGTGCGCCCGTCGTACGCCATTGCCCGCCAAGATCGGTGCCGCGCCACATGATCGCGCGACTGCTCAGGGCGCTGATCATCAGAGCCGGGGCGAGAATCTCGCGAACCAGCGTCGCCGCGGCCGCGCGCCAACCGAAAGCCAGCCCGTGTTGCGACATGAACCATTTTTCCCCTGCCATCCAGAGGAGCGAGTGCATGACCGCGCACCCGCCCACGATTTCCATGTTCACTCCTGCGCCGATCAGTCCCGCAACACCCGCGATCCCGGAGAGCATCCACCCGATGAAGGGTTCCCAGACAACCAGCGGCCATACCGGGAGATGCATCCTTGTACGCGCCCAGCGCACCTGGCGGCGCCACACGACCGGCCATTCGCGTTTCCCGAGCGGCAGACGCACCATGAAATCGCCCAGGGTCGTCTTGAGCCCAAGCTCACGCACCGAGCGGGTCACGGAATAGTCGTCGGCGATCCAGCGATTGAAACCGCGCCAGTTGCCGATCCGCTGCAGTGTATCGCGCGAAATCAGGGTCACGCCGCCGGAGGCGACGGCAATGCCGATCCGATCGGCCGCAAGGAGGAAGCGCGCCTGCTGGCTGTCGATATAGGAGCGTTCGAGTTCCGCGGCGAAGTTGCCAGGCGCTTCTCCTGCCTTGAGGGCAAGAACAAGGCCGACGGAGCCGGATAGCGGCAGCGCGGCACGGCGCAGGTTCTCGGCATCGAGCAGAATGCCCGCGTCGCACAAGGCCACGAGCGGGCGGCTTGCGGCCTCGAGACCCTTGCGCACATTGTTCATCTTGGGATTGAAGGTGGTGTCGTTGCCGACGAGGATCGGTGCGTCGGGCCACAGGGTGCGCACCGGCGCCACGGCTTCATCGTCCGGCGAAGCCACGCAAATCAGGACTTCGGCGCCGGCGGCCGACAGCGCCATCAAGGCCTGTACGTATGCACTCGAAGCGTCCGAGGCTCCGCTCATCGGTGCAACGATCGAGAAATCGGCAGGAGAGTGGCTGACGGCGGAAAGACGGTCTGGTGACGACCGGCGCTGGCCGGCCAGTACGGCGGTCGCCCAATGCAGCGCGGTACTCGCCGTCCACCAGCCAAGGCCTGCCCACGCCAGGGCGCCCGCTGTCATCCGCCGCTACTCGCTGGCCGAGAAGCGGTGGACGTCGTCCTTTTCCACCAGCAGGGCGCGGTGATAGTTGCGGATCACCGTGCTCGGATCGCCCTGCTCGCGGATGCGGCCTTCCTCGATCCAGATCGCGCGAGTGCACAGCCGGCGGACCTCAGCCATCGAATGCGAAACGAAGAGCAGCGTGCCGGTCTTGCGGAAATTGTCGATCCAGTCCAGGCACTTGCGCTGGAAGGCGGCATCGCCGACGGCCAACGCCTCGTCGACAACGAGAATCTCGGCCTCGACGTGGGCGCAGATCGAGAAGGCAAGCCGCGTGCGCATGCCCATCGAATAGTGCTTCACCGGCTGGTCCATGTAATCGCCGATGCCCGCGAACTCCGAGATAGAGCTGAATTTGCGCAACACCTCGGACCGCTTGAGCCCCAGCACCGCGCCGCCGATCATCACGTTCTCGCGACCCGACAGCTCGAGATCGAAGGTCGAGCCAAGCGCCAGCACGGGCGCAATGCGTCCCTTCACCCTGAGCTCGCCATGGGACGGCAGCGTCATGCCGCAGATCACCTGGAGCAAGGTCGACTTGCCACAGCCGTTGCGGCCCAGGATACCGATGCTTTCACCGCGATGAACCTCGAGGTCGATGTCGCGCAGCACCCAGAACGGCTTGAAGAAGGACTTCCACCAGCCGAACATGACTTGCTTAAGCCAATCGTTGCGCCGGGCATAAAGCTGGTAAGCCTTGCCGAGACTCTTGGTCCTGACGACGATGTCAGATGACGTCGACAATGACATTCCGATACCTGTCGAAGAACCAATAGCCGAAGTAGAACGTGAACACCGACGTCACGATCGTCCAGAGATAGACGTGCCAGTCCGGCAGCTTGCCGAGCAGCACGATGTCGCGCATGACCTCGACGTATCCCGTGAGCGCGTTGGCGTAGATCCAGAAATCCCATGGCGCAGGCAGCATGGTGTGCGGATAGAACACCGGCGTCGCGAACATGAACAGCGGCGCAATATTGATCATCAGGTATCCGGCATCGCGCGTGAAGGCGCCGATCGCACACAGGAACCAGGACATACCGACCAGGAATGCGATGAACGGGATCAGGATGAGCGGCAGGAGCAGCACCGTCAGGGGCAGGCTGTGCACGACACTGACCTGGAAGATCAGCAGCACAGTGATCGAGATCAACGTGTAGGCGGTCGCACGAAGCGTCGAGATGACCGCCAGCATGTCGCTCGGGAAGATCGTCTGCTTGATGAAGTGCGTGTACTCATGCAGCAGCATCGGCGCCCGAAAGGCCATTTCGGACCAGAAATTGAAAACGACGATGCCGCTGAGGATGAACAAAGCGTAGTTGACGCCCGGATCCTTCGTCACCGAGTACATCGCCGGCATCTCAAGCTTGCTCGAGAAGAAGAAAGTATAGACCGCGATCGCCAGCAGCGGCGCCACGATCGCCCACACCCAGCCAGCGATCGATCCCTTGAACCGCTCGCTCATTTCGCGGCGCAGGATGGCAGCGATCAGGTCCTGGTGCTGCCACATCTGCACGAACGGCTTGCTGATAAAGCGAACCAAGCGCTGCGACGGGCCGGAATTCTCGACCACGATCTGTTTGCCGTTGACGACGTTCACCGACGGCATGAGCCGCGCTTCTCCCTGTTCGGTCCAGTGGTGGGCCCGGTTGGTGTCGAACCAACGACCCTCTGATTAAAAGTCAGATGCTCTACCGTTGAGCTACGGGCCCGCTCCGGCTTTGCGCCGCAGGCCGAAACCCCGCGCGGCGCTCGTATAAGGTCTGACGGCCCCATGGTCAACGCAGCCGCACGGGGGGTCAATTTGCCGAAAACTTCATTTTCAGGCGCTGAAAGACCTTTTTGGACACGAATTGCGAGGTGTCGCCGCCCAGCCGGGCAATATCCTTGACCAGCGAGGAGGAGATGAACTGGTGCCGGTCCGATGCCATCAGGAAGATGGTTTCCACGTTCGGCTCCATGCGGGCATTCATGTTGGCCATCTGAATTTCGTACTCGAAGTCCGAAACCGCGCGCAGTCCGCGGATGATCACCCCGGCGTTCACCTGACGTGCGAAATGGATCAGCAGTCCCTCGAACGGCACGACCTCGATACGATCGCGATCGGCCTGTGGAAAGTCCGCGATGTCCTCCTTGATGATCTCGATCCGCTCCTCGAGGGAGAACAGCGGCCCCTTGCCAATATTGATGGCCGGCCCGATCACCAACTTGTCGACCAGGCGCAAGGAGCGCCGAATCACTTCCATGTGCCCGCTCGTGATAGGATCGAACGTGCCCGGATACACACCCGTGCGTTCCACGGCCATGATTCCCCCTCGTTTTCCGACAATGAGTGCGCCGGTTACAGCGGCGAAGTCTTAGCGACACGGGCCGGCCTTATCCACCGTTTGTTTCGGAATGGTCTTCGCCATTTCCGCTTGCACTGCCATTGGAGCTGCCGTCGTCGTCCTCGCCGATGCGGATCGCGGAGACCACACGCTCGCCGTCGCTGACATTGACGATGCGCACGCCGCGCGTGCCACGTCCCGCGATGCGAACGCCGTCGACCGGGCAGCGGATCAAGGTACCCGCGTCGGTGACCAGCATGATCTGCTCACTCTGCTCGATCGGGAAGGCGGCCACGACCTGTCCGCCCTTGGCCAGGTTCATCAGCTCAACGCCTTTGCCGCCACGTCCGGTCACGCGGTACTCGTAAGCCGAAGTCCGCTTGCCGAAGCCCGAGGAGGCAACGGTCAGCACGAACTCTTCCTTCTCCTGCAGTTCCTTGAAGCGCTCCGGCGACAGGGTCGTCGCGGGTGCAGCAGCCTCCTCGGCCGCGGGAGCCGCCTCTTCCTCGGCGCTCTCGGCCGCATTCTCCGCCTGGCGCAAGGCGCGCGACTGGCGCAGATAAGCGTCGCGATCTTCGGTCGTGATGCCCTTGCCGCTGTCGACCAGGGACATGGAAATCACCTCGTCGCCTTCTGCCAGCGCGATGCCGCGCACGCCGGTCGAGTTGCGGCTGGCGAAGACACGCACGGTCGAGACCGGGAAGCGCATGGAGCGGCCGAGCCTGGTCGCCAGCAGCACGTCCTGTTCCTCGGTGCAGACGCCGACGCCGATCAGGCGGTCGCCGGCATCCTCACCCTCGAACTTCATGGCGATCTTGCCGTTCTGGTTCACGTTCACGAAGTCGCCGAGCTCGTTGCGGCGCACGCCACCGCGCGCGGTGGCAAACATGACGTTGAGCGTCGTCCAGCTCGCTTCGTCCTCCGGCATCGGCATGAAGTTCGTGATCGTCTCGCCCTCGGCGAGCGGCAGCAGGTTCACGAACGCCTTGCCGCGCGCCTGCGGGGCGCCAAGGGGAAGGCGCCAGACCTTGAGCTTGTAGACGATGCCGCGGCTGGAGAAGAACAGCACCGGCGTGTGGGTGTTGGCGACGAACAGCGACGATACGAAATCGTCCTCGCGCGTGGCCATGCCCGAGCGCCCCTTGCCGCCACGGCGCTGCGCTCGATAGGCGGACACTGGCACGCGCTTCACGTACCCGCCGTGCGTGACCGTGACCACCATGTCCTCGCGCTGGATCAGGTCCTCGATGTCCTGCTCGAACTCGTTGTCGACGATCTCGGTACGGCGCGGCGTGGCGAACTGATCCTTGATCTCGATCAGCTCCTTGCGCATCAGCGCGAACAGCTTGTCGCGGTCGCCCAGCAGTTCGAGATAGCCTTCGATCAGCTTGGCGACCTCTCCCAGCTCCTCGGCGATCTTGTCGCGTTCGAGGCCAGTCAGGCGTTGCAGACGCAGTTCCAGGATGGCACGCGCCTGGATCTCGGAAAGCTTGTAGGTGCCCTCGGCGGAGACCTCACGGCCCGGTTCGGCGATCAGCGCGATCAACGGCGCAACGTCCGATGCCGGCCACTCCTTGGCCATCAGGCGCTCGCGCGCCACGACCGGATCGGGCGAACGGCGGATCAGCTCGATCACCTCGTCGATGTTGGCGACGGCGATGGCGAGACCGACCAGCACATGGGCACGGTCGCGGGCGTGGTTGAGCTCGAACTTGGTGCGCCGCGTGATCACCTCGGCGCGGAAGCGGATGAACGCCTCGAGCAACTCCTTGATGCTCATCAGCTTCGGACGGCCGCCGTCGAGGGCGAGCGCGTTGATGCCGAACGAGGTCTGTAGCGGCGTGAAGCGGTAGAGCTGGTTCAGCACGACGTCGGCCATGGCGTCGCGCTTGAGCTCGATCACCAGGCGAACGCCGTCGCGATCGCTCTCGTCGCGGATCTCGGAGATACCTTCGACCTTCTTGTCGCGCACCACTTCGGCGATGCGCTCGTGCAGGCGCGCCTTGTTCTCCTGGTAGGGAATTTCCGAGACGATGATCGACTCGCGGCCAGAGCGGTTTTCCTCGACCCGGGTCTTGGCGCGCATGATCAGCGAGCCGCGACCGAGTTCATAGCCGGCGCGGATGCCGTTGCGGCCCAGGATGATGCCGCCGGTCGGGAAGTCCGGACCCGGCACGTATTCCATTACCTGCTGGATGGTCAGATCGGGATTGTCGATCAGCGCGCAGCAGGCATCGATCAGCTCGCCGAGATTGTGCGGCGGGATGTTGGTCGCCATGCCGACGGCGATGCCGCCCGCGCCATTGGCCAGCAAATTCGGATACGCCGCCGGCAGAACCGTCGGCTCGCTCTCGCGCTCGTCATAGTTGGGCTGGAACTCGACAGTGTCCTTGTCGATGTCGGCCAGCAACGTCT
>CAIMEE010000478.1 GCA_903839865.1 Enhydrobacter aerosaccus | reverse complement strand
GTTCGGTACCTCTCCTGCGGCGATACTGCCTTTACGGTCGAATTCGGCAACGAAATATCGCCTGTCATCAACGGCCAGGTCATGGCCTTGCATGCCGCAATCGGCAAGGCCAAGGCGGCCGGCCAGCGGGCGGGCGTGGTCGAGACCGTGCCGACCATGCGGTCCCTGATGGTGACCTACGATCCGGTGTCCACCACGCGGGCCGAGCTGCTGCCCGAAATCGAGGCGCTGATCGCCAAGGGACTGAAGGCCGACGGCAAGACGCGGCAAGTCACCATTCCCTGCTGCTATGACGGCGAGGAGTTCGCGCCCGACCTCAAGGAAGTCGCCAAAAGTACCGGGAAGACGCCCGAGCAGGTAATCGAGGCGCATCTCAATTCCGCCTTCAAGGTCTACGTTCTGGGGTTCATGCCCGGCTTGGCCTACATCGCGGGGCTCGATCCGTCCTTATATTTGCCGCGGCGCAGCCAGCCGCGGGTCCGCCTGCCGCGCTCGACCGTGGCCATCGCCATGGACATGACGACGATCTACCCGTTCGAGAGCCCGGGCGGCTGGCACCTGATCGGCCGCACGCCGCTCATGATGTTCGACCAGCGCCAGCCGCAGCCGGTGTTCCTGGCGCCAGGCGATACGGTCACCTTCCAGCGCATCGACCGCAAGACCTACGACCGCATGGCGCAGGAGGCCGAGCGCGGCACGCTCGACTGGAACAAGCTGGTTAAGGCATGAGTGCGGCGCTGAAAGTCGTGCGGCCCGGCCTGTTCGACACGGTCCAGGATTTCGGCCGCATCGGATTCATGGCGCTCGGCATGCCGACGGCCGGCGCAATGGACCGCATCGCGCTCAGCCTCGCCAATGCACTGGTCGGAAATCCGCCCGGCACGGCGGGCATCGAGATCGGCGTAATGGGTCCGGATCTGCTGGTCGAGGCCGACAGCCTGCGCATCGCGCTCGTGGGGCCGCTGTCGCCGTCGCTGATCGACGGACCGGACACGCAACCCAAGCCGATCGAGTCGGATCGATCGCATCTCTTGAAGCGCGGTCAGATCCTGCGGGTCGGCATGATCGACGGATCGAGCACTGCTTATCTCGCGATTGCGGGCGGGCTTGCGATACCGCTGTTCATGGGCAGCCTCTCGACTTATTCGCGCGCCGGCGTCGGCGGCTTCGACGGCCGCAAGCTGGCCGCGGGCGACGTGCTCCCGCTTGCCAAGGAGAACGCGCCGGCCGGCAACGAGCGCAAGCTCGGTGCCCCGTTCGACTACGGCAAGGGCCCGATCCGCGTGATCTGGGGCCCGCAGGACGATTACTTCAGCGCCAAGGGCCGCAAGACCTTCATCGAGTCCGACTACAAGGTCTCCAAGGAAGCCGACCGCATGGGCATCCGCCTCGACGGTCCTGTGATCGAGCACGCCAAAGGCGCCGACATCATCTCCGACGGCATCGGCCCCGGCGCCATCCAGGTGCCGGGCGCGGGCTTGCCGATCGTGCTGCTGGGCGACCGGCAAACCGTGGGCGGCTACTCCAAGATCGCGACGGTGGCCTCGGTCGACCTGCCGCGCTTCGGCCGGCTGCTGCCGGGGCAGACCGTGCGCTTCGAGGCAATCTCGGTGGAGGAAGCGGAAAAGCTGCGCCGCGACCAGGAGGTGCGGCTCAAGTCCGCGATCGCGGGCTTCCAGACCGCGCGTCCGCCGGGCGGCATCGATCTCGTGAAACTGTACGAAGAAAACCTGATCGACGGCGTCGTCTTCTAGGGTTCTTCACCGACGCTCAAGCCGTCGAACGAGAGCTTGCCCGGGCCCGCGACGTAGAGCGACAGCAGGCCGCCCGCGATGGCGCAATTCTTCAGGAAGTGGAACATCTGCTGGTGGTCGAAGAAGTTGGCGTGGAACAGCAGCGCCGTCAGCACACTGAAGCTCGCGAGCACCAGCACCGTGAGGCGCATGCGATAGCCCACGATCAGCAGGATGCCGCCGGCCATCTCGATGAACACCGCGATCGGCAGCAGGTTCGACATCACGCCGCTATGGATCATGAATGCCGCGGTCTCGTCGTAGCCTTGCACCTGGCCGATGCCCGACCAAAGGAACAATCCGGCGACGAGGCAGCGCGCCACCAGCAGCACGCTGCTGTTGCCGGTCTCGTCGATCGTGCCGGTTTCGGTCCCGGCGCGCGGATTGAAACTCGCGTCGCTCATGCGCGAAGCGTACGCCGATCCGGCCCCCGGCGGTACACGCCGACCGGGCATTGAGACGATTGAAACAATTGCCTCAGCGCGGTGCGAGATCGATCGCGAGCGCCTCGGGCAGGCGCGACAGGCGATAGGTTTTCATTGCCGTGCCGCTGAACAAAGCCGTCTTCTCGGCGGCCCCCGCTCCGCCCACCAGCCGCTTCAGCGCATTCCACAGCACGGGATAGCTGCACATGCCCTTGTCGACCGGGAAGTTGCTCTCGAACATGCAGCGCTGGGCGCCGAAAGCCTCGATGCAGGTCTCGACGTAGGGCCGCCACGCCTTGGCCAATTCCTCCGACCCCGGCGGCCTGGGCTGGCGGTGAAACTCGAAGCCGCTCACCTGCATGGTGAGACCGCCCACCTTCACCACCACGTTCGGCAGTGCCGCGAGCGTCTGCATCTGCTTCTTCCATACCGGGAAGACCTCGTCGCGCTTGCCGAAGAAGGGGCCGACACCGAGCGGGCCGCCGACATGGTCGACCACGACCGTGAGCTCGGGCACCGCGCGCGCGAGCTTTTCCAGGTGCGGCAACTGGGTGTGATAGGCCCAGACGTCGAGCGGCAGGCCGAACGCGGCAAGACGCTTCGCGCCTGTGATGAAGGCGGGATTCTCCAGCGGCCCCGGCGGCGGCGACACCAGGTTGGAGCGCACCTCCGGCGACGGATGCCACGCCGTGCGGTTGCGGATGCCGCAGAAGCGCATTCCGGCGATCGCCACATGCTTCTCGAGCAGTGCAGTCACCCTGTCGCCCAGGGTGAGATCGACCATGCCGATGATGCCGGCGCACGCGCGCGTCTTGCCATGACGGCCGCTGGCGCTGGTCGCCGCGACGCCGGTTACATACTCCGTCTCGCCCAGCGACTTCTCTTCCTCGGGGCCGCCCGCGCGATACATCTCCGCGCACTGCACGAAGATCGTGCCGCGGATGTCGTGGCCGCTGCCGGTGTCGCCCAGCAGGTCGGGCAGGACATAGACCTCGTCGGCGTGCGTCCAGAGATGGTGATGCGGGTCGACGATCGGCAGGCCCGGATCGAGGATCGGCTCGACGGTCTTCTTCAGCCAGTCTTCGCGCACGACGACCTGCATCGAGGCGGTGAGGAGCGGATCTTTCATGGGGCGGATGTTGGCCGATTTCCCGCTCTCGGCATAGACGCCGATCTTTGATACCAAGGGAACCTGGGAGGAATTAAAATGGTCTGGCAACCGGAGATGGACGAGCTGCGGCGGCGTCAGGAGATGACGAAGCGCATGGGCGGCGCCGACAAGGTAAAGCGCCAGCACGATGGCGGCCGCCTGACCGTGCGCGAGCGTATCGACCGGCTTGTCGACAAGGACAGCTTCCGCGAGATCGGCTCGGTCGCCGGCATGGCCGAGTACGACGGCAAGAACGACCTGGTCGACCTCACGCCGGGCAACTCGGTGATGGGCCGCGCCAAGATCGACGGCCGGCACGTGGCCGTGACCGGCGACGACTTCACCGTGCGCGGCGGCTCGGCCGACGCCACCATCAAGGGCAAGGCAATCTTCATCGAGCGCTACGCCAATCAGTATCGCGTTCCAATCGTGCGCCTGATCGAGGGCTCGGGCGGTGGCGGCTCGGTCAAGACCATCGAGACCACCGGCCGCGCCAACGTGCCCGAGGTGAAGGGTTGGGAGTGGACGGTCGAGAACATGGGCGTCGTGCCGACCGTCGGCCTTGGCCTCGGCTCGGTCGCCGGGCTCGGCGCCGCGCGCCTCGCCGCCACGCACTACTCGGTGATGGTGAAGGAAACCTCCGCGATGTTCGTGGCGGGTCCGCCGGTCGTGAATCGCCTCAGCGCCAAGCAGTACGACAAGCAGGAGCTGGGCGGCTGGGAGATCCATCTCCGCGCCGGCGCGATCGATGAGGCGACGGACACGGAGGACGAGGCCTTCGCCCTCGCACGCCGCTTTCTGTCCTACCTGCCCTCTTCCGTTTACGACACGCCGCCGCGCACGACGCCGACCGACGATCCCGCGCGCCGCGAGGAGTCGCTGTTCGAGGCGATCCCGCGCGACCTGCGCAAGGTCTACAAGATCCGTCCGCTGGTCGAGAAGATCGTCGACAAGGGCAGCTTCTTCGAGATGGGCAAACTCTACGGCCGCTCCGTCGTGACCGCGTTCGCGCGCATCGACGGCTGGCCGGTCGCGGTGATGGCGAGCGATCCGATGTTCTACGGCGGCGGCTGGACGGCCGACGCCTGCCAGAAGGTTGCGCGCTTCGTCGACATGGCCGAGACGTTCCATCTGCCGATCGTCTACTTCTGCGACTGCCCGGGCTTCCTGATCGGTCTCGAGGCCGAGAAGAGCGGCGTGATCCGACAGGGCGTGCGCACCATGTCGGCGATGTTCCAGACCACCGTGCCGTGGTGCACCTTCATCATCCGCAACGCCTTCGGCGTGGCGGGAGCGGCGCACCAGAACGGCGCGCGGCTCAACTGGCGCTACGCCTGGCCGTCCGGCCGCTGGGGCTCCCTGCCCCTGGAGGGAGGCATCGAGGCTGCGTACCGCGCCGATCTCGACGCCGCGCCCGACCGCAAGGCCAAGATGGGCGAGATCGAGGATCGCCTGAACAAGCTGCGTTCGCCCTTCCGCAGCGCCGAGTCGTTCTGGATCGAGGAGATCGTCGATCCGCGCGACACGCGCAAGATCCTCTGCGAGTTCGTCGACCTGGCGGCCCCGCTCCGCGGCAACGGCCCCAGCAAACATGGGATGCGCCCGTAGCGGAACTGTGACAGGACACTGGCCACACCGATCATTTTGGAGAGCCAGATGGCCAAGAAGCCTGGAACCGGGCGCGGCCCGGAATACGTCCTGTTCAACGTTACCTACGAAGACGGCTCGCAGCGCTCGAACCGCCGTGTGACGACCGACGAAGCCGCCGGCGGCGACGCCGTGGTGAAGGCCGCCCTCGAGCAGCAGGACCGCGACATCGCCGAGAAATCCGGCAAGCCGCCGCTCGCGATCAAGGGCATCGCGAAGGTTGGCTAGCACGTCGGTCAGTCATGCAGATGCTCGCGTAGCGTCCGGCCGGTGTACTCGGTGCGGAACAGGCCGCGCCGCTGCAGCTCCGGCACGACGGCGCGCGCGAACTGCTCCCAGGTGCCGGGGAAGACGGTGGGCGTCAGGATGAAGCCGTCGCAGGCCTCGCTCTCGAAATAGTCCTGGAGCTGGTCGGCCACCGACTGGGGAGTGCCCACGATCTGCGGGCAGAGTTCGCTGGTGGCGAAGCGCTTGGCGGCTTCGCCGAGCGTCAGGCCCTGGGACTTGGTGCCCTGCAGGATGACCTCGAACGAGCCGCGCGCGCCCTGCTCGATCTCGATGTTCTCGAGCGGCTGGTCGAGCCGGTACTTGGAAAGATCGACGCCGATGTGCGTCGAGACCAGCGCCAGCGCCACCTCGGGATCGACCATCTCGTTGATGTAGGCCTGCTTCTCGCGCGCGATCGACTCGGTCTCGCCGATGATCGGATCGACCGAGGGCAGCACGTTGCAGTCTTCCGGCGCGCGCCCGGCCCTGGCCACCCGCTCCTTGATGTCGGCATAGAAGGCCTGCATGTCCGGCTTCGAATACTGCAGGGTGAAGATCATCTCCGACCAGCGCGCGGCAAACTCGCGGCCGCGGTCGGAGGCGCCGGCCTGCATGATGACGGGATGCCCCTGCGGGCTGCGCGGCACGGTGAGCGGCCCACGCGTCTTGATCCATTTGCCGGCGTAGTCGACGTAGTGGACCTTCGAGGGATCGGCGAAGACACCGCTCTTCTTGTCGACGATCAGCGCATCGGGCTCCCAGCTCTCCCACAGCCGGAAGCACGCCTCCATCACCTCGTCGGCGCGGTCGTAGCGGACGTTGCGCGGCGGCAGTTCGTCCTGGCCGAAGTTGCGCGCCTCGAGGTTGCTGATCGACGACACGACGTTCCACGCCATGCGGCCCTTGCTGAGATGGTCGAGCGTGCCCAGCGTGCGCGCGATCTGGTAGGGATTGTGAAAGGTCGTCGACATCGTGGCGCCGAGGCCGATGTGCTGCGTGACGCGCGCCATCACCGCCAGCACCGGCAGCGGATCGAGGAAGCCCATCTGGCCGCCGCCCTTCAGGATGGCGTCGAAGCTGTTACGGTAGTTGTCGAAGAGGCCCAGCGTATCGGCGAAGAACAGGCAGTCGAACTTGCCCTTTTCCAGCACGCGCGCGACATGCTCGTACCAGGCCGGGTCGAGGAAATCGTTGTCGGTCTCGGGATGCCGCCACATGCCATGGTGATGGGCGGTCGGCCCGGTCTTGAGGAACGCCACCAGGCGCATCTTGCGGGTCTTGCTCACGATACTCTCCCTCAGTCGCGCCAGGCGTAGCCGTAGAGATGCGGCAGGGTTCCGCAGGCGGGGTCGAACGGCCATTCGTCGCGGAAGTTCGGGCCGGCAACGACGATCGCGTCGGACTGGCGGGTGCGCAGAGTCGCGCTCAGCGCCGGCAGGCTCCATTCCTGCGTGAACAGGTAATTCGGCCACACGTTCATCGGCAGGCTTGCCTCTTTCACGATCCCGGTGTGCGACAACGCGACGCCGCGCAGGAAGCCCAGGTAGCCTCTCCACATGTGGGTGAGCGAGAGATCGGGCACGGCAGCGGCCAGCACCAGCACGCACGTCGAGGCCGCGAGCCGCCTGCCGACCTCGGGCCGGCGCAGGATCTCGAGCAGGGCGAGCCGGCTGCCGGCGAATGCGACATGGATCCACATCGCCGCCAGCAGCGCCCACAGCACGCAGCCCGCGGCGGTGCGCGCCACATAGTGCGCGGGCGGAAACAGGAAGGCCTCGGGCCGGATCGGCCGCACCCACGGCACGATCACCAGCAGGAGCGCGATCAGTCCGATCAACACCGCCGGGGCGCGGCCGAGCAGCCAGCGCGGCCACACCACGCATCCCGCCGCGAACAGGCCCAGGCCGACCAGCGGGATGATGAACTGCAGGTTCTGCCAGAAGTCCGCGACCGCGGCGCGCACCAGCACGAAGTGCGGATGGTTCCAGTAGACCGCCATGGTGATGCCCGACACCAGCGCGCCGCCCACGAAGGCCAGGGCCGCGATCGTGCCGAGCAGGCGCGCGATGTCGTCCGGTTCCTGCTTACGGCCCTCATCCGACCGACGCCGCCATGTCGACCACAGGACTGCCACGGCAATGAGCGGCCCGAGATAGACCATCGCCTCGTACGACCTGAGGCAAAGCGCTCCCAGGAGCATCAGGATCACGCCGTCCCGGCGGCGGCCGTCGGAGGTCAGCACGATCGCCATCGCAGCCGTCACCGCGGCGTAGGCGGCGTTGTACTCGCCGATGATGAAGAACGATGTCGGCAGGTAGACGGCGGCCAAGATCGCCAGAACGATCGCAAGCATCAGCCCGTCGCCGCGCACCCGGGCCATCGCGAGGTGATAGAGCCCGGCCGGCAGCGCGAACAGGGCCGCCGACTGGATCATGGCCAGCACCTTGAGGTCGACGATGCCCAGCCGCGCGGCCAGCAGCACCGGCAGCTGCGTCACGTAGCCGACATGGGCGCGTGCGGGATAGAAATCGTGGAACTTGTCGAGATCGATGATGTTCACGAGGAACGCCGCGCCGTCCCAGAACAGGCCGCGGCAGGCGTAGCTGTTCCAGGCGGCCAGCGCCCACAGCACCAGCACGGCGCCGCGATAGACGATGGGAGCGGGCGGCGCTCGATCCGGACGGGACGCGTTCATTGCCGCCAGTAGAAGCGGCCCATATTGGGCGGCTCTTCGGGCTGGAACGGCACCCATTCGCCGTAATAGGCCTTGGGCGGCAGAATGATGCCGTCGGCATCGCTGCCGCGCACAGCCAGCGTCTGGGTCGACATCACCCAGTCCTCGACCAGCAGGATATCGGGCCACTGCGAGAGCTTCGTTTCCTCGAAGGGAATGATGCCGCCGCGGCGGATCTCCGCGCGCGTGTTGTCGACGAAGGTGATCCAGCTCTGCGACAGGAAGATGTCGGACGGCAGCACGGCCAGCGGCATCAGGCAGGCGAAGGCCAGGAACCGCCGCGCCGCGGGCGGCTTGTGCAGCACGACCATCGCCTTCAGCCGGACGTGGAGGCCGGAGCAGTAGAACCAGGCCACCATGAGAATGGCGCACACCACCATGCCGCCCATCACGCGCGAGACATATTGCGTCTTGGCGAGCGGGCGGATCAGCGTGTCGCCGAACGCCAGCAGCGGCGACAGCACCAGGATGCCGAGCCCGATCGCGGCCCAGCGATACGGCTTGATCGTGGCGAGGTCGGCCGGCCGGATCAGCGCCCACACCACGATCACGAGCGCGGGGCCGAAGACGAAATCGAACTGCATGTTGTGCCAGAAGTTCCGGGCCTGCTGCAGCGTGTCGTCGAGGTGCAGTGCCGACAGCGCAGTGAACGGATGCACGATCGAATCGTAGGCGACCCAGACCCCGGCGGCGAAGAACGCCGCGGCCAGCAGATAGAGGAACGCCGCCGCGAGCTCGCGTGGGGGAGCGCCCCGCGCGCTGAGGCGAACCCGCCACAGCGTCATCGCGATCAGCAGGGGGCCGACATAGACCATGGCCTCGTAGATGCGGATCGAGAAGGCGCCCAGCACCGCCAGCAGGACGCCCTCGCCCAGCTTCAGCCGCTCGGTGGTCAGCATGGTGATGCCGACGAACGTCGCGAAGGCGTAGAGCGTGTTGTACTCGCCCACGATGAAGAACGAGACCGGCAGGAACACGATGGCGATGATGGCGATGACCATCGCCAGCAGGACCGGATCGCGCCGCGCCCGGTAAAGCGCAGCGCTGTAGAAGATCGTGGGCAGGCCGAAGAAGCCCAGCGACAGCAGCCGGCCCAGCCAGTGCAGGTCGGTGACCCCCAGGATGACCGCCGTCATGACCGGGATCTGGCCCGCGATCATGGCGTAGATGCGCGGCGGGTAGAAATAGAAGAACCATTCGTAGGCGGCGATCTGCACGAGGAACGCAAAGCCATCGACGAAGAGGCCGCGGCAGATCCAGCTGTGCCAGAGCGCGAGAGCCCAGATCAGGCAGATTGCAGCTCGGTAAGCGAACGTATTGGATGGCATTTTCGGGCTTAATGGGGCCTACAGGAGCCCCGGCGGCGGCGCAAGCCATATGCGCCGGGCGCCAAGAGGCAAGCTTGCAGCGTCGATGGGGCGCTGTTAGCAAGGCGCCGCAAACGAGGATCAAATGCTCAGTTGGGAAAAGATCGACGCCATTCCGGGCTGGTTTATGTTCCAGTCCTACTGCGTCTGGCGCGCCCTGCTCGACCAGCAGGCCGGAACCCCTGGTGACCTGTTCGAAATCGGCGTCTGGCGTGGCCGCTCGGCCTCGGTCCTGGCCAATTACCGCAAGGGCGACGAAAAACTCTACCTGTGCGACCTCAGGCTGGAGGAAGGCCCCGTGCGCTCGGCCATCCAGTCGACCGGGATCGAGCCTGCAAATATCGTGGGCCTCTCGGGCCCGTCGGTCGACCTGCCGGCCAAGCTCGACCTCAAGGCGATGCACCACAGCGTGCGCTGGTTCCACATCGACGGCGAGCACACCGGCACCGCGGTCTACCGCGAGCTCGAGTTCGCCAATCAGATCGTGAACCCCCAGGGCATCGTGGTGATCGACGACTTCTTCTCGCCGCGCTATCCCGCGAACACGACCGAGGTCATCCGCTACATGGAGAAGAACCCGTTCCACTTCCGCCTGCTCGCGGTCGGGTTCAACAAGGGCTACCTCTGCCGCCCCGAGGCGCTGCCGAAGTACATGGACTTCATGGCGTCGGGCATGTCGGCGGCGCTGCTGCGCTACGGCGCCAAGACCACGATCTTCAAGACCACCGGCCCGTGGGACACCGACGCCGTCGGCATCACCGAGTTCGTGCCGGACGCCGGGCCCATCGCCGGCACCGACAACGAGCCGCAGCGCTGGCACATGATGCGCACCAAGCATGTGTGGGGCCCGGTGCGTCACCTGCAGAACGGCTTCCGCATGCTGAAGCAGGCCCTCAGCAAATGATGGCGAGTAAGTAAGTGCCGAACTTCTTCCAGCGCCTGTTCGGAGCGAAGCCGGTCGAAGACCCGTTCTCGGTCTTCCTCGCGCCCAACGCCCACGCCATCAACACCGCGCGCCAGTCGCATCTCGCGAGCCTCGGCCTCGACCTCAAGGGTAAGACCGTGCTCGAGGTCGGCGCCGGCATCGGCCTGCACACGCCGTTCTTCCTCGACCGCGGCTGCTCGGTGACCGTGACCGACGGGCGGCCCGAGAACGTGGCCGAGATTGCGCGCCGCCATCCCGGCGTGAAGACCGCGATCGTCGATCTCGAGCAGGACAAGCCGATCGAGCTCGGCCGCTTCGACGTGATCTATTGCTATGGCCTGCTCTATCACCTCTCCAACCCGCAGCGCGCGCTCGCGCGCCTCGCGGACGTCTGCGACGGCCAGCTCCTGCTCGAGACGGCGGTGTCGCCCGGCACGCACGACGAGCTGCTGCTGGTGCGCGATCCCGACGCCTTCAACCAGGCGATCTCGGGCATCGGCTGTCGGCCCACGCGCCTGTGGATCCTCAACCGGCTGAAGTCGCTGTTCGGCTACGGCTACATCCCGCGCACCCAGCCCGACCATGTCGATTTCCCGGCCGACTGGGTGCACACGCCGATCCAGACCATGCACCGCTCGATCTTCGTGGGCTCGCGCACGCCGCTCGCGCTGCCCACGCTCACCGACCAAGTGCCGAACGAGCAGCCGATCTTCAAGGATTGAAGCTCGTGGGAAGCGCGCCACTCCAGCGGCGCACTCCTGGGACATCACGACCCGTCATCCTCCGCCATTGAATCGACCCACGGCACCTGGAGCACCTCCTCCCAGGTGAGCACGTCGTGCGGGCCCGGCCGGATGTCCTTCGTCCAGCGCGGCCTCGGAGGAGGTGGCGGCGGAGGAGGAGGCCGTGCGGGTTCGCACCCTTCGAGACGCTCGCTGCGCTTGCTCCTCAGGGTGAGGTTTTTGTCGGTCGACCGGTCACGCACACCCTCATCCTGAGGAGCGCTGCGCAGCGGCGCGTCTCGAAGGATGGGCACCACACGAGATACCTTCGCGCGCTGCTTCGCGCGGGGCGGCGGCAGCAGGTGCCGGATTTTTCTCCACCTCGCCGCGACGTCGGGATGGGCCGCCGCATGATCGGACATTTCCTGCAGCATCCCCACGAGCTTGCGCGCGAGCTGCGCACGGACGAACACGCCCTCCGTCTCGAGCCAGCGCACGCCGGCGTCGAGCCGTCGCAGTCGGCTCTTCAGGCTCACTTCAGCGCGTCCTTGTACTTGTGCAGCCGCGCGTCGAGCTGGTCGATCTTCGCCTCCTGCGCCACCAGTTCGAAGGCGCGACGGTGCGTCTCCAGCATCGTCGATAGCGATGCGCCGTCCTGCGCCGTGAGCCGGCCGTCGCTCACCGCCGTCGCGACGGCGGCATGCGCGGTCAGGAGATCGGCGGGCGTACGGATGTCCGGCAGCTCGTCCTGGAGCGCGCGGCCCTTGGGCGCTGACCAGATGCGGCTTAGCACCAGGCGCTCGGCGACGCGAT
>CAIMEE010000477.1 GCA_903839865.1 Enhydrobacter aerosaccus | reverse complement strand
GGCGCCGTGCGTGCTTTGCGAGACCAGAATGCGCGTGCCGTGGTGCTTGTTCAACTCCTCCAGGCGCGCGGCGAGGTTCACCGTGTCGCCCAGCAGGGTGAAGCTCATGCGTTGGCCGGCGCCGATCGATCCGCCGATCACGGGGCCGGTGCTGATGCCCACGCGCGTGGCGAGCGCCACGCACTGGTCGCCGAAGGTGCGGCCGCCGACGGCGCGCTGGATGTCGATCGCGGCGCGGACGGCGGCGCAGGCATGGTCCTCGCACAGGAGCGGCATGTTGAAGCTCGCGAACAGGCCGTCACCGATGAAGGTGTTCACCACGCCACCGTGCGCGCGGATCGGCGCCAGCACGGTCTCGAGATACTCGTTCAGGGCGGCCACCAGCTCGTGTGGCGCCAGATACTCGGCGATGGTCGTGAAGCCCGCGATGTCGGTGAACAGGATGGTGGCGTCGCGAATCTCGCCATTGGCGTCGCCTTGCCGGTCGAGGATCGTGGACGCGACGCTCTCGTCGACGTAGCGGCCGAACGTCTCGCGGATGGTTTCGCGCTCGCGCAGGCCCTCGACCATGGTGTTGAACTGGCCGGTGACGGCGCCGATCTCGTCGTTCGAGGTGACCGGCGTACGGACGTCGAGCTTGCCTTCGGCCACCTGGCTCATGGCGGCCGAAAGCACGTTGAGCGGCCGCAGGATCGACCTCGCGATGAAATAGGACACGAGCGCGACGCCCATTACGGAAGAGGCGATGTCGACCAGGATCTCCAGCCGCAGGCGTTCGCCCTCATAGGAGTAGAGATCGGTCAGGATGGCTGCCAGCGGCGCGATCGAGATGACGGTGAGGGCGACCAGAAGCTTCAAGCGGTAGCGTCCGAAGAAAAGATCGAGGTTCTCGCCCGTGCGTTCGAAGATGAAATTGCACAGGGTCGCGAGGTAGTCGCTCACCGCAAAGTACGTGAAGGTGAAATAGAGGACTGCCAGCGCCACAAGCGTCACGCCGAAATCCGCAATCGTCGGCTTGAGCAGGAGGACGCCCCCGCCTTCGGGTATGTCAGCCCACCACGGCAACGACAGCCGGAACGACCAGATGACGAGGGTGAGCAGGCCGACGGCACGCGCCGTCAGCAGCGGCAGCTGCGTCAGCCGGCGCTGGATCGCGGTGAAGGGCAGGCGTCCGCCGAGATAGTCGTCGATCGGCCTGAACAGCCAGCGCGACGCCGTCCAGTTCACGGCAAGCAGGAAGATCACGCCCATGCCGATCGTGCGCCAGAGATTTTCCCACGAGCCGGACACGAGGGCGAAGCCGATCATGATCGCGAGGTCGAGCACGAAGATGGAGATCGCCGTCTGGAGGTAGCGGCGGCGCATGCGGGTCGCGTCGGCGGCATCGATCATGCGGCGGGCTCGATTTGATAGACCACGACATCTCCTTCGTGTCCGCGCACGCCGGTCTCGCCCAGCCGCTTGGCGGGGAAGCCGTCGCCGGCGGCGCGCAGGGTGCTCTCGGTCGCGAGGATAAGCGAGCCGAAGCGCTTGTTGAGCTGTTCCACCCGCGAGGCGACGTTCACCGCGTCGCCCCAGCAGGGTGTAGTCGAGCCGCTTGTCGGTGCCGATCGACAGGCCGATCACCGGGCCGGTATTGATGCCGATGCGCGTGCGCACCCGGACGCCGCCCGCGAAGCGTACGTCGGCGAGGGCGCGTTCGATCTCGATCGCGGCGCGGATTGCGGCACCGGCATGGTCGGCGAGCGGCAGCGGCAGGTTGAAACTCGCGAACAACCCGTCGCCGATGAAGTTGTTCACCACGCCGCCATGCCGCTCGATCGCGGGCACGACGGTGCCGAGATAGGTATTGAGGAGGCTGGCGAGATCGGTCGGGCTGAGCTGCTCCGACAGGCCCGTGAAACCTTCGATGTCCGTGAACATCAGCGTGGCGATGCCGGTGCTGTCGGCGACCCGGCCGCTGCTGTGGTGGTTGCCGAGGATGGCGGTGGCCACACTCTCGCTCACGTATTTGCCGAAGGTGTCGCGCAGGTATTCGCGCTCGGCCAGGCCTTCGACCATGCGGTTGAACTCGCTGATCGCGCGGCCCATTTCGTCGTCGGAGGTGACCGGCAGGCGGGTGGTGAGATCGTCGCCCGCGACGCGCTGCATGCCCTTGTCGAGCCGGTCGATCGGCTGGGTGAAGGCACGGGTGATCCAGTAGTAGATCGTGGCGGCGGCGACCACGGAGGCGATCACGTCGGCGCTGGCTTCGCGGACCAAGCGCTCGCCCTCGTAGCTCAGGATGTCGCCGGCGAACAACGCGGTAGAGGCGAAGGAGATGAAGAAGACGGCGAAGGCCACCTTGCGCCTGAACGATCCGCGAAACGTGGCGATGTTCACGCCATGCGTCCGGAAGAGATAGGTGCTCAGGCGGTCGACGTAGGCGCTGATGACGAACTGGGTCAACACGACGTTGAAAGCCGTGACGACGAGGAACGAAACCACCGTGTCGATCCAGGCCGCGACTTCGATCGGGGTGCCGAAGGTAATGCCGATGCGCGGCGACAGGAGGCGCAGCGCCAGCATCGGGGCGTAGAGGCAGCCGATCAGGAGCGCCGAGCGCCGGGGCAGGCCCGCGATCGAGGCTTCGACAGCGGCGAAGGCCGCGTGGCCCGCCATGAAGCGCTGCGCCGGGCGGATCAGGAAATGGCCGCCGGTCCAGGCGCCGACCAGCAGGAAGAGGCCGGAAACTGCTGTCATCGGTGCCAGCACGCCGAACTCGGAGTTGATCGCGGCGTAGATAGCCGACGTCGCGAAGTCGATCGCGAACGGCACGGCCATCGCGATGTAATAGCGTCGGACGATGTCGCGATCCGCTTCCATGGAGGCGGGTATAGAGCGGATCGGGCGCGTGCGAAACGCCCGATCCGCGGCGTTCTAGGAGGTCTTCACTTCACGCGCGGTGATCTTGTACTTGAAGGCGTCGGCGTCGAGCGGATCGACCAGGCCCGACTTGTCCTCGGCCTGTGGGTACATCAGGAACGGCAGCGCGTCCTTGTAGCTGCTGCCCGGCAGCTTCACGTCGTGCGCGACGTTGAAGGCGAGCCAGTTGCCTTCCCACGCGCCGAACAGGGTCTTGCGCGCGGCCATCACCTTGAGGTCGCTCATGCCGAGGTTGGTCGGCGGCTCTTCCAGCACGACCTTGCGCACGTCGGCGGGATCTGTGGGCGTCCAGCCGCTGCCCGACAGCCAGACTTCGGCGCGGCAATGCTGGGCCTTCGTCACGATCTCCGAGCCTGCGCCCAGCGACTTGTAGCCGAACTGCGAAGGTACGACGCGGATGCCGTAGACGTCGCGCGCCGGCACGCCGACCGAGCGGCACCTCGCGACGTAAAGGGCGTTCAGGTCGGCGCACTTGCCGCTCAGGTTGCCCGTCTTGATCATCCAGCTCACGTCGCCGATGCCGCAGCCCGGCGTCTTGGCGTTGCGGAACGTGTTCTCGACCACCCACTCGTAGAGCGCGCGCGCCTTCTCGACGTCCCTGGTCTTGCCGAGCACGATACCGTCGGCGGTTTCCTTGACGAGGCCGTCGACCGGCAGCAGGTCGGTTGCCATCAGGTTGAGGCGGCGCTCGTCCTCGGAAAGCGGCGCGGCGTTGCCCTGGCCTGGACGCACCGAGCGATCCTGCGTCTGCACGTCGGTGGTGACCTCGATCAGCGGGTTCTGCTGGTCGGCCGACCATTCGACCCGCAGCATCTCCATCCCGTATTTCGGGTCTCGGACTCTCTCGGCGACCTTGGAGTTGCCGGTCCAGCTGGTCTTGCCGGGACGCTGCCAGTCGGCCTCGCTGAACGTCGGCAGCGGGATCCAGGCCTTGGTCGCGAAGTTCGGCTCGACCCGTGTCGTGAGCGCAAACGTGCGCCATCCCTTGGGCGTCGGCGTGAACTCGCCGGCGGCCGACGCGAGGCGCGGCAACAGACTGATAGTGGAGGCGGCGAGGCCGGCCTTGAAAAGATCGCGACGATTCATCTGTCTCTCTCCCTAAGCATGATGAGCCGGGGAGGGCAGTCGTTTCCGTCGTCGGAAAGGGCGGGGCCATCCCGGACCGACCTGCGCCGCGCCGCGGCAGCAGTCCGTACCGGATGGTGCGGAGAGTGCCGAGCGACGACACGCACGTCAACGCCGCTAGAGGCCGAGGTAGGCCTTTCGTACGAGATCGTTGGTCAGCAATTCCGTGCCGGTGCCGCTCAACTCGATGCGGCCGTTCTCCAGCACATAGCCGCGATGGGCGATCTTGAGCGAGGCCATGACGTTCTGTTCGACCAGCAGAACGGTAAGCCCTTCCTCGTTCAGACGCCGCACGATCCGGAACATCTCCTGCACGATGGCGGGGGCGAGGCCGAGCGACGGTTCGTCGAACATGATGAGCCGCGGTTGGCCCATCAGGCAGCGGCCGATCGCCAGCATCTGTTGCTCGCCGCCCGACAAGGTGCCCGCCGCCTGCTTGCGCCGTTCGGCGAGGCGCGGGAACAGGCTGAAGACACGATCGAGCGTGGCCGTCTCCGCGGCGCGCGCACGCTTCAGGATGGCGCCCATCTCGAGGTTCTCGAGCACGGTCAGGTTGGGAAACACCTGCCGGCCCTCGGCGACATGGCCCACGCCGGTCTCGCAGACGCGATGGCTCGCCCATCCCGTGATGTCGGCGCCGTCGAAGCGCACGCGGCCGGCGGCGGGTCTCTCGATGCCATGGATGGCGCGGATCAGCGAGCTCTTGCCGGCTCCGTTGGCGCCCACGATGGCCACGACTTCTCCGGCCGCGATGTCGATGGAGACGCCGGACAGGGCCTGGGCATCGCCATAGTAGAGGTCGAGGCCATCGACCTGGAGCAGCGGCGCACTCATGCCGGCTCCCCTTCCGTGGCCTCGTGGCCGAGATAGACGTCGAGGACGGCCTGGTTGCGCGAGATTTCGGCGGGCGTGCCCTCGGCGATCTTCTCGCCGTAGCTCACGACCGTGACGTCGGCCGCCAGCGCCATCACCGCGCGCATCACATGCTCGATCAGCAGGATGGTGAGGCCGGTCTCGGCATTGAGCTCGCGCAGGAAGGCCACCATGACGTCGACTTCCGTCGGACGCAGGCCCGCCATCACCTCGTCGAGCAGCAGCAGCTTGGGCTCGGTCGCGAGCGCGCGGGCCACTTCGAGACGCTTGCGGTCGGGCAGGGTGAGGTTCTCGGCGAGCTGGTGGCGACGGTCGTGCAGGCCGAGCCGCCTCAGGATGCCTTCGGCCGCGACGCGCGCGTCGGCGAGCGTGGCGCGCCGGTGCAGCGCGCCGATGGTGACGTTCTCCAGCACGCTCAGGCCCTTGAAGGGCTTCACGATCTGGAAGGTGCGGCCGACGCCCGCATCGCAGGCTTGGTCGGGGCGCAGGCCCGAGATCGTCCTGCCGTCGAGCGTGACGGTGCCGGCGGTGGGTGTGAAGACACCGGCGATCATGTTGAAGATCGTGGTCTTGCCTGCGCCGTTCGGGCCGATCAGCGCGTGGATCGCGCCGGCCGGCACGGCGAAGCTGACGTCGTGCACCGCGCGCAGGCCGCGGAAGGTCTTGCCGATACCCGCGAGTTCGAGTCGCGCGCCGCTCATTTCGGACGCTCCTCGAAGCCCAGGTGTTTGGCGAGCCACGGCCAGATGCCGGCGGGGCGGTACATCACGATCACCAGAAGGGCGAACCCGTAGAAAATCTGCTTGAGCCCCGGCAGGTGAAACTGGTCGCTGGCACTGGTGAAGATCTCGCCCAGTCCGGTCAGCACGACCGCGCCGACGATCGGTCCGAACAGCGTGCCAAGGCCGCCGATGATCGGCGACAGGGTGATCTCGATCGAGCGGCCCATGGCGAAGGCCGTCTCGGGGAAGAGGTTGTTGTAGTAGAAGGCGTTCCAGACGCCCGCGAGCGCGGTGAGCGCGGCGGAGATCATGACCGCCGCCATCTTGCAGCGGAACACCGGCACGCCGACGGCCTGGGCCGCCTCCGCGTCCTCGCGGATCGCAAGCCAATAGCGGCCGAGGCGGCTTTCCAGTAGCCAGCGGCAGAGCGCGAGGATGCCGACGGCCATCGCCAGGATCAGATAGTAGAACATTTCCGAGCCGCCGCGGAGATTGGCGAGATCGCTGACGTTGCGCTCGACCTTCAGGAACATGCCGCCCGAGCCGCCAGCCCACGACCAGTTGTCGAAGCCGATGCGGGTGAACTCGGAGAAGGCGATGGTGAGCAGGGCGAAGTAGACGCCCGCCAGCGAGAAGCGGAAGCCGAGATAGCCCACGACCGAGCCCGCCGCGACGGCGGCCGCGACCGCCGCGAACACTCCTGCCCACGGGCCGATGCCGTAGTGCGTATAGAGACCGGCCGCGATATAGCCGCCGAGCCCGGCGTAGAGCGCGTGGCCGAGCGACAACTGGCCCGCGAAGCCCATCATGATGTTCCAGGCCTGGCCCACATAGGCGAAGTAGAGGACGAGGATCAGCACGGAGAGGCCGTAGCCGCCCAGCAGCTTGGGTGCTGCGAGCAGCAGCCCCGCGAGCACGGCGAGCGTGACGAGGGCGCGCCGGCTCATCGGCTGTCCCTGCGGCCGAGCAGGCCTTGCGGGCGCAGCAGCATTACGACGATCAGCAGGCCGAACGAGAACATGCTCTTGAGCGACGGCTCGAGCAGCAGCCCCGCGACCGCCTCGCTGACGCCGATCAGCAATCCGCCCAGTAGTGCGCCGGTCATGCTGCCGAGGCCGCCCACGATCACGATCACGAAGGCGAGCAGGGTGTATTCGGCGGCGAGGAACGGCGTTACGGGAATGATGGTGATCATCAGCGCTCCGGCCGCACCGACGCAGGCTGCGCCCACACCGAAGGTGATGGCGTAGAGCTTGCGCACGTCGAGGCCGACCACGAGCGCGCCCATGTGGTTATCGGCGGCGGCGCGGATCGCCTTGCCGATCCGCGTGCGGGTGAAGAAAAGATAGAGCAGCGAGGCGATCACGACCGCGGCCGCGGCGGCGTGCACGCGCACGGCATCGAAGACCAGCGTGCCGAGCTCGTAGGAGTCGAACTGCGACTCGAGCTGGATGCTGCGCGAGTCCGGTCCTGCGAAGACGAGGCAGAGGTTGACGACGATGGTGGCGATAGCGAGCAGCAGCAGGAACTGCTGGTGCTCCGGCCGGTTGATGAAGGGCTGGATCAGGCCGCGCTGCAGCACATAGCCGATGCCGAAGAACAGCAGCGCGACGACAGGCAGACTGTAGAGCGGATTGACGCCGCCATATTCGAAGGCGGCCCACGCGAGATACATGCCGACGACCATCATCTCGCCATGCGCGAAGTTGACCACGCGCATGACGCCGAAGATCACCGACAGGCCGAGCGCCATCAGGCCGTAGACCATGCCGGTCAACAGCCCCTTGGCGATCGCCTGGGCGAGCGAGAGAAGGAAGTCCTGGGTCAAGACGCCTGGACGGTCACACCCGCTGCTTGTCGTTCCAGCCGGGCATCGGGAAGACCAGCGGCGAGGCGGAGGAGGCCTGCGGCATCACGACGGTGGGCTTGCGCTTCAGGTTCTGAACGGCGGCGGCGGTGATGTTGACGTTCTGGCCCTTGGCGTCGAACTGGATCGGCCCGCCGATCATGACGTGCTGGTCGATCTTGAGGCCGCGCAGCGCCGGCATCAGGGCATCGGCCTTGGTCGACTTGGCCGCGAGATAGGCCTGCGCCGCGATCAGCATCGCCTCGAAGGTGAAGCCGCCGTTGAGATCGAGCTGGTCGTTCGGGAATTTGGCGAGATGATGCTTCTCGAGCGAGGCGGTCATCGCCGACTTCGGATCGAGCCACGGCACGTTCGAGATATGGAACTCGCCGTACTTGCCCATGGTCTTGAGGAAGTCCTGCTCGTAGAGGCCGGGCGCGCCCGGGTTCATCACGATCATCGGCTCCCAGCGCTGCTTGACCATCTCCTGGATCATCAGCTTGGCGTCGTTGAGGCGGCAAACCGGCATCAGCATGTCGGCCTTGGTGGCCTTGGCCTTCGCCACCTCGACCGAGAGGTCCTTGGCGGCGGCGTCGTAGCTGATCGTCTCGACGATCTCGTACGGCATGTTGAACTTCGGGAACATCGCCTTGATGCCGCCGATCATCGAGGTGCCGAAGGTGTCGTTGATGCTGAGCAGAACCGCGGTCTTCGGCGTCTGCTTGGCGGCCTTGAAGATCTCCTTGTGCAGCTCGAAGGCGCCGCCGATCAGCATCGGCGCGGTCGGGAAGTTGCGCACGATGAATTTGTAGCCCGACTCCGTGATCGGGGGAGCCGCGGCGATGTTGACGATGAAGGGCACGCCGCGCTGTTCAGCGACCTGGGCGATGGCGATGCTCTGGCCCGAGTCGAAGGCGCCGACCAGCATGGCAGCACCGGCCTCGATCGCCTTCTCGGCCTGGGTGCGCGCGACGTCGGGCTTGGTCTCGGTGTCGTAGTTCATGATCTCGAGCTGGACCGGGACCTTCATGTCGGCGAGCACGAGGTTGGCCACGTCGGCGCCGCGCTTGCAGGCCTGGCCGATCTGCGCCTGGCCGCCCGAGGTCGGTAGCAGCAGCGCGACCTTCACGGTGGCGGGCGCCTGGCCCAGCGCATAACGCAGCGGCATCGGCGCGCTCAAGAGAGTGGCGCCGGCGACGGCGGCGCGGCCGAGGGTACGGCGGGTGAATTTCGTACGGTTCGACATGATGTCCCTCCCTGGGATCCGGTTGGCGCGACTATAGAGGTGGCCGGCGGGGCGTGCTAGTTCGGCTGATATGACTGTCACGCTGTCCGACCTGAACAAAATGACGCTGCCGGCCTTTGCCGCCGCCGTCGGCGATGCGTTCGAACTGGCCCCCTGGGTCGCCGAAGCCGCAGGGACGAAGCGGCCGTTCGCCACTGTGGTCGACCTCCATCTCACGATGATGGCCGCGGTCCGTGCGGCGTCTCGCGACGTGCAAATTGCCTTCCTTGGCCAACATCCCGATCTTGCGGGCAAGGCGGCACGCGCGGGCAAGGTCACCGAGGAGTCGCGCCACGAACAGGCAAGCGTCGGGCTCGATACCTTGTCGGAAGAAGAGTTTGCCCGCTTCCACCGGCTGAACGACGCCTACAAGGCGAAGTTCGGCTTCCCTTTCATCGTCTGCGTGCGTCGCCATACGCGAGATTCGATCCTGCAGCAGTTCGAGCGCCGCCTGTTGAACGACGAAGGGCAGGAGTTCGCGACCGCGGTGCAGGAGGTCTTCCACATCACGCGGCTGCGCATTGCGGCCAAGGTGACAGGCGAGGGGATGCCGACGGTGAATGGCCGTCTCAGCACCCACGTGCTCGACACCCATCTCGGCCGGCCAGCCCAGGGCGTCGCGATCGATCTTTATGAATTCGCGGGTACCAGGTCGCAGCGCATCGCGTCTGCCGTCACCAATGCCGATGGCCGAACCGACCAGCCGCTGATCTCGGATCGCCCGCTGCCGATCGGCCGCTACGAGCTACAGTTTGCAATCGGCGACCATTTTCGCAGCAGGGGTATTGCGGGGGCAGAGCCGCCCTTCCTGGATGTCGTGCCTTTGCGCTTTTCCATTGCCGAGCCGGAGGGGCATTATCACGTCCCGCTGCTCTGCACGCCCTGGAGCTATTCGACCTATCGCGGAAGTTAGAGAATAAACGGAGGAAGCCATGACGACTTACAGCGACGTCTCCCTGATGATCGATGGTGCCTGGACCAAGGGCGCGAAGGGCCGCACGATTCCCATCGTCAATCCCGCGACCGAGGAAGTGATCGGCCAGCTGGCGCATGCGGAGAAGGCCGACCTCGATCGCGCGCTTGCCGCCGCCGACAAGGGCTTCAGGGTCTGGAAGAAGGTCTCGGCCTACGAGCGCTACAAGATCATGCGCAAGGCCGCCGACCTGATGCGCCAGCGCCTCGATGAAATCTGCCAGATCATGACCATGGAGCAGGGCAAGCCGCTCTACGAGGCGCGGATCGAGACCGGCCTCGCCGCCGACATCATCGACTGGATGGCCGAGGAAGGCCGCCGCACCTACGGCCGCATCGTGCCGGCACGCGCCGAGAACGTGTTCCAGCTCGTGACCAAGGAGCCGGTCGGCCCGGTTGCGGCCTTCACGCCGTGGAACTTCCCGATCAACCAGGTGGTGCGCAAGGCGTCCGCCGCCCTCGCGACGGGTTGCTCGATCATCATCAAGGGACCGGAAGACACGCCCGGATCCTGCGCGCAGCTGATCAAGGCCTTCGTCGATGCGGGCGTGCCGGCCGGCGTGATCCAGCTGGTCTACGGCGTGCCGTCGGAGATCAGCGAGTACCTGATCTCCCATCCGATCATCAAGAAGGTGACGTTCACCGGCTCGACCCCGGTTGGCAAGCAGCTCGCCGCTCTCGCGGGCTCGCACATGAAGCGCGCCACCATGGAGCTGGGCGGCCATGCGCCGGCCATCGTGTTCGAGGACGCCGATCTCGAGCAGGCGGTGAACGTGCTGGGCGCCAACAAATTCAGGAACGCGGGCCAGGTCTGCGTCGCGCCGACGCGTTTCCTGGTGCACGAGAAGGTCTACCCGGAATTCGTCGAGCGCTTCACGGCTTATGCCAAGAACATGAAGGTCGGCAACGGACTCGACGCCGACACCAAGATGGGCCCGCTCGTCGCCGAGCGCCGCCTGCATGCGATGGACACGTTCGTGAGCGACGCCATCTCGAAGGGCGCCAAGATCCAGACCGGCGGCCAGCGCAAGGGCAACAAGGGCTATTTCTACGAGCCCACCGTCATGACCGACGTGCCGCTGAACGCCAAGATCATGAACGAGGAACCGTTCGGCCCACTGGCGCCGATCAGCCCGTTCAAGGATTTCGAGGGGGTGATGAAGGAAGCCAATCGCCTCGACTGGGGCCTTGCCGCCTATGCCTACACCAAAAACACGAAGACGATGGCCCAGGTGGGCGCCGCCTTCGAAAGCGGCATGGTGTCGATCAACCATCACGGCCTGGCGCTGCCGGAAGTGCCCTTTGGCGGCATCAAGGACTCGGGCTACGGCTCCGAGGGCGGCTCCGAAGCCCTCGAAGCCTACCTCAACACCAAGTTCATCTCGACCTTGGGCATGTGACGCAGAGTCGACTCTAAGAAAAGCCCCGGTCGAAGGACCGGGGCTTTTTGTTGTCTAGTCGACCTTGGCGCCGCTCGCCTTCACGATCGGGCCGAAGCGCGTCTCTTCGGCGCGGCGATAGGCAACGGTATCCGCGACACTCTTCCAGTAGGGCGTGGCGCCGTTCTTGAGATAGGCCTTCTTAACGTCGTCGCTGTCGAGCGCCTGCTTGGTGATCGCCGAGAGCTTCTCGACCATCGCCGGCGGCAGGCCGGCGGGACCGCAAATGCCGCCCCACGAATTGATGTCGTAACCCGGCAGGAACTTGGCCATCGGCGGCACGTCCGGCGCCATGGGGCTGGGCTCGGTGCCCGTGACCGCGAGACCCCACACCTTGCCGCCGGCGATCTGCGCCAGCGAACCCGGAATATTGTCGAAGATCATGTCGACCTGATCGGCCAGCAGATCCTGAATGGCAGGCGCGCTGCCGCGATAGGGCACATGCAGGATGTCGATCTTGGCCATTGCGGCGAACAGCGCGCCGCTCAGGTGCACCGTCGTGCCGGCGCCCGACGAGGCGTAGGAAATCTTGCCGGGCTTCTCCTTCGCCATGGCGATCAGCTCCGGCACCGTCTTGGGCCCGAGGCCCTTGCGCACGATCAACAGGTTGGGCAGCGACCACAGCATGGTCACCGGCGTGAAATCCTTGTCGGCGTTGAACGGCAGCTTCGAATAGAGCGTGGTCGCGATGGCATGCGACGACACGCTCAATAGGCCGATCGTGTAGCCATCGGGCGCGGAGTGCGCGATCGCGTCGGCGCCGACGTTGCCGCCCGAGCCGCCCTTGTTTTCGACGATGAACTGCTGGCCGGTGATTTCGGAGAGCTTCTGGCAGGCGATGCGCGAGAGCACGTCGGTCGGGCCGCCGGCCGGGAAGAGGTTGATGTACTTCACCGGCTTGTTGGGCCAATCGTCGGCCGCGCGGGCGATGCCGCTCGCGATCATCGGTGCGGCCAGCGCACCGCCGGCCAGAGCGAATGCGCGGCGGCGCGGCAGGATCAATTTCGTCATCGGAGGTCTCCCAAGTTTCATTGTTGTGATTGCAGTCTATACGCAAGGGCGGATTGAAGTGTACGTCCTGAAACGCGACACTTGGTCATGCCCGATCGTGATGACCTCGGTTCCGCCTGGAAGATCCCGCCCAGCCGCTATCTCGCCGGACGTCCGGCGCAATTCACAATTCCGACGCCGCAATCCGTCTATGTGACGATGCAGGACGGCTGCCGGATCGCCGTCGATGTCTTCGTTCCCGGCGGCGACGTCGGCAAACGATGGCCGACGATCCTGATTCTCACTCCTTATATAGGCGCTTCGACCTCGTGCCGGGCACGACCGGCGTCGAGCAATCGCCCAACACCTATCGCTATCGCGACATGTTCGTGCCGCGCGGCTACGTCCTGGTCGTGGTCGATGCGCGCGGCACCGGCGCGTCCTTCGGTACGCGCGACTCTTTCCGCAGTCCGCGCGAGCGCACCGACTACAAGGACATCGCCGACTGGATCGTGGGGCAGGCGTGGAGCGACGGAAAGATCGGCGCCACCGGCATCTCTTATCTGGGCGCGGCCTGCGACTTCCTCGCCAGCACCGGTCATCCCGCGGTGAAGGCGATCGCGCCGCTGTTTGCCGTGTGGGACACCTGGACCGACAACTATTATCCGGGCGGCATGCTGATCAAGAAGCTGGCGCTCGTGTACGACGAGCTGATGCTGGCGCTCGATCACGACAAGCGCGAATACAGGAAGCAATTCGCCTATTTCGCCAACCTCGCGCTGCTGGGACCGCTGCCCGTCGATGAAGACACCGACGGTTCGCTGGCGCGCGAGGCGGTGAAGGGGCATCTCGCGAATTTCCGGATGCCGGACTTCATCACCGAGTTCAAATGCCGCGACGATGCGCTGCCCTACGATCCCGCGTTCACGCCAGCGTCGTTCAGCCCCTACAACTATCTCGACGAGATGCCGGCGGATATCGCCGTCTACGCGGTATCGGGCTGGATGGACGGCGCGGGCTACGCCAACGGCGTGCTGTCGCGCTATCTCACGCTGCCCAACAGGAACAAGCGCGTGCTGCTGGGGCCGTGGGATCATGGCGCGCGAGTAAACACCTCGCCGTGGCGTTCTGCGCAAACTCCCGAGTTTCCGCTGCTGGGCGAGGTGCTGCGCTTCTTCGACCAGCATCTTGCCGGCCGCGATACCGGCCTGGAGGACGAACAGCCGATCCACTATTTCGCCGCGCACGCCGAGGAGTGGCGCGCGGCGCCGAGCTGGCCGCCGGTGTCGGGCAGCAAGCGCTTCTACACCGCGCCCGGTCGGCGCCTGAGCGCCGCGCGGGCGAACGACGGCACGGCCGACGAAGTGCAGGCCGATTTCACCGCGGGCAGCGGCACGCAGACACGTTACGAACGCATCGCCGGCATCGACGCCACGAACTACTACAACGACTGGCCGGCGCGAGAAGCAAAGCTCCTGTCCTTCACGACCGAGGCGCTGGGCGCACCACTCGAGATCGCGGGCCATCCGGTCGTGTCGCTGTGGCTGGCGACGAGCGAGCCCGATGCGGCGGTCTTCGTTTATCTCTCCGAAATCGAAGCCGACGGCACGGTGCGCTACGTGACCGAGGGCGTCCTGCGCGCCATCCATCGCGCGGAGGCGCCGTGTCCGCGCGACTACAAGACGACCTGGCCCTACCGCACGTTCGCGCGGAAAGATGCGAAGCCGATGCCGATCGGCGAGCCGCAACTCCTGAAGTTCGCACTAATGCCGATTGCCTGGCGATTCGCCAAGGGCAGCCGGATCAGGCTCTCAATCTCCGGCGCCGACGCCGATCACTTCGCGCAGACCCCGCATGGCCGTCCCCCGCTGCTGACCGTGAAGAGCGGCGGCGAGCAGGCGACGATGCTGGAGCTGCCGACGGCCTGGCATTGAAATCCGTTCGGCCACTCCCATCTCCGATGGCTGTCGGGGACCCGGACCCGCGGCTGTTACGGCCAAAGCGCGGGGGCCTCGGAAGACGCTGCACGATGGGGCAGATCAAGGGGGGCAGATCAAGGGGGGGCAGATCAGGGGGGGCAGATCACGGGGGGGCAGAT
>CAIMEE010000476.1 GCA_903839865.1 Enhydrobacter aerosaccus | reverse complement strand
GACCGTGATCCGGCGAATACGGAGCTGTATATCGTCGAGGGTGACTCGGCCGGGGGCTCGGCCAAGCAGGGACGCGACCGGAAGTTTCAGGCGATTCTCCCGATTCGCGGCAAATTGATCAACGTCGAGAAGGCGCGGCTGGACAAGGTGCTTCAGAACAATGAAATCAGGACGATGATCACCGCCGTGGGCACGGGCATCGGCGACGGCGAGGGCGAGGGCGCGTTCAACATCGAGAAGCTGCGCTACCACAAGATCATCATCATGACCGACGCCGACGTCGACGGATCGCACATCCGTACGCTTCTGATGACGTTCTTCTATCGCCAGATGCGCACCCTGATCGACAGCGGCTATCTCTACATCGCCCAGCCGCCGCTGTTCAAAGCCGCCAAGGGCAAGTCGGCGATCTATCTCAAGGACGAGCGCGCGCTCGACGATCATCTGATCCAGACCGGTCTCGACGGCGCCACGTTCAAGCTGGGCAACGGCAGCGTGCAGGCCAGCGAAGACCTCCATCGCACGGTCGACATCGCACGCTCCGTCTCGAACCTGGTAAAGCCGCTCGCGCTGTCGCGGCGCGTCACCAGCCAGGCCGTGATCGAGCAGGCCGCGATCGCAGGCGCCCTCAATCCCGACATCCTGGCCGATACCGACAAGGGACTGGCCGCCGCCGACTACATCGCCCGCCGCCTCGACGCCGTGAGCCCGCCGCTGGAGCGCGGCTGGACGGGCGTGCCCACTGCGGACGGCGGCCTTGCCTTCACCCGCCGCCTGCGCGGCGTGACGGAGCGCCATGTCATCGACGGGCCGCTCATCAAGAGCGCGGAGGCGCGCAAGCTCGACGCCTTGGCGATCGAGCTGCAGACCGTCTACATGAAGACCGGCACCTTTGTCGTGAAGGACAAGGAGACGCAGATCTCCTCGCCCACCGAGCTCTTTGCGGCCGTCCTCGAGGCCGGCCGCAAAGGCGTCACGATCCAGCGCTACAAGGGGCTGGGCGAGATGAATCCCGACCAGTTGTGGGAGACGACGCTCGATCCGGAGGCGCGCACATTGCTGCAGGTCAAGATCAACCATGCCGACGAGGCCGACGAGATCTTCTCGACCCTGATGGGCGACGTGGTCGAACCGCGCCGCGAATTCATCCAGGAGAACGCGCTGAAGGTGGCGAATCTCGATGTCTAGGGCGATCTCGGTTATCGTTGCGGCACTGTTGTGGGCCGTCAGCGCCGGTGTTCCCGCGGGAGCGCAGACGCCGGCGCCCTCGGTGCATCCCGGCACCAAGATCTCGTTCGCGCCGACCGTCGGCGGCGCAAGGCTCGAAAGCTCCACGCACTTCGCGGCTGTCCCCGGCGTCCGTAGCGCCGGCGACACCTACATCTATTCGGTCGGCAAGATCCAGATCACGGTCGATGTCTTCGATGCCGGCCGGCGCGTCGGGCCGGGCGCTTCCAATCCCACCGTCGCCAACCAGTTCGACACCGAGGCCAATGCGTCGGAGCAGCAGATCCGGGCGGCGGGCTACACGCGCTTCGAGCGGCCCACCGTGCCGTCGACCTGCACGTACGGCGCAACGGCGTTCCGCTGCATCGTCTACAGCGCGCAGACCGGCGGCACCCGGCTCTACAGCAAGATGCTGCTGACCGGCTACAACGGCTATTTCGTGAAGATCGCGATCATCTGGTCGATCGCCGACAAGAACACGCTGACCGAAGCCGATCAGGCGCTGAACAATTTCATTCCGGCGTTGATGCGCTAGGGCGCGTCAGAGCACCATCTGCGTCTGCGTCACCACGGCCACGAGCTTGCCTTCGGCAGTGGTGATCCGCGTCTGCCAGACCTGCGTGCGCCGGCCGCGATGGATGGGCGTGGTCTCGCCGGTGATCGTCGTGCCGACGGGCGCGGGCGCCACGAAGTTGGTCTTGCTCTCGATCGTGGTCGTGCCCTTGCCCTCGGGCAGGTTGAGCACCGTGGCCGCCGCGCCCAGCGTGTCGGCGAAGGCCATGACCGCGCCGCCGTGCAGGATGTCCGGCCGGGTACAGAGCTCGGGCCGCACCACCATCTCGGCCTTCACCGAGGTCTCGCTGGCCGACACGAATTTCAGCCCCAGGACCTTGGCGAAGGGCAGCGGCCGGGCGTTCAGGAAGGCGAGCTTGTCCATGGTGTTTCCTCGTTGGTTGCCTTTTCCTAGCGCGGGCGACGTCGTCCCGGCAATTACGGCGGAGGTAATCGGCGGACCGGCGGGGCGGTGCTAGATTCGCCCCATGAGCACACCCAATCCTCATTCCTCCGCCCAGCCTGACCTGTTCGGCCCGATGCTTCGGGCCTGGCGCCGGCGCCGCGGCGCCAGCCAGCTGGCGCTGGCGCTTCAGTCCGGCGTCTCCCAGCGCCACGTCAGCTTCCTCGAATCCGGCCGCGCGCGGCCCAGCCGCGAGATGGTGGTGCAGCTCACCTCCGCCCTCGACGTGCCGCTGCGCCAGCGCAACACCATGCTCCTGGCCGCGGGCTTCGCGCCGGTCTACCGCGAGAGCGGCCTGGCCGCCCCCGAGCTGGCGCCGGTACGCCAGGCGATCGACCGCATGCTGAAGCAGCAGGAGCCCTACCCCGCCGTCGTGGTCGACCGGCTCTGGAACCTGCTGCAGGCCAACGACGCCGCCAACGCCTTCACCCTGTTCCTGTTCGAGGGTCCGCCGCCCGCGCCGCCGCCGGGCAAGCCCGTCAACTTCCTGCGCTGGCTGCTCGATCCCAACGCGCTCAGGCCCAAGCTCTCGAACTGGGAAGAGGTCGCGCGTCATCTCGTGTCGACGACCTACGCCGAGATCCTGGCCGACGGCGGCGAGCCCAAGGCGCTCGCCTTCATCGAGGAGGTGATGGCCTATCCCGACGTGCCTCAATCGTTCCGCAAGCTGCGCTTCGAGGAGCGGCCGTCTCCGGTACTGACGCTCGACTATCTGGTCGGCGGCCGTTCGCTCTCGGTCTTCACTACCATCGCCACGCTGGGCACGCCGCAGGACGTGACGCTTCAGGAGGTCCGCATCGAGTGCTTCTTCCCGGCCGACGAGCGCAGCGACGCGTTGTTCAAGAGCCTCGCGGCGAAGAGCTAGCCCAAATTATCGACGTCGTTGCGCAACGCCTCGCCGCGGCGGAAGCGCGCGAGGTTGTCGAGGAAGATGTCGAAGATCGCCTCGTTCTGGCCGAGCGAATGGCTGGCCGTGTGCGGCGAGATCAGCACGTTCGGCATGTCCCACAGGGGCGACGCCGGATCGAGCGGCTCCTTCTCGAACACGTCGAGATAGGCGCCGGCGAGATGGCCCGACGCCAATGCCGCCACGACATCGGCCTGCACCGCGATCTCGCCGCGCGAGACGTTGATGAAGTGCGAACCCTGCGGCATCGCGGCGAACACCGCGGCATTGGCGAGGCCGCGCGTCAACGGCGAGGCCGGGCAGCAGAGGATCAGCCAGTCGGCGCGCGGCAGCACCTCGGGCAGGCGCTCGTAGGAAATCACGTCCTCGAAGGTGCTGAGCGGTGCCGCCGTGCGGCGCACGCCGATCGAGCTCATACCGAGCATCTGCAGCAGCCCCGCGATGTTGCGGCCGATCGGCCCCATGCCGACGATCACCGCGCGCTGGCCCTTGAGGTCGCGCGGCGAGCGTTCGCCCAGCCGCGGTTCCCAGGCGTGGCGGCGCTGCGCATCGGCCAGCAGCGGAAAGCGCCGGTTCACCGCGATCAGCGCGCCCAGCACGCTGTGCGCCACCGTGACGGCCGTGGCGCCCGACGCCGTCGTCACCTTGACGCCGCGCCCGCGCAGCTCGCGATAGATCGGCCGCTCGGCGCCCGCCGGATGGATCTGCAGCCATTTGAGGGCGGGCGACTTGCGCACCACGGCATCGAAGCCCTGCAGCTCGGCGGTCGGATTGTTGCTGCTCGACTTGCCCGTGACCTCGCGCGTCATGAAGGCGATGTCGGCGTCGCACGGCCCGTCGGCGGCGAGCGCGTCCTCCGCCGTCACGAAGGACAGACCGTCCGCGGGAATGCGCGCGCCCCACGTCCTGAGCGCGTGCGCCGACAGCAGCAGTCTCACGATGGCGCTCTCACGGCAGCGCCTTCGTCCGCTCCGCCGCGGCCGCAAAGTCGGGCGGATCGTTGGCGCGGCAGGGCGGCACGCCGCGCGGATCGGGATTGACCACGAACTCGTCGCGCAGCCGCGCGGCACAGGGGTCCTGGCTCGACACGCCGTGGCCCTGGGCGCGGAACACGACGTGGCGCGACACCGAGAGGTGGCGCGCGGCCTCCTTGCCCCAGATGGGCGGCGTCAGCCAGTCGAAGGTGCCGCTCAGCAGCAGGGTCGGGATGGCCGACGAGACCGGGATGCGCTCGGCGGGCGGCGCTGCCGACACGTTCCACACCGGGCAGATCGACGGCAGCTTGCTGGCCTTGGCGTCGAGACCGTAGATGCCGCCGACCTCGATTGCCCTGGCACGCGCCTTGAGGTCGATTGCGGCCCAGGTCTCGCGGCACTCGATCGTGTTGAAGAGCCCGCCGAACTGCTGCGCATTGGTCTCGAGCAGACCGCCCTCGTCGTCCTCGAAATCCTCGGCGAACTGCTTGAAGACGCGGAAGTCGCCGCGCGTCATGCCCGACACCGCCTCGGGGATCAGCGCTGCGTCGCCCGTGCGCATCATGTGCATGAACACCATCATCATGCGCGTGCCGTCGATGCGCGCGACCTGCGGGCCGTCGTCGAGCTGAAGGGTGATCTGGACCGGCCTCACGATGGCACCCTCGACCAGGACCTTCACGTTGTTGCTGAAGTCGGGGTTGCGCTCCTTGCAGATGACGCTGCCCGCGCAATCGGCGGCGAGCTGCTCGAACGCCGCCCGCACGACCGCAGGCTCGTTCTGGTCGCCGTTGATCTGGGGCGGGTAGACGCCATCCAGGATCACCGCGCGCACGATCTCGGGATGGCGGCGCATCACCTCCAGGCCCCAGCGCGTGCCGTAGGAGATGCCGTAGAGGTTGATCTTCGGGAGCTTGAGCAGCTTGGCGAGGTCGGCCACGTCGTCGGCGAGGTTCGGCGTCGAATACATCGACACGTCGATCTTCTTGCGGTCGAACTCGGCGCGGCAGCGGATCAGGATGTCGCGTTCCTGGTTCTCGGTCACCGCGCGGCGGCGGGCGCGCGCCAGTTCGCTGGAACGCGAGTCGAAACAGTCGAGGCTGGGCTGCGAGCCCGCGGCGCCGCGCTGGCTGATGATCACGACGTCCCGGCGCTTGCGGATGTTGGCGGTGTCGTTCCACCAGTCGCCTTCCGACAGTGGATCGGCGCCGACCGACGAGGCCATCAGCGGCGCATCGCCCGGCCCGCCCGCGAGATAGAAGAGCGGATCGGGGTCGACGGCGCGCTTGGCCTTGAGGATCGCCACCTTGAGGCGGACCTCGGGCCCCTGCGGCTTCTCGCGGTTCTCCGGCAGGACCAGCGTGTAGCATTCCAGCCGGTCGCCGCGCGGCGCGCGGAAGACGCAGCGGTCGCGCTCGAGCCGCGGCGGACCGGCCAATGCCTCGCCCGCGAGCGACAACAGGGCCGCCAGCCCGAGGAATACCGCCAGGACTCTACCCAACCACATCCGGATCATGGCCTTTTGTGCCACATCGCAGCTTGTGACGGCATGAAGAATTTCTATGCGGCCGCCCGTGGGGGCCGGCCCTATGGTGAGGCATGACATCCTCTTCCCCTGCTCGTTCATACTGGCCCGCCGTCGCCTGCGGCTTCGCCATCCTCGCCATTGGCCTGGGCGTCCGCCAGAGCTTCGGCATCTTCCTCAAGCCTGTCTCGGCCGAACTCCACGTCGGCCGCGAGGTCTTCTCGCTCGGCACGGCGATCTCGATGCTGCTGATGGGCATCTTCGCCCCGCTGGTCGGGCGCGTCGCCGATCGCTTCGGCTCGGCGCCCACCATCGCGGGCGGCGCCTTCGTCTATGTGCTGGGCATGGTCACGATGGCGCTGATGCACGGCGAGATCCTGCTGATCGTGGGCAACGTGCTGAGCGGCGTCGGCCTTGCCGCCGCATCCTTCAGCCCCGTCCTGGGCGCGATCATGCGCGTGGCGCCCAAGGAGAAGCAGGCGCTGGCCATGGGCATCTGCTCGGCCGGCGGCTCCTTCGGCCAGTTCTTCATCGTGCCGCTGGCGGCCGCCCTTCAGCATTACTTCGGCGACTGGCGCCCCACCATGTGGGTGCTGGTCGGCCTCGCCGCCCTCATGCTGGTGCTGGCGATCGGCCTCAACGACCGCAGCCAGATCGCCGCCACCCACAAGGCGGGCGGCGACAAGCAGGGCTCGATGCAGGCGATCCGCGAAGCCTTCGGCCAGCGCAGCTACGTGCTGCTGATGATCGGCTTCTTCGTCTGCGGCTTCCACGTGGCCTTCGTCGGCGGCCATCTGCCGGCCTACATTTCCGACAAGGGCGTGGGCCTCTCGCTGTTCGGCGTCACCCTGTCGCCCGCCGAGCTCGGCGGCTGGAGCATCGGCATGGTCGGCCTGTTCAACATCGCAGGCTCCATCCTGTGGAGCGCGAGCGCCAACCGGTATCAGCGCAAGAACCTCCTGTCGCTGCTCTACCTGCTGCGCTCGCTGGTGTTCCTGGCCTTCGTGCTGGCGCCGCTCTCGGCGTTCTCCATCCTGGCCTTTGCAGCCGCGCTGGGCTTCCTGTGGCTGGGCACGGTGCCGCTGACCAACGGCCTGGTCGGCGTCATGTTCGGGCCGGTGCATGTCACCATGCTGAACGGCTTCGTCTTCCTGGGACACCAGATCGGCAGCTTCCTCGGCGGCTGGGGCGGCGGCCTGCTGTTCGACCTCACCGGCGGCTATGACGCCATGTGGTGGATCTCGATCGCGCTCGGCCTGATCTCCGCGCTGCTGCACTGGCCGATCGTCGAGAAGCCGGTCTACCGTCCCGCTCTCGCGCCGGCCTGATGGGCGGCTGGCGCTCCCTGCTTCTGTGGAGCGCCGGCGCGCTGGTCGTCGTGCTGATCGGCGTTTCGTTCGTGCTGTGGGGCCTGAACGGTCCCGCCTATCTGATCGACATGGTCGCGGCCTACTGTATGTAGGCGACGGCATGTTTAATAAACACGCGGTAAACAGCGACGTCACAAACTCTGGTGCTGCCGCGAAAATAGTATCCTCGCGAGGATTGCCGGAAAATGCCGGCCCGCCTGCGCCAAATCCCGTTCCTCGCGAGCGCTCGCGACGGCTCGCGAGCAGGTGCATGCACGTGCGTTGCAGCACAACCTCATCCTGAAGAGCGTCCGTGGGACGCGTCTCGCAGGATGGAAACGAGCACCGCGCCTGTTGCCCGCCCGTCGAGACGCGCTTCGCGCTCCTCAGGAAGAGGTTTGTGCTGTTGTTAGCCCGACGCATCGCGCGAAGCTAAGCGCATCGCGGCAGAACACCTATTACGGTCGTTACTGACAACAAACGCCCGATCTTACCTCGGTCCTCGACCGCTTCCATCAAGCATGACGTAGTCACGCGCCACGAGTACGCCCCAGGACTTTTGGGAATCCTCGCCGGCAAGCGTGAGCCATCGTTCCGGCGTGGCAGCGCCACCAAGCTTCGCCTGAGGAGCATTGACCTGGACCGCCTCGATTAAAAGCGGCCAGAAGCTCTTGGGCACGCCGGGCAGCGCCCCAAGTTCAAGTGTCGTGTCCGTCGCTTCGAACGCGAGCATCTTTGTCGATCCGCCTTTCGTGGCCTTCGACACGAATTGCACGCTCCGCAGATCGCGCCACGCGATGCGGCCCGCGCCTTCGAAGGGATTCAACGGTGCGCGAAGTTCGACTCCCTCGCGGTCGACCCGAAACTGCCAGCCGACGTTGGAGAAAATGAACCAAGTGGGCAGGATCACGCCGACGAGCGCGGCCAGAAGGGGCTTTGCCCGAAACCCTCGACGGAAGATATCCATGGTCGTGAAGATCACAAACGGAGCGATGATCAGGCCGCCCAACGGGACGGCGAAATAATACCAACGGTCGGTCTGTTCGAGGATGAGCGGCAGCATGTGGCAACGGGCAGATGATCACTCAATCCGTGTGGGGTGTCACTGCCGCTAAAGCACGAACTTCGACAGATCGCCCTTCTTGGCGAGCACGCTCACATGCTCGCGCACGTAGGCGGCGTCGATGTCGACCTTGAGGCCGGGCTTGTCGGAGGCGGCGAAGCTGATCTCTTCCAGCAGCTTCTCCATCACCGTGTGCAGGCGGCGGGCGCCGATGTTCTCGACGGTCTCGTTGATCTCGGCCGACAGCCGGGCCAGCTCGTCGATGGCGTCGTCCTTGAAATCGAGGTCGACCTTCTCCGTCGCCAGCAGCGCCTTGTACTGCTTCACCAGGCTCGCTTCCGGCTCGGTGAGGATGCGGCGGAAGTCGTCCTTGTCGAGCGACGACAGGCTGACGCGGATCGGCAGGCGGCCCTGCAGTTCGGGCAGCATGTCCGAGGGCTTGGCGAGATGGAAGGCGCCCGAGCAGATGAACAACACGTGGTCGGTCTTCACCGGCCCGTGCTTGGTGTTCACCGTCGTGCCCTCGATCAGCGGCAGCAGGTCGCGCTGAACGCCCTCGCGGCTCACGTCGCCACCGCCGCGGAACTCCGAGCGCGCGGTAATCTTGTCGATCTCGTCGATGAAGACGATGCCGTTCTGCTCGACCATCTCGCGCGCCTCGCGGATCACGCGCTCCTGGTCGAGCATCTTGTCGCTCTCTTCCTTGAGCAGGATCTCGTGGCTCTGCGCCACCGTCATCTTGCGCTTCTTGGTGCGCCCGCCGAACGCCTTGCCCAGCATGTCGCCGATGTTGATCATGCCGACCGACGCGCCCGGCTGGCCCGGCACCTCGAACTGCATCGGCGCGCCCGCGTCGGCGACCTCGACCTCGATCTCGCGATCGTTCAGCTCGCCGCCGCGCAGCTTGTGGCGGAAGCGGAGCTTGGTGTCCTCGCTGGCGGTGGGTCCGCACAGCGCGTCGATCACGCGATCCTCGGCTGCCATCTCGGCCTTGGCCTTCACGTCCTTGCGCAACTGCTCGCGCGCCATCTCGATCGCCACTTCCATCAGGTCGCGCGCGATCTGCTCGACGTCGCGGCCGACGTAGCCCACCTCGGTGAACTTGGTGGCCTCGACCTTGAGGAACGGCGCGTTGGCGAGCTTGGCCAGGCGGCGCGCGATCTCGGTCTTGCCGCAGCCGGTGGGCCCGATCATCAGGATGTTCTTGGGCAGCACCTCTTCGCGCAACGCCTCCGGCAGCTGCAGGCGGCGCCAGCGGTTGCGCAGCGCGATCGCCACGGCGCGCTTGGCGTCCTGCTGGCCGACGATGTGCTTGTCGAGTTCGGAGACAATCTCGCGGGGAGAGAAATCGTTACTCATGATCTTCAGAGCTTCTCGATGACGAGGTTGCCGTTCGTATAGACGCAGATTTCCGCCGCGATCTTCATCGCCTTGCGCGCGATCGCTTCCGCATCGAGACCGTCGACGTCGATCAGCGCACGGGCGGCCGACAGCGCATAGTTGCCGCCGGAGCCGATCGCGATGATGCCGCCCTCGGGTTCCAGCACATCGCCGGTGCCCGACAGCAGCAGCGACACGTCCTTGTCGGCCACCGCCATCATCGCCTCGAGGCGGCGCAGGTAGCGATCGGTACGCCAGTCCTTGGCCAGCTCGATGGCCGCGCGCAGGAGCTGGCCGGGATGGCGCTCCAGTTTGGCTTCGAGCCGCTCGAACAGGGTGAAGGCATCGGCGGTGGCGCCGGCGAAGCCGGCCAGGATGTCGCCGTTGCCCAGGCGCCGGACCTTGCGGGCATTGGACTTCACGATGGTCTGGCCCATCGAGACCTGGCCGTCGCCGGCCATGACGACCTGGCCGCCCTTGCGGACCGACAGGATGGTTGTGGCGTGCCAGCCGGGGAAGGACGAATTTTCGGAGGAAGACATCGACGCTAAATAGTCATTTGTGGCCGCAAATCAATCGATACCCCTCCCCCGTAATCGGGGGAGGTGCCCGAAGGGCGAAGGGGGAAAGCCCCAGTAAGAATTCTCCGCGTTGCCTCCCCCTCCGTCGGCGATTACGCCGCCTGGTGATTTGGCCGCGCGCGGCCAAATCACGACTCCCCCGTATGACGGGGGAGGAAAAGAGGAGGAATGAATGGCGATTTCGTCTTAACTTCCCGCCATGAGCACAGATGCCCCCATCGTCATCGTTGGCGCCGGAATCGTCGGCACCGCCACCGCACGCGCCCTGCAGAGAGCCGGCCATACGGTCACGCTGCTCGACAGCGACGAGCCCGGCAAAGCCACCTCCTTCGGCAACGCCGGCTACCTCTCCGTCGACAGCCTGATCCCGATGGCGCGGCCCGCGACGCTGAAGAAGGTGCCGAAGATGCTGATGGACCGCGACGGTCCGCTCACCGTGCACCGCCCCAGCATTCCCGCGCTGCTGCCCTGGATGGCGCGCTTTGCGCTCGCCTCGATGAACCCCGCCGAGGTCGAGAAGGGCAAGACCATGTTCAAGGCGCTGATGATCGAGGCCGACATCGCGTGGAAGGCCGAGATCCAGTCGTCGGGTCTCGGCGAGCTCTTCCGCACCAAGGGCTGCCTCTACGTCTACGAGAGCGAGCAGGCCTTCCAGGACACCGACGAGATGCGCGGCCTGCAGCAGGGCAAGGGCACCGAGTTCGAGGTCGTGAGCGGCGACCGCGCGCGCGAGCTGGCGCCGGGCCTCAGCAGCACCGTCGTGCGCGGCATCCACTATCCGCACAACACGCACACCATCAATCCGTACAGCGTGGTGGCGACGCTCGCCGAACGCTTCACCAGCGAAGGCGGCACGATCCTGCGCGGCCGCGTGCGCGGCTTTGCGCGCGACGGCAATCGCGTGACCGCGGTGAAGCTCTCCGACCGGGAACTGCCCGCCAAGGCCGTGGTGATCTCGGCCGGCCGCGCGTCGGGCGAGCTGACGCGGCTGCTGGGCTTCAATGCGCCGCTGGTCGCCGAGCGCGGCTATCACGTGATGGTGGCGCCGGACAATGTGCGCTTCGAGCTGCCGGTGAGCCCGCCCGAGCGCGGCCTGTTCTTCACGCCGATGGCCGAGGGCCTGCGCATCGCGGGCACCGTCGAGCTGGCGGCGCCGCACCAGCCGCCGTCGTGGCATCGCGCCGACCTGCTGGTGAAGCACCTGAAGGCGATCTTCCCCGGCGCGGGCGGCCCCGAGATCAGCCGCTGGATCGGCGAGCGCCCGACCCTGCCCGACTTCCGCCCCGCCATCGGCCGCGCGCCGCGCCTGGCCAACGTCTACTGCGGCTACGGCCACCAGCATCTCGGCCTCACGCTCGCGACCGCGACCGGCCGCCTGCTCGCGCGCCAGATCGAGGGCGAGACGCTGCCTGCCGACCTGGCCGGGTGCGACCCGGGCCGCTTCGGCTGAGATTTTCACGCGACACGACAGATCGATAGGGAGGACCCGTGGGACAGCATCAGCAGCTCGCCATCGTGGAGGCGATCGCCGACGTCATGACATCGGGCGAGGAAGGCGAGACGCTCTGCTGCACGCTCGACAGCCATGACGGCGAAGGCAACGAGGTCTCCGTCGAGGTGATGCAGGACTCGATCAACATCACGCCCTACGCCTATTCCGACGATCCGATCGAGCGGCTGGAGACCTGCGGCGCACTGGAAGATCTCGAGGATCTCGATCTCGAAGTGGTCGACTGGGAAGCCGAAAGCTACGCGCTGATCGGGATCGAAGGGCTCGAGCTTGCCGAGGTCGCCCAGCTCGTCGACAGGATATTCATCAAGCTGCTGGGCTGCGCGGAGAACTACAGTCCCTCCGCCTCGACGGAAGACGTGGAAGACTAGGGACGACTATTTCGGCCCCACCGCCAGCGACGGCGGCAGGCTGCTTGGCAGCTTGCCGAGCGCGTGCAAAGCCGCCTGCATGCCGACGATGTAGCCGTAGGGGCCCATGCCGCAGATCACAGCCTTCACGGCTGCCGAGAGCTTGGAATGGCGATGCATCTCGTCGCGGGCGTGGATGTTGGAGACGTGGACCTCGATGATCGGGCCCTCGAAGGTCTTCAGCACGTCGAACAGCGCGACCGAGGTGAAGGAATAGCCGGCGGGATTGAAGATCAGCGCGTCGGCTTCCTTGCGCGCCGTCTGGATGTGGTCGACCAGAACGCCCTCGTGGTTGGACTGGTGGAAGACCAATTCGCAGGCGGCGAAGCGGGCGAACTCCTCGCAGCTCGCCTTCACTGCATCGAGCGTGGTCGAGCCGTAGATGTGCGGCTCGCGCACGCCCAGCAGGTTGAGGTTGGGGCCATTCAGCACCATCAGTCGCGCAGTCATGTCTTGTCCTTTACGATCAGCCGCTGAACCATTTCGCGGGCCCCATCACCAGCCAGGGGAAAAGCACCAGCAGGAGCAGCACGATCAGCTGGGCGATCATGAAGGGCCAGACGCCCTTGATTATGTCCTCCATGCTGATGCGCGACACCCCGCAGACGACGTTGAGCACCACGCCGACCGGCGGCGTGATCAGGCCGATCGCGTTGTTGATGATGAACAGCACGCCGAAATAGACCGGGTCGATGCCGGCCTGCTTGATCACCGGCATCAGGATCGGCGTCAGGATCAGGATGGTGGGCGTCATGTCGAGCGCGGTGCCCACGATCACCACGACGACCATGACCGCCAGCATCAGCAACGTTGGACTGCCCATGAACGGTTGCACCAGGTCCACGACCTGATGGGAGATCTCGGCCACCGTGATCAGCCACGACGAGACCAGCGCCGCCGCCACCAGGAACATCACGACGGCGGTGCTCAGCGCCGCCGAGACGAAGACCTCGTAGAGCTGCGACCATTTCAGTTCGCGATAGACGCAGGTCGCCACGAACAGGGCATAGACCGCCACGACCACGGCGGCCTCGGTCGGCGTGAAGATGCCGAAGCGCAGGCCGACGATGATGATGGCCGGCAGCATCAGCGCCCAGAAGCCGTCGAAGATCGCGCGCAGGATCTCAGGCAGCGACTTGCGCGGCGGCTGGGTCAGCTGCTCGTTGCGCGCCACCCACCACCACGCAAAGCACAGGCCGACGCCCAGCAGGATGCCGGGCACGATGCCGGCCAGGAAAAGCTTGGAGATCGACACGCCGCCCGCCACGCCGAAGATGACGAAGCCGATGCTGGGCGGAATGACCGGGGCGATGATGCCGCCCGCCGCCACGAGGCCCGCGGCGTTCTTCTTGTCGTGACCGGCTGCCACCATCATCGGCACCAGCAGGGAGGCGAGCGCCGCGGCATCGGCGGCGGCGGAACCCGAAAGCGAGGCCAGCACGCAGGATGCCAGGATGGTGACGTAGCCCAGCCCGCCCCGCACATGACCGACCATGGCCAGCGCCACGGCGACGATGCGCTTGGCGAGGCCGCCCTTGTTCATTATCTCGCCGGCCAGCATGAAGAAGGGCACGGCCATCAGCGGAAAGCTGTCGGCGCCATTGATGATGTTCTGCGCGATGATCTGCGAATCGAAGATGTCGAGCGAGTGCATCAGCGCGATTCCGCAGACGATCAGCGCGAAGGCGATCGGCATGCCGAGCGCCATGGCGCCCAGCAGCGAGAAGGTGAAGATCGCGACTGTCATGGCCCGTGCTCTTCGGACTCCTTGACCGCAACGAGCTCTTCCTCGCTGGTCTGGCCGGTCAGCACACGCCACAGGTCGTAGAGCAGGATCACCGCCGCGGAGACGCCGAAGACGATGCCGGAGAGGTAGAACAGGCCGACCGGCAGGCCGCTCGCCGGTGCACTGTCGTTCCAGGTGATGAGGGTCTGCTTCCAGCTGCCTTCGAGCAGCAGCGCATCGGCGTAGAGCATCAGCCCGTAGCTCGCGACGAAGCAGATGCGCTTGCCGGCGGGCGGCAGCGCCCGCACCAGAGTGTCGACGCCGAGATGGGCGTGCTGGCGCAGCGCCACGATGGCGCCCAGGAACGTGAGCCAGACCAGCAGCCAGCGCGACAGTTCCTCGGAGACGGCAATGCCGGAGTTGAAGGCGTAGCGCAGCACGACGTTGCCGAAGACCAGCACCACCATCACCGCCAGGCAGGCGACGATGGCGGCCTTCAGGAGCTGGCAGTAGAGGTCGAGGAACTTCTCCATCGCCCGGCCGCAGGCCCTACTTGAGCTTGCGGACGCGCTCGAGCTCCTCGTTGAACAGCTTCACCTTGGCCGGATCGAACTCGGCCGAGAACTTCTAGGCGATCGACTTGGTGGCCGCCTGCATGCGGGCGTACTCGGCCGGCGCGATCTCGTTGAACGCCATGCCCTTGGCCTTGAGCTCGGTCAGCGCTTTGTCGGCGGCGATGGCGGTCTGCTCGCGCTGGTAGGTGCTGGCTTCGGCGACCGAATCCTGGAGCATCTTCTGCTCCTCGGGCGAGAGCTTGTCCCAGAACTTCTTGCTCACGAGGATGATGTTCTGCGTGAAGGTGTGGCTGGTCGCCGAGACGAACTTCTGAACTTCGAAGAACTTGTTCGACAGGATGACCGAGTAGGGATTTTCCTGGCCGTCGACCGTCTTGTTCTCGAGCGCGCCGTAGAGCTCGCCGAAATTCATCGGCACCGGGTTGGCCTTGAAGGCCTTGAAGGTCTCGAGATAGACGGGGTTGGGAATGACGCGCAGCTTGAGACCCGCGAAATCCTCGACCTTGGTGATCGGCAGCTTGCTGTTGGTGGTGTTGCGGAAGCCCAGGCCCCAGTAGCCCAGCGCCACCAGGTCCTTCGACGGCAGCGTCTCGTTCATCGCCTTGCCGAAAGCACCGGACACCAGCGCATCGGCCTGGGCCGTGGTGCTGACGAGGAACGGGAAATCGAGCAGGCCGAATTCCTTCACGACGCTGGCCAGCGACGTGGTCGACGCCGACATCATCTCCTGCGTGCCGCCGCGCAGCGCCGACTGTTCCTGCATCTCGTTGCCCAGCTGCGAGGCCGCGAACTCGCGGATCTTCAGCTTGCCGCCGCTCTTGGCCGCGAGGATCTCGGCCACCTTCTGCACGCCCATGCTGACGGGATGATCGGTGTTGTTGAGATGGCCCCAGCGGATCGTGCGTTCCTGGACCTGCGCGGCGGCCGGAAAGCCGGCGAGCACGGCCGCGAGCGTCATCGCGGCAAAGGCGAATGCTTTGGTCCTCATGGCGTTTCTTCCCCTAGCTTTTGCTTCTTGGTCACATGCTACTCCCAATTTTAAAATATGAAAGTTATTTCATATGAGATATTCTATTTTGTATGACGATGCTTCTTGAGCGGCCCGACGAGGCCGAGACGATCGGCGACGACGGCCACCGGCGCATTCGCGACGACATCCTGTTCGGGCGGCTGCGGCCCGGCCAAAAGCTGCGGCTCGACGGCTTGAAGGAAAGCTACGGCGTCAGCGTCAGCACGCTCCGCGAGATCCTGAGCCGGCTGGCGGCCGAAGGGTTGGTCCTCGCCGAAGGGCGGCGCGGCTTCGAGGTGGCGCCGGTCTCGATCGACAATCTCAAGGAGCTGGCCGAGCTGCGGTTGCTGCTCGAAGGCCACGCAATGGCAGCGTCGTTCGCGCGCGCCGATGTCGAATGGGAAGGCCGGGTCGTGTCGGCGCACCACAAGCTCGCCTCGACGGAACGGCTGATGGGCAAGAAGGTCGGCGAGCCGGAACAGTGGAAGCGCTACGACAGCGAGTTCCACCAGGCGCTGATCTCGAACTGCGGCTCGCGCGCGATGATGGAAGCGCATGCCGCCGTCTTCGACAAATACTTCCGCTACCAGATGATCGCGTTCAACTATCGCGGCGAGGAGCCGGGGCACCAGCACCGGTCCCTGCTCGACTGCGCCCTCGCACGCGACGCGGCCGAGGCAAAGGCCGTGCTGGCCGCGCACGTCGAGGGCTGCGTCACGCACGCCCTCGCGACCGGAGCGCTGCGCTAGGCCCCGTACTGCATCAGCGTTTCGCCGTGGATCTTGAGCCAGGCCTGCGGCGGCGCCATCGGGCCGTCGCACAGGCGCTCGGCCAGCGCCCAGAAGCGCGGGCCGTGGTTCATGTGGACGAGATGCGCCACTTCGTGGGCCACGAGATAGTCGAGCACCTCGGGCGGTGCGAACACCAGCCGCCACGAGAACGACATGGCCCCGTCCGGCCCGCAGCTTCCCCAGCGCGAGCGCGCATCGCGCACGGTGATCCGCTTTACCGGGCGTTCGACTTGCGCAGCTTTCGATGCCACCAGCGGCGCGAGACGCTTGCGCATTTCGGCGGTCAGCCAGTCGCGCAGGCGGCGCGACAGATGCTCGGCCCGGCCCGCGACGTGAATTTCACCACCCTCGACCCAGACCGTGCCGCGCTGGTCCGGCCGATGGCGCACGCGATGCGGCGCGCCGAACAGCGGCACCTCGGCGCCATCGACGAAGGGACGCCGGTCGGGCAGGCGCTTCAGGCGGGCGGCGATCCAGCCGGCCTGCTGCTCGGCGAAGCCCACGGCGGTGTCCCGCGCCATGCGCAGCGGCGCGGTCAGCACGACGCGGCGGCGGGCCGGATCGACCCGCAGCGAGGCCCGGCGGGCGCGAGCGCTGCGGACGAAGGTCACGGGCAGGTCATGGCCCGCATGAGCAATGGTCAGTTGCTCCGGCGCGGGCGTGGCTTTAGGGCTGGGCGTGCGAAAACGGAAAAGGCTGTCGGCCAACGACATGCCGAGAGTCTACCGCAGGAGACCCGCAAACGTGAGCCTCGATCTTGCCCCTCTGGATTTGGCCAAACTGCGCGCCGCCACGCCCGGCTGCGCCCACGTCCTGCACCTCAACGCGGCTGGCTCCTCGCTGCCCAGCCAGCGCACGCTTGACGCCACCGTCGATCACCTGAAGCTCGAAGCCACCATCGGCGGCTACGAGGCGGCCGACGAGAAGCGCGCCGATCTCGACGGCTTTTATCCCTCGGTCGCGAAGCTGATCGGCGCCGATGCAGGCGAGATCGCCTTCGTCGAAAACGCCACGCGTGCCTGGGACCTCGCCTTCTACTCGCTCGACTTCAAGCCAGGCGACAGGATCCTGACCTGCGTCAGCGAATATTCGTCGAATTACATCTCCTACCTGCAGGTCGCCCGGAAGACCGGCGCCGAGCTGGTGGTGGTGCCCGACGACAATCACGGCCAGATCGACGTCGCGGCCCTCGAGCGCGCGATCGACAAGCGCACGAAACTAATCTCGATCTCGCACATTCCCACGCAAGGCGGGCTGGTGCAGCCGGCCGAGGCGGTGGGCAGGATCGCCAACAAGGCGGGCGTACTCTACCTGCTCGATGCCTGCCAGTCGGTCGGGCAATTGCCCGTCGATGTGAACAAGCTCGGCTGCGATTTCCTGTCGGCCACGGGTCGCAAGTACCTGCGCGGCCCACGCGGCACCGGCTTCCTCTACGCGCGCCAGAAGACGACTGCCGGCATCGAGCCGGTCTTCCTCGACAACCATGCCGCCAAATGGACCGGCGACAACGAATACACCGCCTTCACCAACGCGCTGCGCTTCGAGAACTGGGAGCGCTACTTCGCGGGTGTGCTGGGCCTCAAGGCCGCGGTCGACCAGATCAACGAGGTGGGCATGGAGCCGATCTGGGCGGAGCTGAAGCGGCTGGCCGACGGTCTGCGCGCACGGCTGAAGAAGGTGAAGGGTGTCAGCCTCACCGACCTCGGCGAGCTGCAGGGCGCGATCGTGACCTTCGCCGTTGCCGGCAAGGATCATCTCGAGCTGAAGGCGGCACTGCGCACCCAGAAGATCAACGTGTCGGTCTCGACGCAATTCTCCTCGCGCCTCGATCTCAAGGGCCGCGGCCTGCTGAACGTGATGCGCGCCTCGGTGCATCTCTACAACACGGACGCGGAGCTCGACCGCTTCGTCGAGGCGTTGCAGAAGTTGCTGCACGGCAACGAGGCGATCTGAGCGATGAACGAGGATTACGACTACGTCATCGTGGGCGGCGGGTCGGCCGGCGCCGTGCTGGCCGCGCGGCTCAGCGAAGATCCCGCGATCCGCGTGCTGTTGCTCGAGGCCGGGCGCGACTTCCGCACCGCCGAGACGCCCGAACACATCCGCATTCCCAATCCGCTGCGCGCCATCGGCGACGACAACTACCGCTATCCCAAGCTCTTGGCGCGGCGGACCGAGCGGCAGGAACCGAAGCTTCTCTGGCGCGGCCGTGCGATCGGCGGCAGTTCGACCATCAACGGGCAGATCGCCATTCGTGGCATTCCCGACGATTTCGAGGACTGGGCGGCGCTCGGCGCGAAGGGCTGGAGCTGGAGCGACGTCCTGCCGTACTTCAACAAGCTCGAGACCGACGTGAATTTCGGCGACAAGCCCTATCACGGCAACAGCGGCCCGATTCCGGTCTACCGCGCGCCGGTCGAGGCCTGGGGCTTTGCCGACAGGGCGATGAAGGACGCCGCGATCGGCCTCGGCTACGGCTGGTGCGAGGACCACAACGCGCCCGAAGGCACCGGCGCCTCGCCCTACGCGATCAACAGCCGCCAGGGCTTACGCATCTCGACCAACGACGGCTATCTCGAGCCCGCACGCGGCCGCGCCAATCTCACCATCGTGGGCAACGCCGTTGTCGACACACTGTCGTTCGAAGGCAACCGGCCTCACGCCAATGGCGTACAGGTCACGGTCGGCAGAGAAAAGCGCTCGGTGCGCGCGCGCCGCGAGGTATTGCTCTGCGCCGGCGCCATCCATTCGCCCGCCGTCCTCCAGCGCTCCGGCATCGGCCCCGCCGCGCTGCTGAAGGGCCTGGGCATCGCGGTCGTGGCCGACCGGCCGGCGGGCGAGCATCTGCTCGACCATCCGATCCTGAGCCTGATGCTGACGCTCAAGCCCGAGGCCGAGGTCAGCACGCTCGCGCACCGCCACACCAATTGCTGTGTGCGCTATTCCTCGAAGCTCGCGGGCGCCGGCCTCAACGACATGATCATGATCGCAGGCAACCTGCGGCCTGCCGAAGACGGCGGCACGGCGCGGGCGCGCATGGCGGTGTCGGCCTTCCAGGCCTTCAGCGAAGGCACGGTCCGCATCACGACGCGCGACGCCGCCATCGATCCGCGCGTCGACGAGCGCATGCTGAGCCACGAGAGCGACCTGATCCGGTTGCGCGACGGCGTACTGCGCATGCAGGACATCTGCCGGCACGCAGCCGTGCAGGCGATCTCGACCCGCGTCGAGTACGGCTCGACCGGCCGCTCGATCGAGGAGCCGTTCACGCCCACGGAGCTCGACGACTGGATGTTCGACGAATGCTCGGATGCCCAGCATGCCAGCGGTACCTGCCGCATGGGCGCCGCGGACGATCCGCGCTCGGTCGTCGATCCCGACTGCCGGGTGATCGGCTGCACGGGCCTGCGCGTCATCGACGCGTCCGTGATGCCCACCGTCGTGCGCGCCAACACGCACTTCACGACGGTGATGATCGCCGAGAAGATGGCCGATGCGCTGAAACGAGGCTGATCAGGCCGCTTGCGACATCTCGTTGGCGCCGGCGATCATGGCCTGGCTGAGCGCGCTGTAGGCGGTCGCCCAGGCCTCGCGCACGTCCGGCGTGAAGTCGTCGCCCAGGCCCTTCTTCAGGGTCCAGAGCAGCGCCACGCCGACCGGCGCGAAATGGGCCGACGTGACACCGTACTCCGCATGGCTCTGGCCGAGCGCGCGCACCGCCGGCATCAGCGCGTCGAGCCGGTCGAGGCCGGCCACCACGGTGCCCAGCATCGCCATCAGCTTCTTCTTCTGCTCGGTCAGGTCGTCCGGAAACATCTCGCGCAAATGCGGCGCGATCTCGAACAGGCGGCCGTAGAAAAGGTCGGCGGCAGTGGCGGCGATCGCCGCCACCTTGGCGAAGCTGGCCTGCACGAGCTTGATCTGGGCGGGAGTCATTTGACGTATCCTTGGGTCTGAAGTTCTCGGACCCGGGAGATACGCCTGCCGCACTTCCCGTCGATTTCACGACCGACGGAAATTGTTCCGTGTGTTTCGCGACGCTATTCCGCCGCGACGCCAAGTCCGATCGGGCAGCTCACGCCCGTGCCGCCCAGGCCGCAGTAGCCGTTGGGATTCTTGGCGAGATACTGCTGATGGTAGTCCTCGGCATAGAAGAACGTCGGCGCGTCGATGACCTCGGTCGTGATCTCGCCCATCCGGTTCCTGGCGAGTTCCTTCTGGAACACCGCGCGCGAGGCTTCGGCCTTCGCCTTCTGCTCGGGCGAGAAGGTATAGATACCGGACCGGTATTGCGTGCCGACATCGTTGCCCTGACGCATGCCCTGGGTCGGATCATGACCTTCCCAGAATACTTTCAGCAGCGCCTCATAGGACGTCTTCTTCGGATCGAACCACACCATGACAACTTCGTTATGGCCGGTGTAACCCGAGCAGACTTCCTCGTAGGTCGGATGGGGCGTCAGGCCCGCGGCGTAGCCGACCGCGGTCGAGTAGACGCCCGGGATCTTCCAGAACATGCGCTCGGCGCCCCAAAAGCAGCCCAGCCCGAACATCGCCTGCTCGAGACCGGCCGGAAACGGCGCCATGATGCGATTGTGGTTCACGTAATGCTCGGCGGGCACCGCGAAGGTGGGCGCGGCGCGGCCCGGCAGGGCTTTATCGGCGGTCGGCATTTCGGCTTTCTTGCGCAGGATCTGCCACATGGTCCGGCTCCCTATATTTTGGCCTCGGGGCCAATATGGCCATACACTGCCCGCGAATCGAGGGGGAGGAGACCCAATCATGACAGTCTTTTTGATCTGCGCCGGCATCCTGGGCCTGCTGACGGTCGTTCTGGGCCTGAGGGTTGCCCGTCTGCGCGGCGCCAAGCGGGTGTCCCTGGGCGATGGCGGCGACAAGGACCTGACGACGGCGATCCGCGCGCACGGCAACCTGATCGAGTGGGCGCCGATCAGCCTGCTGCTGATCTGGCTGACGCATGGAGCCTACGGCGATCGCAGCGTGGCAATCCTCGCGGTGATCCTGACGGTCGGCCGGCTGTGCCACGCCGGCGGCCTGCTGGGCTTCGTGCCGAGCGGCCGCGTGATCGGCGCGGTGGCGAGCGCCTTCGTGCTGGCGTTCGCGTCGATCGAACTCATCCTGGCGGGCCTCGGCGTCCGGCTGTTCTGAGCGGAGTCCGTATTGCCGCCGCTGTTCGCCAACCTCTGGAAGATCGCGCTCGAATCCTTTTACGGCTTTTTCGACAATCGTCTGTCGACGTCGGCGGCGGCCATGGCGTTCTACACGATGTTTGCGCTCGGCCCGATCATGATCTTCTCGATCACGATCGCCGAGCCCTTCGTCGGCAAGATGATCGCGCAGCAGGCGATCTTCGATGCGCTGGGCACCATCGTCGATCCCGAGCACCTCAAGTCGATCCAGCGCTACGCCTCGGATGACCTGTTCCGCGGCGGCGGCATCGCCGCCATCATCGGCGCGGGCGTGCTGCTCTATACCGGCAGCCGCGTCTTCGTGGAACTCGACGACAGCATCAATGTGATCTGGCGCGGCGCCATCACGCGCAAGATCCATCCCGTCTTGCAGACGCTGAAGTCACGCGCCCTCGCGCTGGTGCTGATGGTCGCGCTCGGCCTGCTACTGATCGCCGTCATCGTGACCAGCGTGGTGCTCTCGGCCTATGCCGGCGCGCTGCAGGCCTTCCCGATCCTGGGCGAATGGATCGGCCCCGCCATCTCGGGCTTCGCACACTACGGCATCCTCACCGTTTTCTTCACCATCATCTACAAGTGGCTGCCCGCCACCTACGTGCCGTGGAAGTTCGCGCTGATCAGCGGCGCGGTGAACTCGCTCCTGTTCGCCGCCGGCAACCGTGCGCTGGTCTATTATTTCGAGGTCACCAATCTCACGTCGGCCTTCGGGGCCACGGCGGGCTTCGCCGCCATCATGGTGTGGATGTACTGGACGTCGCTCACGATCCTGATCGGCGCCCAGGTCGGCCGCTGCACCCGCGACGTGTTCGGCAGCGTCTTCGAACGCGGACGGACGCTGCAGACACCGGAGGGGTGACTTTCCGCAATTCGGGCAGGTGATTGAGCTGGATGTCGAGTTGTAAGCTACGGGATGCACGAATGACGGTTTACCTGCTTCAGCACGTCGCTCGAGAGGACACCGACGACGAGGACATCAAGGTCCTCGGGATCTATTCCACTCGGGAGTAAAGCCGAGATTGCTATCGAGCAATTCAAGCTATTGCCAGGCTTCGACCGTTATCCCGATAGCTTCCATGTCGGTAAATACGAGTTGGACAAGCTTGAGTGGTCCGAGGGCTTCATAACGCAGTAACAAGAGTGCGACTGAGCCTACTGGCGTGTACCGCTGAACCAGCTGCCCAAATTGCAGAAAGTCATTTCCCGCAATTTGGGCAGCTGATTGGACCGAGAGCCAGCACTACCATCTTTTCTGCACGGTGCGGGCTCTCGCGAAATGAATTCGCTGGCGCCCGCCGGCGCGTGTGAACGCGCCTAGAACATCGTCGCCAGAACGCGGTCCGGCGGCTTGTGGCCGTCGGCCCAGGTCTTGATGTTGATCAGGACCTTCTCGCCCATCTCGATGCGGCCCTCGAGCGTGGCCGAGCCCATGTGCGGCAGCAGCACGACGTTGTCGAACTCCAGCAGCTTCGGATTGATCTGCGGCTCGTGCTCGTAGACGTCGAGGCCGGCGCCGGCGAGCTCACCCGCCTTCAGCATGCGCACCATGGCGTTCTCGTCGATCACCTCGCCGCGCGCGGTGTTGACGATGATGGCCGAGGGCTTCATCAGCTTGAGGCGGCGCGCCGAAAGCAGGTGATAGGTCGCGGGCGTGTGCGGGCAGTTTACCGACACGATGTCCATGCGCGCCAGCATCTGGTCGAGGCTCTCCCAGTAGGTCGCGTCGAGCTCGCGCTCGATCTCGTCATGGACGCGCTTGCGGTTGTGATAGTGGATGGCGAGGCCGAAACCCCGGGCGCGGCGGGCCAGCGCCTTGCCGATGCGGCCCATGCCGACGATGCCCATGCGCTTGCCCTGCAGGCGGGCGCCCAGCATCGAGGTCGGGCTCCAGCCCTTCCATTTGCCGTCGCGCACCAGCCGCTCGCCCGCGCCCATGCGCCGCGCGGTTGCGAGCACCAGCGCCATCGACATGTCGGCGGTGTCCTCGGTCAGGACGCCCGGCGTGTTCGTGATGGTGATGCCGCGCTGGCGCGCGCTGTCGAGATCGATGTGATCGACGCCGGTGCCGAAGGAAGCGATCAGCTTCAGCTTGGGGCCGGCCTGGGCCAGCACCTTGGCGTCGATCCGGTCGGTGACGGTGGGCACCAGCACGTCGGCAGCCTTCACCGCCTCGATCATCTGGACCGTCGTCATCGGCGTGTCGTCGGCGTTCAACCGGGTCTCGAACAGCTCCATCAGCCGCGTTTCGATGGCGTCGGGCAGTTTCCGGGTGACGATCACCAACGGCTTTTTCTTGGCACTTGGCGGCATGAGTCCGATTAGCAATTCCCTCGCTGCCTTGTCCAGCCTGAGACTCCCCGGTCGAAAATGGCAAAAAGGTCCGCCTTTTCATGTACTTGTCGCCATTTTCTGCAATTTGAGGTAATATCCCCGGCGAATGAAAAGCAGACCCCTCTTGTTGAGCCTTCTGGCCGCTTTTTGGGCTGGCGGCACCGCTTTCGCCGCCGATACGCCGGCAAACCTGCACAAGGGCTCCGGCCTGCCGCTGCCGCGCTTTGCCTCGCTGAAATCGGACGAGGTCAACGTGCGCACCGGGCCCGGCCCGCGCTATCCGGTCGACTGGGTGTTCAAGCGCAAGATGATGCCGGTCGAGATCGTGGCGGAGTACGAGAATTTCCGCAAAATCCGCGACTGGCAGGGCGCGGGCGGCTGGGTCTATCAGGGCCTGCTGACCGGCAAGCGCGGCTTCGTCGTCTCGTCCAAGGAAGCCAACGTCTACCGCACGCCCTCGCCGGCCGCCGAGATCGTGGCCAGGCTCGAGCCCGAAGTGACCGGCGAAATCCGCTCCTGCCAGGGCGATTGGTGCAGGATCAGTGCGCAGGGCGTGAGCGGCTGGGTGACCCGCACCGAGATCTGGGGCGTCTATAAGTCCGAGCCGATAAACTAGGCACCGGCTCCCCCGGGACGTAAAAAGGCGCCATCGTGGCCCACGCAGTCAGCGCTACCTTCACGCGTTTCGAGCGCATGTCTCCGCCGGCGGCGATAGGCGCCTTGCTGCTCCACGTGCTCGTGGCGTTTCTGCTGTGGTGGTCGTCGCCGCTACACCACGACGACCATGCCGAAGAAAAAGTGGTCGAAGTGACGATGGAGGCGCCGCCACCGCCGCCGGAACCGAAGCCTGCCCCCGAGACGCCCAAGGCGCCACCTCCGGCACCGGCAGCAAAGCCTCCGCCCACGCCTCCGCTCAATATGCGCGGCCTGGCTCCCGCCGCGCCGCTCGGCGAGAAGACCCAGGGCGCGGGCAAGCCCAGCGAAACCGCGCCCGAGGCCAAGCCGGTCGAGAAGGTGGAGGAGCCCACGCCGGAGAAGGCAGAAGCACCGCAACAGGCGCTCGCCACGCCGCCGCCGCCAGCACCGCCCGCCCTCGAAAAGGAGCTGCCGCCGGTCGAGACCCCGGCCGCGCCGGTAACGTCGCGCGACATTCCCAAGCCCGCACCGCCGGTACCAGAGCCGAAGCCGGAGCCAAGGCCGCAGCCCAAACCGCCGCAGCAGACGCCACCGCATCCGGCGCCGCAAACCGGTATCGCGCCGTCGCCGCTGTCGCGCCTGCCACCGCGCGGCGCTCCGCCGCCGTCGACACGCCGCGATCCCGGACCGCCGCCGTCACCCTTCGTCAATCCGGCGGACTCACGCGCGCTCAACGACGCCGCCGACTACTATCTCCAGCAGGTCAACTACAAGATCTCGCTTCAGATCTTCGCACCCAGCAGCCAGGAAGAGTTGCGTCTCGTCGTCGGCGTTCGTTTCACGATCGCGCGCGACGGCCGGCTTCTCGATGTCTCGGTGGCGCGCCCCAGCGGCAGTCCCGCGCATGACGGCAAGATCATCGCGGCCTTCCGCGCGGCCTCGCCGTTTCCGCCCCTGCCGGGCGCGCTCCCGGGGGACAGCATGACGTTCACCCTGCCGATCGGCACGCGCCAGGCGCGTTAGGCGAAGTCCTGTGCCAGCGCCTGGCGCACGGCAGGCTGCATCACCGCCATATGGGCGTAGTTCGGGTGCTCGAAGCCCACGACGACATCGCCTGTGCCGCCCTTGAAAGCCGCGATCTGCGCCGCGGTGAACGGGAAGCGCATGAACTGCACCGAGGACGCCTTGCCGTCTTCACGGCTGCGCTCCTGGTCGCCTTCCGCGATGCCGTGGATCTTTTCATCGCCGACGCGGATGAACGCCTTGTGCTCGATGCCGCCCAGCATGCCCAGCGCGCGCGCCCGGCGCACCGGATCGTCGATTTCGAACATCACCGTCGCCACCAGCTCGGCGCCCTGCGGGATCAGCGGATTGTAGGCCGCCAGTTCGTCGGGGAGTTGTGCATCGCCGCCCTTCTCGATGAACAGCATCTCCTGCACCTGATGCAGCATGGTCTCGTAGCATTCGAAGTAGAAAGTGGCGTACGGACCCACCTCGAGGCGGCGGTTCTTCTTGAGCGCGGACATGCGCGTGCGGCGCTCCGCACGCTGCGTGGAATATATGGCCAGCGGCAGGATCACCGACGGCTCGATCTTGCGCGGTGTCATCGAACTACTCCTTGGTCCAGCCGTAGGCGCGCGCGAGAATTTCGATCGGATGATCGGCGCGGAACGGCTTGGGCTTGGTCTCGCCTGCTTCCATCTCCATCACCTGCATCAGGTGATCGGCCGCGAGCGGGCATTCGGATGCAACGTGCGCGGTGTCGTTCTTCAGCGCAGCCTGGGCCGCGGGCTTGCCGACCTTGACCGCGATGTCGAAATTCTCGGTGCGCGCCCCCCAGATGCCGCCATGGCCGCTGCACCGCTCGATCACGGCGACGCGGGTCTTGGGGATCAGGCGCAGCATTTCTGCCGCTTTCGGGCCCATGTTCTGCGCGCGTGCGTGGCAAGCGAGATGCATGGAGATGCCGCCTTCGACCGGCCGCAGCCCTTCGGCCAGGCCCTGCTTCTTGGCGATGTCGACGACGTATTCGGAAAGATCGAACGTCGCCTGCGACAGCTTCTCGATGGCCGGATCCTTGGGCAGGACCAATGGCCATTCAAACTTCAGCATCAGCGCACAGGACGGCGTCAGAGCCACGATGTCGTAGCCCTTCTCGACCCACGGCAGCAGCTCGTCGGAGACCTTCTTCGCCGCGGCGGCGACGGCATCGATGTCACCCAGCTCGAGCTTGGGCATCCCGCAGCAGGCGGGATGCAGCACTTCGGTTTCGACGCCGTTCTTCGCCAGCACCGCGCGGGTGGCGGCTCCGATGTCGGTGGCGTGGAAGTTCACGAAGCAGGTGGCATAGAGCACGGCCTTGCGCTTGCCATAGGCGGGGGCTGCTTCGTTCAGAACGACGGTCTCGCGGACGGCCATCATCTCGAACGTCTCGCTGGCCTGCTTGGGCAGGCGCGCGCCGTGATGGATGCCGGTGAACTTCTCGATCGACTTGCGCAGCGGCTTGTTGCGCTCGTCGGTGGCCCAGTTCATCAGCGGCGCCACGAAGGTGCCGAGGCGGCCGGCCTTGTCGGTGTCGGCAAGCTCACCCTCGACGAAGCCGATGCCGTTCTTGCGCGCCTGCACGGCGCGGTGGCGCAGCATGAGGTGCGGGAAATCCAGCGCCCATTCGTGCGGCGGCACGTAGGGGCACTTGGTCATGAAGCACATGTCGCAGAGCGTGCAGGCTTCCTCGACCTCGGCGTATTTCTCCTTCGGCACGCCGTCCAGTTCGCCGGTCGGACCGTTGTCGATCAGGTCGAACAGGCGCGGGAAGGAATCGCACAGATTGAAGCAGCGGCGGCAGCCGTGGCAGATGTCGAAGACGCGCTCCATTTCCTTTTCCAGGGCGGCTTCGTCCCAGAACCAGGGCTCCTGCCAACCGAGGGGAAAACGGACGGGGGCGTCGAGACTGCCTTCGCGCATGGTGCTTCAGCTTCTTGGGTGGTGGCGTTGAGACGAAAAAGGGGACCCTCGCGGGTCCCCTTTCGAAAACCAGATGGCCTCAGGCCATCGTGTCGAGGGCCTTCTGGAAGCGGCCGGCGTGGCTCTTCTCCGCCTTCGCCAGCGTCTCGAACCAGTCGGCGATCTCGCCGAAGCCTTCTTCGCGCGCGGTGCGGGCCATGCCCGGGTACATGTCGGTGTACTCGTGCGTCTCGCCCGCGATCGCGGCCTTGAGGTTGTTGTCGGTCGGGCCGATCGGCAGACCGGTCGCCGGATCGCCGCTCACCTCGAGGAACTCGAGATGGCCGTGCGCATGGCCGGTTTCGCCTTCGGCGGTCGAGCGGAACACGACGGCGACATCGTTGTAGCCTTCGACGTCGGCCTTTTGTGCGAAATAGAGGTAACGGCGGTTGGCCTGGCTTTCGCCGGCGAACGCTGCCTTCAGGTTGCCTTCGGTCTTCGATCCCTTGAGATTTGCCATCGTCCTTCTCCCTTGCCTTCCGCAAACGCAAACGTGTTTACAGGGCGAATATTGGGGAGGCGTGACAGGCAGTCAAGCAGTTTAGAACAATTCTAAAACTGCAAACGATTCGCAACTGGAAAGGCTTTTAGGGCCTCTAGCGACGGACCCGCACGATGACGTCGACACGCGAAAGTTTCGTGCCCTTGGGCGGCACAGGCAGGCCTTCGATCGTCACCTTGTCCGACGGGAAATCGTGCAACTCGCCGTCGGTCTCGACATAGAAATGGTGATGATGGCCGGTGTTGGTGTCGAAGTAGGACCGGCCCGGCGCCACCACGACTTCGCGCAACAAACCGGCATCGCGGAACTGGTTCAGCGTATTGTAGACGGTCGCCAGCGAAACGGGATTTCGCGCGGCTTTCGCCTCGGCGTGCAGACTCTCGGCGGTCACGTGATGATGCTCGCGCTCGAACAGGGCGCGCGCCAACGCAACCCGCTGACGGGTCGGGCGCAGGCCCGCGCTACGCAGGCGGGCGGCAAGATCGGAACTGGTTGCACCGGACATGACGTGTCCCATATGTAGGGTCTGGCGGGACGACTGGAAAGGGCCGAATCGGACCGATTCGCCGGTTTGCGCATCGCGGCCGCCCTCCCTATTCTGCCTCCCCCATGTTCAATCGGCCTTTCGGGGGGCCAAAGACGGTGAGCGAGTGAGCGACAGGAAGAACAGTTTTACCTTTGAAGACCTGATCGAGTGCGCCAAGGGCCACCTGTTCGGACCGGGCAACGCGCAACTGCCGCTGCCGCCGATGCTGATGTTCGACCGCATCACCAAGATCGACGAAACCGGCGGAAAATACGGCAAGGGCGAGATCGTGGCCGAGCTCGACGTGAATCCCGACCTTTGGTTCTTCCCCTGCCACTTCAAGGGCGACCCGGTGATGCCGGGCTGCCTGGGCCTCGATGCCCTGTGGCAGATGACGGGGTTCTTCCTCGGCTGGATGAAGGCGCAAGGCCGTGGCCGGGCGCTGGGCGTCGGCGAGGTGAAACTTACCAGCATGATCGTTCCGACCGTCAAGAAGCTCACCTATCACGTCCATATGAAGCGCGTGATCCTGCGCCGCCTCGTGATGGGCGTGGCCGACGGCTTCGTCACCGCCGACGGCGTTCCGGCCTACGAGGCCCTCGATATGAAGGTCGGTCTGGCCAAGGACGCCGCGCCCGCCGGCGCGGCGGCCTGATCCCATGAAACGTGTCGTCGTCACCGGACTCGGTGTCGTTTCCTCGATCGGCAACAATGCCGCCGAGGTCACGACGTCGCTGAAGGCGGGAAAATCCGGCATAGAATTCGTGCCGCAGTATCGCGAGCTGGGCTTCCGCAGCCAGGTCGCGGGCACGCTCAAGCTCAACGTCGAGGAACTGGTCGACCGCCGCCTGATGCGCTTCATGGGCAATGGCGCGGCCTATGCCTACCTCGCCATGAAGGAAGCCATCGCCGACGCAGGGCTTGGCGACGCCGAAGTCTCGAACGACCGCACCGGCGTCGTCGCGGGCTCGGGTGGTCCGACCACCGGCGCGATCGTGCAGGCGGCCCTCACCACCAAGGGAAAGGGCCCCAAGCGCGTGGGTCCGTTCCAGGTGCCGCGTGCGATGTCGAGCACCGTCTCGGCCAACCTCGCCACGTCCTACAAGATCAGGGGCCCCAGCTATTCGATCAGCTCGGCCTGCTCGACCTCGGCGCATTGCATCGGCAATGCCGTCGAGACCATCCAGCTCGGCAAGGCCGACCGCATGTTCGCGGGCGGCGGCGAGGAGCTCGAGTGGACGCTCTCGGTGTTGTTCGACGCGATGGGCGCCATGTCGTCGAAGTTCAACGACACGCCCGAACGCGCCAGCCGCGCCTACGACAGGGATCGCGACGGCTTCGTGATCTCGGGCGGCGGCGGCATCGTGGTGCTGGAAGAGCTCGAAACGGCCAAGGCCCGCGGCGCCAAGATCTACGCGGAAGTCACGGGTTACGGCGCCACGTCGGACGGCGCGGACATGGTGGCCCCTTCGGGCGAAGGGGCGCTACGCTGCATGAGGCTCGCGGTGGCAGGGTTCCCTAGCAGCGCGCGGCGCAATGCGCCGGTCGACTACATCAACACGCACGGCACGGCGACGCCGGTCGGCGACATCACCGAACTCGACGCGATCCGCAAGGTGTTCGGCGACAAGCTGCCCACCGTGAGCTCGACCAAGTCGATGACCGGCCACAGCCAGGGCGCGACCGGCGCGCACGAGGCGATCTATTCGCTGCTGATGATGAAAGACGATTTCGTGGCGCCCTCGATCAACATCGAGAACATCGATCCCGGCGCCGCGGACTATCCGATCGCGCGCCAGCGCATCGACAACGCCAAGCTGAACACGGTGATGTCGAACAGCTTCGGCTTCGGCGGCACCAACGCCTGCCTGCTGTTCTCTCGCCACGACAACTAAGAAAAGGCTCCATGCCCCTTCCCGACGTTTCGAAGCTGATGGCCGGCAAGCGCGGCCTTGTGATGGGTGTGGCCAACAATCACTCGATCGCCTGGGGCATCGCCCAGGCCCTACACGACGCGGGCGCCGAACTTGCCTTCACCTACCAGGGCGGCGCCTTCGGCAAGCGCGTGATCCCGATGGTCGAGAAGCTCGGTTCCAAGATCGTCCAGGAAGTCGACGTCGAGAACGAGCAGAGCCTGCACAGCCTGTTCGAGCGCCTGCAGAAGGAATGGGGCCGGCTCGACTTCGTGGTTCATTCCATCGCCTACTCCGACAAGGAAGAGCTGAAGGGCCGCTACGTCGACACCAGCCGCGCCAATTTCCAGCGCAGCCTCACCATCTCCTGCTACTCCTTCACCGAGATCGCGCGGCTCGCGCTGCCGCTCATGACCGAGGGCGGCAGCCTGATCACGCTCACCTACGAAGGCGCCACGCGCGTGATGCCGTCCTACAACGTGATGGGCGTCGCCAAGGCTGCGCTCGAGGCGAGCGTCCGCTATCTCGCGGCCGACCTCGGTCCGCAGGGCGTGCGCGTGAACGCGATCTCGGCAGGCCCCATGCGCACGCTCGCCGGCGCGGTGATCGGCGGCGCACGCTATGTCTACCGAGTCTCGCGCGAGGCCTCGCCTCTGCGCCGCAATGTCGAACTGACGGATGTGGGCGGCGCGGCGCTCTATTACCTGTCGGACCTCAGCGCCGGCGTCACCGGCACGGTGCACTTCGTCGATGCCGGTTACCACGCCATCGGCCTGCCGCCCGACGGCACCGCGGTGCCGACCCCAAGCGGCGAGCAATAAAAAACGGCGGCCTCTCGGCCGCCGTTCTTATTTCGATGATGTCTCGGACTACTCGCCGGCAGGCGCTTCGGCGGGCTGCGGCTTGTTCGAGATGTCCTCGCCCGTGACCTGGTCGACGGCCTTGACGCTGAGGCGGACCTTGCCGCGATCGTCGACGCCCAGGACCTTGACCTTGACCGGGTCGCCTTCCTTGACGACGTCGGTGACCTTGGCGACGCGACGCGGCGCCAGCTCGGAGATGTGCACGAGACCGTCGCGTGCGCCCAGGAAGTTCACGAAGGCGCCGAACTCGACGGTCTTCACGACCTTGACGTTGTAGATCACGCCGAT
>CAIMEE010000475.1 GCA_903839865.1 Enhydrobacter aerosaccus | reverse complement strand
TGGCCGAGCCGATGATCCGCGTGCTGTTCGAGCACGGCAAGTTCGGGCCCGACGACACGCTGCGCACTGCAGGCGCGCTGGTTGCCTATTCGGTCGGCCTGCCCGCCTTCATGCTCGTGAAGGCGCTGACGCCAGGTTTCTTTGCCCGCGAGGACACGCGCACGCCGCTCTACACCGCGCTCGTGTCAATCGCCGTCAACGTGGCACTCAACGCCGTCTTCGTGCTCGCCACGCCGCTCGGGGCCGTCGGCATTGCGCTCTCCTCGTCGATCTCGGGCTGGTTGAACGTCTTGATGCTGGCGGTCGTGCAGTGGCGGCGGGAGCATTGGAAGCCTGACACGCGCCTCTTTGTGCGCACCTGGTGGATCGCCGTGGCAACGATCGGCATGAGTGCAACCCTGTGGGTTGGCATGATCGTCCTTCGTGCACCGCTCGCCTTCCCGAACCTGATGGGCGTCGCGGCACTGGCAGGCATCATCGCACTAGGCGGCGCCGTCTACGGCTTGCTCGGCATGGCGCTGGGCGTCATCCGGATCGGCGAACTTCGGGCCGCGCTGCGGCGGCCCGCTAAATCAACCGGCCCAGCCGCACCACGGTGACACCGGCCCGGAGCGGCCGGTTCGACGAGGGCATCACCAGCACGCAATTGTCGTAGGGCGTCGTCACGGGCTCGCCATCGTCGTGGCCCAGCACGGTGCCGGCCTTGGCCACGATCTCCTGGCCTTCGAAGTGGCGCGTTGCGACGAAGTTGCCGCGCTTGGTGGCGATGGCATGCGTCACCTCGACGACCCGCTGCTGGGGCGGCGGCTTCTGCTTCCAGTCGGACGGCAGGTCGGCCGCCTCGACGATTCCGGCCGCTTCGAGGAAGCGCGCCGCCACGTCCTTGGCCACAACCACCGAGGAGGCGCGCCAGTGCTGGCCAGTCTCGATCAGCAGCGCGTTCTTGGGGCTCTTGGGATCGCCGAAGCCGCCATAGTCGCGCATGCGCATGCCGCCGGCATGGCCCGCGTCGCGGATGATGTCGACCGGCGCGCCGAGCTTCTTCGCGAGGGCCGCGCCCTTGTCGAGCGGCCCCGACAGCATCAGCGGCACGCCGTCGTCGTGCATGGAATGCAGGTCGAGCATCAGGTCGGCACGCTCGACGAACGGCTTCAGCACCTGAGCGCGGCGCGTCTCGACGGTGTTGGCCGGCTGGTCGAGGCGGCCCCACACGCGATTGAAGTCCTCGTCGACCATGCGCGACTTGAAGGGCGTGCGCGGATCGAACGAGTGATAGGCTTCGATGTTGCCGAACGACAGGATGAGCGTGCCCGCGCGCGGCTTGAGCCCGCTCTCGAGCAACGCATCGACCACGATCGCGCCCGACACCTCGTTGCCGTGGGTCAGCGCCGTCACCATCACCACGGGACCGGGCTTGCCGCTCTCGCGCACATGGATGTAGGGCGCGACGCCCTTTTCCCATTTGCGCAATTCCGGGAAAGCGTACTCGATCGGGGGATTGTCTGACATGCGGCCTCCAGTTCCCTTCCCTATAGCGAAGGTCACGGCCGCAATCACGCTCTCTCGATCATGCCTCGCGGAACCAGTTCTGGATGTCCCAGGTGTTGTTGTCCCAGCCGGTGAGCTCGACGGTGAGCTTGTTGCTGATGCCGGCGGCACCGGGACGCGCAACGACGGGTATCACGACGAAGTTCTGGATCGCCATGTCGTTGCACTTGATCAGCAGTGCCGCGCGCTTGACGGGATCGACCTCCGTCTGGGCGGCCTTGTGTGTCGCATCGTACTCCGCGTTCTGCCAGCGCGTGATGTTGCGGCCCTGCCATTTGTTGGCCTTCTGCGACACTTCCGACGACAGGAACTGGCGCAGGAAGACCTCCGAGTCGGGCTGCGCCATGTTGTTGTTGTACATCTGCAGGTCCGAATAGAAATGGGGATAGGTGTCGGCGTTGGCGACGTCGGACGAGAAGAATACCGACGCCACGACGGCCTTCACCTCGATGTCGATGCCGGCCTTCTGGCACGACTGCTTGACGATCGCCTGGGTCTTCTGGCGCGGCTGGTTGATCGAGGTCTGGTAGACGAACTTGAGCTTCTTGCCGTCTTTCTCGCGAATGCCATCGGCGCCCTTCTTCCAGCCTGCCTTGTCGAGAAGCGCATTGGCCTTGTCGACATTGTACTCGTACTTGTTGGCCTTCGAGCGGAACCTCTCCGGATTGTTGATGAAGTTCGCGGTCGCCTGGCCGGTGCGGCCGTAGATGTGTTTCTCCACCGAGTCCTTGTCGACCAGCATCGACAGCGCCTCGCGCACCGCGGGATCCGAAAGCGTCGGATGCTTGGTCTTGATGCTGGCGCGCTCGCCGTCGACCTCGGTCCACGGGTCGGTGAAGTTGAGCTGGATGTGCTCGATCGCGCCGCCGGGCGTGATCACGACCTTGCCCTTGCCGCCCTTCTCCAGCCGGAGAAGAATCTCGTCCTCGACCTGCAGGTTCCAGCCGAAATCATATTCGCCGGTCTGCAGCACCGCGCGCGCCGCCGACACCGCATCGCCGCCGCCCTTCATCTCGACCGCATCGAAGTACGGCCGGTTGGGCATGTGGTAGTCGGTGTTGATCGTGCCTGACACGAGATCGCCGGGCTTGAATTCCTTGAACTTGTAGGCAGCGGTGCCGATCGGCGACAGGTTGGCCGGCGCGTCGCGCGACTTCTCGCCGATGTACGGGCCGAACACGTGCTTGGGAATGATCATGCCGGCGTAGGACACGAAGGCATCGGCCCAGAACGGCGTGGGCTGCGCGAAGCTCACTTTCACCGTGTAGTCGTCGATCTTCTCGGCAGTGACGTCCTTGTAGGAGCCGCTGGTCGTGGCCGCCGTCGCGGGATTCTTCGCATATTCCCAGGTGAAGACGACGTCGTCGGCCGTGAACGGCTTGCCGTCATGCCACTTCACGCCCTGCTTCAGCTTCCAGGTCACGGACTTGCCGTCGGCCGCCAGCGTGCCGTCTTCCCGGCCGGGGATCGAGGCTGCGAGCACCGGCCGCAGATTGCCGTTGTTGTCCCAGGCCGCGAGCGGCTCGTAGAACAGGCGAGACGCGTCCTGATCCTTCGTGCCCGTCGCGAAGTGCGGATTGAGGAGCGTCGGGCCCTGCCACCACAGCATCTTGAGCAGGCCGCCGCCGCCGCGCTTGGTCGGCTTGTAGACCGGAGTCGACTGCGCCATCGCCACGCCCGAGGCCATCAGGATCTGCGTCGCCATCGGCGCCGTCAGCCCCACCGCCGCCATCCGCTTCACGAAACCGCGCCGCGACAGGCCACCCGACTTCACGCGATCGACCAGTCCCCGAATGTCACGTTCGTTCATCGCACTCTCCCCGCTCGGAAATTCCCGCGGGGAGCCTTGCAAGATGCGTGCAATTCCCGATGCGTCTCCATTCCCGCGCCGGGGTGTCGTTCTTGCCGGTCCTCAGCCTTCCTTGAACCAGTTGGCGAGGTCCCAGGTGTTGTTGTCCCAGCCGCTCATCTCGGCCACCAGGCTGTTGTTCATGGCGACAGCGCCGGGACGCATCACGAGTGGAATGACGACCGGATCGTTCACCACCAGCTCGTTACACTTGATCAACATCGCCGCGCGTTTGATCGGATCGAGTTCGACCTGGGCCGCCTTGTGCGTCGCGTCGTACTCGGCGTTCTGCCCACGCGTAATGTTGCGGCCCTGCCACTTGTTCTCCTTTTGCGACGCCTCCCACGAGCAGAACTGACGCAGGAAGACCTCGGGATCGGGGGCATTCATGCCGTTGCTGTATTCCTGAAGGTCGGCATAGAACTTCGGGTAGGTATCTGGGTTGGCGACGTCCGACGAGAAGAAGACCGACGCCGTCACCGCCTTCACCTCGATCTCGATGCCGGCCTTCTGGCAGGCCTGCTTGATGATGGCCTGAGTCTTCTGGCGTGGCTGGTTGATCGAGGTCTGGTAGACGAACTTGAGTCTCTTGCCGTCTTTCGCGCGCACGCCGTCGGCGCCCTTCGCCCATCCCGCCTTGTCGAGGAGCGCATTGGCCTTGTCGATGTTGAATTCGGATTTCGTCGTCTTCGAGCGGAACTTCTCCGGATTGTTGATGTAGTTGGGCGTGGCGATTCCGATTCGGCCGTAGATGTGCTTCTCGATCGAGTCCTTGTCGATCAGCAGTTTCAGCGCCTGCCGCACCGCCGGATCCGACAGGGTCGGATGCTTCGTCTTGAGGCTCGAGCGCTCGCCGTCCACTTCGGTCCACGGATCGGTGGTGTTGAGCTGCATGTGCTCGATGCCGCCGCCGGGCGTGATGACGACCCGGCCCTTGCCGCCTTTCTCGAGGCGCACGAGGATCTCGTCCTCGACCTGCATGTTCCAGGCGAAGTGATACTCACCAGTCTGCAGCACCGCGCGCGCAGCCGACACCGCATCGCCGCCGCCCTTCATTTCGATGGCGTCGAAATGCGGCCGGTTCGGCACGTGGTAGTTCATGTTGATCTCGCCGGTGACGAGATCGCCCGGCTTGAACTCCTTGAACTTGTACGGGCCGGTGCCGACCGGCTTCAGGTTGGTCGGCGCATCGCGCGACTTGGCGCCGATGTAGTCGCCGAACAGGTGCTTCGGGATGATGCAGCCGGCCCAGCCGACGAAGGTGTCGGCCCAGAACGGCGTCGGCTGCGGGAATTTTACGGCCACCGAAAAGTCGTCGATCTTCTCGACCGTGACATCCTTGTAGGAGCCGCTGGTCACCGCCGCCGTCGCCGGATCGCGGGCGTATTGCCAGGTGAAGACGAGGTCGTCGGCGGTGACGGGCTTGCCGTCGTGCCAGGTCGCGCCCTGCTTCAGCTTCCAGATCACGGACTTTCCGTCGGCTGCGAGCGTGCCGTCCTCACGGCCCGGAATGGAGGCCGCCAGCACCGGCCGCAGATTGCCGTCTCGATCCCACGAGGCCAGCGGCTCGTAGAAGACGCGGCTGCCGTCCTGGTCCTTGGTCCCGGTCGCGAAGTGCGGATTGAGCAGCGTCGGACCCTGCCACCACAGGACTTTCAGCAGACCGCCGCCGCCGCGCTTGGTCGGCTTGTAGACCGGCCGCGACTGGGCCATCGCCACACCCGAGACTGCCAGCAACTGCGTGGCCATCGGTGCCGTCAGTCCCACGGCCGCGAGCCGCCGCACGAAGGACCGCCTTGAAAGAGCGCCTCTCCTGACGCAGTCGATCAGACCGCGCACGTCCCGTTCGTCCATCGGATGCCTCCATCCAGTCGTCGAAGTCGTCCCTGTGACGCTCCCGCTTATTTTGCAAGATGCGTGCAATTCCGATCCGAACAGGCTGGATGACGGTCGTCAACGGCCAATAGAAAGCAGGCGGCGATGAAGACGCTGTTGGTTCTTGTAATATTGGCACTCGGCGTCGCTAACGCCAATGCCAGGGACTGCACCAAGCTCGGGGACTACGCAGAAATGCCGGCCTGCTACGAACAGGACGCTCAAGAAGCCCGTGAGAAGATAGCCAAGGCATATGAAGACCTTTTGAGGAGGCTCGGTACATCGACTGAGGCCGACATGCTTGCCCGCTCGCAGAAAGCTTGGCTCGAGTATCAATCGAACTACTACGCATTCATGGCGTCCGCAAAAGAGGGCGGGAATATCGTTCGGCTGATCCGGCCGCAGTGCTATGCGAACAATGCCAAGCCCGGCTGCGCGAACTCGAAGTTCAGCTTGATTGCCAGGAAGGTCAGTTCGGCTGCTTCCGCGATCACCGGGCGCCTTGATTCCGCCGCCGGGTCGGGCGATACCCGCCCGCCCCTGCCTTCCACCGGCGGCGCGCGCGGAGGTCCAAAGCCCGCGCCTTCGAAACAGTGAGCGGAGTCCACATCCATGCCTGACGTCACCACCGGCGCCGCCGCGCCCAATCCCCATCTCGCCCCCTACGAAGCCAGAGGCCTGAAAGGCCGCATCCTCTCGGGCGTGCAGCCCACCGGAAACCTCCATCTCGGCAATTACCTGGGCGCGATCCGTAACTTCGCACGCCTGCAGGACGACTATGAGTGCCTCTACTGCGTGGTCGACATGCACGCCATCACCGTGTGGCAGGACCCGGCGTTGCTCAGCAGCCAGACGCGCGAGATCGCGGCGGCGTTCCTGGCGGCCGGCGTCGACGGCACCAAGCACGCGATCTTCAACCAGTCGATGGTACCGCAGCACGCCCAGCTTGCCTGGATCTTCAACTGCGTGGCGCGACTGGGCTGGATGAACCGCATGACGCAGTTCAAGGAGAAGGCGGGCAAGGACCGCGAGAACGCCTCGCTCGGCCTCTACGCCTATCCGGCGCTGATGGCAGCCGACATCCTGATCTACAAGGCCACGCACGTGCCGGTGGGCGAGGACCAGAAGCAGCATCTCGAGCTGACGCGCGACATCGCGATCAAGTTCAACAACGACTTCCACGCGCCGGATTTCTTCCCGATCACCGAGCCACTTATCTTCGGTGCCGCGACCCGCGTGATGAGCCTGCGCGACGGCACCAAGAAGATGAGCAAGTCAGACCCGTCGGACTACTCGCGCATCAACCTCACCGACGACGCCGACGCGATCGCCCAGAAGATCCGCCGCGCCAAGACCGATCCGCTGCCGATGCCGGAGACGACGTCCGACGCCGAGAAGCGGCCCGACGCCGACAATCTGCTCGGCATCTATGCGGCGCTGGCCGACATGGAAAAGGACGCCGTGATCTTCGAGTTCGCCGGCAAGCAGTTCTCGGAGTTCAAGGCGGCCCTCACGGAAACCGCCGTCGCCAAGCTCGGCCCGATCGGGTCGGAGATGCAGCGGCTGATGAAGGACCCGGGCCACGTCGACAAGGTCCTGCACGAGGGCGCCGAAAAAGCCCGCGCCATCGCCGAGCCGATCCTGGCCGAGACCTACAAGATCGTGGGCTTCCTGAAGCCCTAGCCTTCCATCCGGGTCAGCGCCCACTTGATGGCGATGCCTTCGGCGGGAACCTGGCCCACGAGGACGATCTGCTCGGTGCGGCGCTGACGGCCGTCCTCGCCGAGATAGATGCTTTCGGCGAGGCCGATGCCGGCGCCTGAGGCGCGCAGGCGCCAGCCGCGGCCGCTGGGCAGGCGCATCAGCACCGCCTGGCCGCTTTGCGCGAGCGTTGCCTTCACGGACGGATGGAGGTGGAAGCGCGCGATGAAGCGCTTGTCGGGCACGGTGACGTGCTTGTTCTCGGGGCCGGCGAACATGTCCTCGCCGCGCAGGTCGCCGCCATCGGGCGACAGCCAGAGCCGGCGGCGATGGATGATGCCGAACAGCGAGCGATAGCCGTCGTGGCTCATGTCGAGCCACTGCGCGCCCTGGTCCTCGGCGCGGTCGACCAGCACGTTGCCAGCGCGATAGTCGAGCGCGCCGTGGTCGGTGATCTCGGTCGAGTTGGTGTCGTCGATCACCGCCGTCGAGTGCGCCGCCGTATAGCGCATGAACTGGCGCCACTCGGACGGTGCGCCGGGATAGGTGCCGCAGTTCACGATCAGCCGCTCGTGCGCGGCGCTCATCTCGAACGACAAAGTGCCGGCGTGCGCGATGCCGTCCATGCCGCGTCCAGGAGGACTGCCGGCATCGGCGATCACCAGTGACGTGCCGGCGGCCAGCCGCTGGAATCCGCTCTGCAGTGCCATCGCGGGCGCGGACTCCGATGAACCGGAGCGCGCCAGCACGAGATCCATCAGCGTTCGGTCGCCTTCGCAGGCGCCGTTGAACAGCGCGAGGCCGCCGTCGCCATGGCGGAAGAAGCGCAGCATCGGTGCGAGACGTTCGATCGCGGCACTGAGTTCGGCCGGCACCTTGTGCTCGGCAGACGCGAGCGCCGCGCTGACGTCGAGGAGATCGCGCAGCACTTCGACCTGGATGTGGGGCGCGCGCTCGGCCACGACGCCGTCGTGCGCGACGTAGCGCTTCACGAATTTGGAGAGCCGGCCCAGCGACTGCTCGAGGCTCTTGGCGTAACGCTTGCCGTCGTGAAGGAATGCAAGGTCGGCGTAGATCAACGCCTTCAGCACGATCACGCCTTCGCGTCCGACGAGGCCGGCGCGGGTCGTGCGCTTGAGATGGACGCGCTGGCGTGCGAGCGACGCCACGAAGCGGCGCGCGAAAGCGGCATCGGCCGCGGTGGCCAGCCAGTCGTAGTGCCGAATCCACGCCACCATGCGCGTCGCCAACACCTCGCGGCGCCAGGTCACCGGCGACCAGCGCCATTCGCGATCAGTCCAGTCGTCGATCAGGCGGGCGGCGAACTGGGCCGCGCCCGGCTCGCCGCAGTCGCGCAGGTCGCGCAGCCAGGTGAAGCTGTTCAGCGCATCGAGCCACAGCGCGGGCGCTCCCGGCCGGCTCCACGGCGGATTGCCGACGTCGACCATGACCGGGCCCACGATGCCGTGGGCGGCATAGCCGCCCGCCAGCATACGGCGGCCTTTGGCCGAATCACCCGGCCACGGGTCCGGCGCCACGGCGAAGAAGCTGCGCGGCGTGCCGTAGCCTACGGTCATCGAATAGAGCGGCGACCCCAGCAGCCAGCGGCCGAGGCGCAGGCGCTGGCCCATAACGGTCCCCGGCGCGGCGACCGCGCGGGCAAAGGCGGAACGGAGAGGACGGAATCCGGGCGCCATGGGCTCGCCGGGCCGTCGCGTATCTGATGCGACCAGCGTCATTGTTCTTTTGATCTTCTTACCCCGGCCTCGAGCGGACCGGGTGTTGAGGGGTCACGGAGTTTACCCGACCGGACCGGTTCTGGCGAGGACCGCGAAATCGGCACTTTCCGTTGCGTCCAGCCGCTTGAACCGGCCGGACCTTGAAAGACGGGGGCGGCTCCCCAGATTCACCCCTAAGGGAAGGCCCAATCGGGGTTCCCGGCCACTCGCTCCTCGGAGGAAGGGTCTATGAGTCGTATGTCGATGTTCAACTCGCCTTTGCTGCTGGGTTTCGACCAGCTCGAGCCCACGCTCGACCGCTTGGCGAAGAACGCCGAAGGCTACCCTCCGTACAATATCGAGAAGATCGGCGACAACGGCCTGCGCATCACGCTCGCCGTCGCAGGGTTCGCGATCGACGATCTTGTCATCGAACTGGTTGAAAACCAGCTCTCGGTGCGGGGCAAGCAAGCCGATGATTCCGATCGGATTTTCCTCCATCGCGGCATCGCCGCCCGGCAGTTCCAGCGCGCCTTCATGCTCGCGGATGGCATCGAGGTCCTCGGTGCCCGCCTGGACAACGGGCTGCTCGCGATCGATTTAGCCCGCCCCGTCGTGGAACCTCGGATACGAACCATTCGTATAGATGGGTCTGAGGCCGAGGCCGGGCGGACGGATAACACTGTCGATATCACCGCGCGTCGGACAGGCTCGCGTTGACGCTGCTGCCAAGGAGGTAGCCATGGAAAATCAGAATCAGGCCAACATTACGAGCGTCTTCACGCCCCTCGCGGAAGATGCCTTCCTCAGCCTCGGAGCCCAGCAGATCGCCTACGTAAAATCGATCGCGCTGCCCGATGGCGCCAACGCTGTCGGCATCTATTCCGCCGATGGCAAGCCGATGGCCGCCGCGCCGTCGATCGAAGTCGCGCAGGCGTTGATCCGCCAGCACGATCTCGAGCCGGCACTCGTACACTGACGCGTTACGCCGCGCTCTGTGCCTGGACCGTTTCGACGAGAAGGGCGTAGAGCGCGTCGGCGTTTTCGGTCGCGCGCAGCTTGTCGACGAGCGAGCGATCACGCAGCAGGCGCGACACGCGTGCCAGTGCCTTCAGATGATCGGCGCCGGCGCCTTCAGGTGCCACCAGCAGGAACACGATGTCGACCGGACGCTCGTCGATCGAATCGAAATCGACCGGCTGGGCGAGACGCGCGAACAGGCCACAGGGCTTGGTGAGCGTGGCCATGCGCCCGTGCGGGATTGCGATGCCACCGCCGATTCCCGTCGAGCCCAGACGCTCGCGCTCGAGCAGGCGATCGAACAGGCGGCGCTCGTCGAACTTGAAGACCGAGGCGGCGCGGCTGGCCAGTTCGGCCAGGAGCGCTTTCTTGCCGGACGCCTTTACGCTGGCCAGAACGGCGTCTGGACCCGGCAATAGATCGGCAATTTCCACAATCTCACCAACGGGTTAGCGACAAAGGACGAAAGCCTTCCGGCGCGAGGTGCAGCCCTATAGGCGCGTCCTCAGGGCGGGTCAAGAGCGGCTCCCGAACCCTGGAACTCTCCCTAGTCCGCCGGTCCACCCAGCGCCTGCGCGGCAATCGCGGCAGACGGCATGCTCGACGGCAGCGACCGGCCCATGCCGAGACGGCCCAGCCGCCGGCGCTCAGCCGACGACGGAATGCGCATGGCCTCGCGGTACTTGGCGACCGTGCGGCGGGCGATGTCGACACCCTCGCCTTTGAGCAGATCGACGATGCGATCGTCCGACAGCGGCTGCGCGGCGCCTTCGGCATCGACCAGATGACGGATCCGCGACCGCACCGACTCCGAGGAAACGACGGCGCCGGGCGCTCTACCCGGCAGGGCCGAGGTGAAGAAGTACTTCAGCTCGAAGATGCCGCGGGGCGTGGTGATGTACTTGTTCGACGTGACGCGGCTCACGGTGCTCTCGTGCAGGCCGGTGGCGATGGCGATATCGCGCAGCACCAGCGGCTTCAGCGCGCTCACGCCCTTGCGGAAGAAGGCGTCCTGCTGGCGCACGATCTCGCGCGCGACCTTCAGGATGGTGGTGGCGCGCTGCTCAAGCGTCTTGACCAGCCAGTTGGCCGACTGGAAACGCTCGGCGACGAAATCGCGATCGGGCTTGGCGCGCGCGCCCTTCATCAGGGTCGCGTGGTAATTGCGGTCGACCAGAACCTTGGGCAGCGCATCGGTGTTGAGTTCGATGTGCCAGCCTTCTTCGCCGGTGTCGGGATCCTTGGCGACGGTCAGGAAGAGATCGGGCTGTACCGGCTGGATCGGCTCGAAGTCGAACACCTGGCCGGGACGCGGATCGAGCGTGCGCAGCTCCTGCAGCATCTCGCGCAAATCCTCGTCGTCGACGCCGCAGCGGCGGCGCAGCTGGCCGAGTTCGCCGGCCGCGACGAGATCGAGATTGTCGATCAGCGCCTTCATCGCCGGATCGAGGCGATCGCGCTCGGCCAACTGGGCGGCGAGGCATTCGGCGAGCGTGCGCGAGAAGAGACCGGCCGGCTCGATCTGGCGCAGCCGCGCCCAGACGCGCTCAATAACATCGAGAGCGACACCCATCGCCTGCGCGACCAGCGGCGCTTCGAGGCGGCAATAGCCTGCCTCGTCGAGGCCTTCGGCGAGCTTGAGCGCAATGCGCTTGTCGGTGGGGTCGGAGAAGAGGATGTCGATCTGTTCCAGCACATGGACCGCAAGCGAGCGCGGGCGGTTGGCTACGAAATCCAGCGCATCGGGAACATCGTCACGCTGGCCGCCCTTGGTGGCGGTGGCGTCTCCGCCACGATCGGCATGTTCGCGCGTCCAGCGATCGTCGGCCTCGGCGAGGGCGGGGGCCGCAGCCGCCAGGGTGTCTGCAGTGTCGGCCGGCAAGGCAGCAACGGGCGCGTCAGGCTCATTGTCCGACCGATCGTCGGAGGCGCTCTCTTGCAAAAGGGGATTCTTTTCCAGCTCCTGCTGGATGAAGGCAGCGAGCTCGAGGTGTGAAAATTGCAAAAGCTTGATCGCCTGCTGCAGCTGCGGCGTCATGGCAAGTGTCTGGCGGGACGCCAGAATCAGGCTTGGACCGATACGCATGAACCCCTACCCCCTGAAGCCAATTTGGCTTCACAGATAGGGTTCTAGCAAAGATCGTGCCATCCGTAAAATTACGTAGAAGTTTCAATGTGCGAAAATGTCGATCTCGGGCCAACCCGCGATATCGAGCCGGGCACGAGTCGGCAGGAAGCGGAACGCGGCCTGCGCCAGCTCCATCCGGCCCTCGCGCTCGAGCAAAGCGTCGAGCTTCGACTTCAGCGCATGGAGATAGAGGACGTCGGAGGCAGCGTAGGTCATCTGCTCGTCGGTCAGCGTCTCGGCGCCCCAGTCCGACGTCTGCTGCTGCTTGGAGAGATCGACGTTCAAGAGCTCCTGGCAGAGGTTCTTGAGGCCGTAACGGTCGGTGAAGGTGCGCGTCAGCTTGGCGGCAATCTTGGTGCAGTAGACCGGCTCGCACCTGACGCCCAGCGCATGCTCGAGCACGGCGATGTCGAAGCGCCCGAAATGAAAGAGCTTCAAGGTTTTGGGGTCGGCGAGAAGCGCCGCCAGCCGCGGCGCCTTGTACGGTCCGCGCGCCATCTTCACGAGATGGGCGTTGCCGTCGCCGCCCGAGAGCTGCACCAGGCAGAGCCGGTCGCGATGCGGATTGAGGCCCATGGTCTCGGTGTCGATCGCAACCGTCGCGCCGAAGGTAACGTCGGCCGGAAGGTCGCCGTGATGGAGCGTGATCGTCATATCGGAATGCCTCGCAAGCCGCGCATGGTGCCCTGGAGAAGACTCGAACTTCCACGCCTTTCAGCGCTAGTACCTGAAACTAGTGCGTCTACCAATTCCGCCACCAGGGCACGGCATGCGGGCTGCGGGGCGTCACGTACGGCGGGCTCGCACAGATGTCAACGGTGGGCTATAGGGCAGGATCATGAGCATCAAGACAGTCACTGTTTTAGGCGGTAGCGGCTTCGTCGGCCGCACCATCGTGCGGGCGCTGGCGCAGCGCGGTTATCTGGTGAGGGTCGCGGCGCGCCGCATCGAACTGGCCGAGCCCGCCAAGACGGCGGGCGACGTCGGCCAGGTCACTCTGATGCGCGCCAATCTTCGCGTGCCGTCGTCGATCGCCAAGGTTGTCGCCGGCAGCGATGCCGTGGTGAACGCCACCGGGATCGGCTGGCAGCGTGGCCGCCAGCGCTATCATTCGGTCCATGTCGACGGAGCCCGGACGATTGCCGACGCCTGCCGCGGCTTCGGCGTGAAGCGGCTGATCCATATCTCCGGCATCGGCGCCGACGCGCGCAGTTCGAAGAACCCCTACGTGCTGTCGAAGGTGGGCGCGGAAGATGCCGTCATTGCGGGCTTTTCCGACGCCACCATCGTGCGGCCGAGCGTGATGTTCGGGCCGGAAGACGCAATGTTCACGCGGCTGGCGCGCATTGCCTCGATGGCGCCGTTCCTGCCGGTGATCGGCGACGGCTCGGCCCGGGTGCAGCCGGTGTTCGTGGGCGACGTCGCGCAAGCGGTGGCCGTGCTGCTCGGCAAGCCCGACACGGCCAAGAGCGTGTTCGAACTGGGCGGTCCGCGCATCTATACCTATCGCGAGATCGCGGCCCTCGTGTTGCGCGAGATCGACAAGAAGAAGCCGATCGTGGGCGTGCCCGTCGGCCTGATGAAGATCGCAGGCTTTTTCGCCCAGCAGGTCGCGCTCGTGGGCCTCACCCCGCAGCTCACCGTCGACCAGGTCGAGTTGATGCTGCACGACAACGTCGTACGGCCGGGCGCCAACAGCCTCGCCACCTTGGGCATCGTGCCGACGGCCGCCGAGGCGATCCTGCCGACCTATCTCGATCGCTTCCGCCAAGGCGGCCGCTACAACCAGCACGCGCCGGCCTGAACAGGCCTAAGCCGCTATTTCGAAAGCGCACTTTTCTGCCTTCTGCATATAGTCCTTAATCGGAATTATTTTTGTCACTTGAGAATTGCGATCCGGCGCGCGTACAACCCCCGCGAAGATTCATGCTCAAATTAGGTCAACTTTATTGACTTAAAGAGCGGTACATGATGAAAGGCGACACAGGGCGCAGCTTTGACGCGATTGGCGCGCGTGTTGCGTAATTAAATTACACAGTCGGTTTGGGGGCCTTATGGCCGAGAGAATGTTGAAGTTCGTCGGAACGCCGCAAGCCATGCCCGCCAAGCGACCGGCAGCGGCTCGCCGTCACGACTTCCAGGAGATCTACAGCGCCTATGCCCGCGACAAGGCCTCGGAGCAGGCCGCGCGCTGCTCCCAGTGTGGCGTGCCGTTTTGCCAGATCCATTGCCCGCTCGGGAACAACATCCCCGACTGGCTGAAGCTCACGTCGGAAGGCCGGCTCGAAGAGGCCTATGAACTCTCGTCGGCGACTAACAACTTCCCGGAGATCTGCGGCCGCATCTGCCCGCAGGATCGTCTCTGCGAAGGCAACTGCGTCATCGAAAAGGGATTCGAGTCGGTCACGATCGGCTCGGTCGAGAAGTACATCACCGACACCGCCTGGGAGCAGGGCTGGGTCAAGCCGATCACGCCACGCCGCGAGCGGGCCGAGAGCGTCGGCATCGTGGGCGCCGGCCCCGCAGGCCTGGCCGCGGCCGAACAGCTGCGCCGCAAGGGCTACCAGGTCGCGATCTACGACCGCTACGACCGAGTCGGTGGCCTGCTGATCTACGGCATCCCGAACTTCAAGCTCGAGAAGGAGATCGTGCAGCGGCGCGAAAAGCTGCTGCGCGACTCGAAGGTCACCTTCCATCTCGAGTGCGAGGTCGGCCGCGACGTCACGCTCGAGCAGTTGCGCGCGCGTCATGCGGCCGTGCTGATCGCGACCGGCGTCTACAAGGCGCGCGACATCGCCGCCCCCGGCGTGGGCCTGCCCGGTATTGCGCCCGCGCTCGACTATCTCACCGCTTCGAACCGCGCCGGCCTCGGCGAGACGGTGGCGGCGCAGGAGTCGGGCGTGCTCGATGCCAAGGGCAAGCATGTCGTGGTGATCGGCGGCGGCGACACGGCGATGGATTGCGTGCGCACCGCGGTCCGGCAGGGCGCGAAGTCGGTGAAGTGCCTCTATCGCCGCGACCGCGCCAACATGCCGGGCTCGCAGCGCGAGGTGAAGCACGCGGAGGAAGAAGGCGTCGAGTTCGTGTGGCTGACCGCGCCGCAGACGTTCCTGGGCAAGGACAGGGTGAGCCACGTGCGTTCGGTCCGCATCCATCTCGGTATGCCCGATGCGACCGGCCGCCAGAGGCCGCAGGAAATTCCCGACAGCCACGTCAACATCGAGGCCGACCTGGTGCTGAAGGCGCTGGGCTTCGATCCCGAAGATCTGCCCGCGATGTTTGCCGCACCCGATCTCGGCGTCACCGGCTGGGGCACGCTCCGGATCGACTGGAAGAACATGATGACGAGCCTCGACGGCGTCTTCGCCGCCGGCGACATCGTGCGCGGCGCCTCGCTGGTCGTGTGGGCGGTGCGCGACGGCCGCGACGCGGCCGAGCGCATCCATTCATATCTGCTGGGCAAGTCGACAGCCGCTGCCCGCATCGCGGCGGAGTGAGCGTCATGATGAAGATTTACGACTTCACGGGATCGGGCAACGGCTACAAGACGTGGCTGCTGGCGTCGCAGCTCGGCGTGCCCTTCCGGCGCATCGAATGCGACATCCTGAAGGGCGAGACACGCACGCCCGAGTTCCTGAAGAAGAACCCGAACGGCCGCATCCCCACGCTCGAGCTCGACGACGGCACCTTCCTCTTCGAGTCGGCCGCGATCCTCTGGTATCTGGCGGAGGGCACGCCCTTCATGCCGGCCGACCGGCTCGAGCGCGCGCAGACGCTGCAGTGGATGTTCTTCGAGCAGTACAGCCACGAGCCCTATATCGCCGTGGCGCGCTTCTGGAAGCATTTCTTCGACAAACTCACTTCGCAGCAGGAAGCCAACCTGCCCGACATCATGAAGAAGGGCTATGCCGCGCTCGACGTGATGGAGAAGCATCTCGCGTCCCGCACGTTCTTCGTCGGCAACCGCTACGGCCTGGCCGACATCGCCCTCTACGCCTACACGCACGTGGCGCACGAGGGCGAGTTCGACCTGTCGCGCTACCCGCACATCACCGCCTGGCTGGCGCGCGTGAAGGCGCAGCCGGGCTACATCGCCATGGATCACAAGTTCTAAGCAGGGAGAAGCAGATGCCGACCATCCACGTCGAAATGTTCGAAGGCCGCACCCTCGATCAGCGCCGCAAACTCGTGAAGGAAATCACCGAGGGCACTTGCCGCGCGCTCGGCTGTCCGGCCGACGCGGTGCAGATCATCCTGACCGACATCAAGAAAGAGAACTGGGCCGAAGCCGGGAAGCTCTTTTCAGACACGTAACGTTATGACCCCTCCGCCCGCGTAAGACGCGGGCACCTCCCCCGCTGACGGGGGAGGCAAGCTTTCCTCCCCATTCAGATGGGGAGGTGGCGCGAAGCGCCGGAGGGGTCAGAAGGGTAGAGAGAAATGTCCGCACAAGAATTCGTCCGCCAGTACCTCGAAGGCACCCAGAAGCTGACCGACGCCTACGGCTACAATCCAGCGGAGGCGCTGGATTCCTGCGGCGTAGGCCTGGTCGTGGCGCTCGACGGCAAGCGCCGGCGCGACGTGGTGGTGGCGGCAATCGACGCGCTGAAGGCGGTCTGGCATCGCGGCGCGATCGACGCTGACGGCAAGACCGGCGACGGCGCGGGCATCCATGTCGAGATCCGCAGGACTTCTACCGCGAGCATATCCGTGACTCGATCGGCGAGTATCCGCAGGTCGGCCGCGTGGCCGTCGGCATGGTCTTCCTGCCGCGCACGGACCTGGGCGCCCAGGAGCGCTGCCGCACCATCGTCGAGACCGAGATCCTGCGCTTCGGCCACCAGATCCTGGGCTGGCGCCAGGTGCCGGTCGACATCTCCGTGATCGGCGAGAAGGCCAACGAGACCCGCCCCGAGATCGAGCAGATCCTGATCGGCCGCGGCGATCCCGCGATGGACAACCGCGAGTTCGAGAAGCAGCTCTTCATCCTGCGCCGCCGCATGGAGAAGGCTGCGACTGCCGACAACATCTCGGAGTTCTACGTCTGCTCGCTGTCGTGCCGCTCGGTGATCTACAAGGGCATGTTCCTGGCCGAGCATCTGTCGGCCTTCTATCCCGACCTTTTGGACGAGCGCTTCACCTCGCGCTTCGCGATCTTCCACCAGCGCTATTCGACCAACACCTTCCCGCAGTGGAAGCTGGCGCAGCCGTTCCGCGTGCTGGCGCACAACGGCGAGATCAACACCATCCAGGGCAACGTGAACTGGATGAAGAGCCACGAGGCGCGCCTGGAGCACGAGAGTTTCGGCCGCGCGATCGAGGACCTGAAGCCGATCATCCAGCCGGGCGCTTCGGACTCCTCCGCGCTCGACAACGTGTTCGAGCTGTTGGTGCGCGGCCATCGCAACCTGCCGATGGTGAAGTGCATGATGATCCCGGAGGCCTCGGGCACCAACCCGAACGTGCCGCCGAAGCATCGCGCCATGTACAACTATGTGAACGGCGTGATGGAGCCGTGGGACGGCCCTGCCGCCATCGCCGCCGTCGCGGGCAAGTGGGCGCTGGTCGGACTCGACCGCAACGGCCTGCGCCCGATGCGGTTCGTGCGCACGTCGGACGAGCTGCTGATCGCGGGCTCCGAGGCCGGCATGGTGCCGCAGGACGAAGCCAGGATCGTCGAGAAGGGCCGGCTCGGACCTGGCGAGATGCTGGCCGTCGATATGGACCAGCCGCTGCTCTACAAGGACCGCGAGCTGAAGGACATGCTGGCCGACACGCATGACTATGCGAACTGGATCGGCCGCACCGTCGAGCTCGACTCGCTGATCAAGCAGGACGCGCCGCACGGCGAGCACTTTGCCGCCGACGACCTGCGCCGACGCCAGTTCGCGTCGGGCTGGTCGATCGAGGACCTCGAGATGATTCTCCATCCGATGGTCGAGGACGCCAAGGAGGCCGTGGGCTCGATGGGCGACGACGCGCCGCTCGCGGTGCTGTCCGACACCTATCGCGGCATGCATCATTATTTCCGGCAGAACTTCAGCCAGGTCACGAACCCGCCGATCGACAGTTTGCGCGAGCGTCACGTGATGACCCTGCGCACGCGGCTGGGCAATCTCGGCAACATCCTCGACGAGTCGCCCGAGCAGAGCGAGATGCTGTCGCTGCAGTCGCCGATCGTGCTCAACGCCGAGTTCGAGGCGATGCGCAAGTACATGGGCGATACCGCCTGCCGAATCGACTGCTCGTTCGATCCCAAGGGCGGCCTCGATGCCATGCGCCAGGCCTTCGACCGCATCTGCAAGGAAGCCGAGGACGGCGTGCGCTCGGGCTGCCTGCATGTCGTGCTGACCGACGCCAACATCGACGCCGACCGCGCCGCCCTGCCGATGATCCTGGCGGCGGGCTGCGTGCACTCCTATCTGGTGCGCCAGTCGCTGCGCACCTTCACGTCGCTGAACGTGCGCTCGGGCGAGTGCCTCGACGTACACTATGCCGCCGTCATCATCGGCGTCGGCGCGACCTCAGTGAACCCGTACCTCGCCGAGGAGACGATCGCGGCCCGTCACGCGCGTGGCCTGTTCGGCAAGCTGACGCTCGGGCAGTGCCTGGCCAACTACAAGAAGGCGCTCGACGACGGCCTGCTCAAGACCATGTCCAAGATGGGCATCTCGGTGCTGTCGTCCTATCGCGGCGGCTGCAACTTCGAGGCGGTGGGCCTCTCGCGCTCGCTGGTGCATGAATTCTTCCCCGGCATGCCCTCGCGCATCTCGGGCATCGGGCTGCGCGGCGTGCAGGAGAAGATCGCCCAGCAGCATGCGCGCGCCTTCGACGAGGAGGTGATCGCGCTGCCGATCGGCGGCTTCTACAAGACGCGGCGCGGCGGCGATCGCCACAATTTCGAGGGCAACCTCATCCACATGCTGCAGGACGCGGTGAACACCGAGTCCTACGCCAAGTTCAAGAAGTACAGCGAGGCCGTACGCGGCCTGCCGCCGATCAACCTGCGCGACCTGCTGGACTTCAAGACCGACCGCAAGCCCGTCGCCCTCGACGAAGTCGAGTCGATCACCGAGCTGCGCAAGCGGCTGGTGGCGCCGGGCATCTCGCTGGGCGCGCTCGGCCCCGAGGCGCACGAGACCTTGTCGATCGCCATGAACCGCATCGGCGCCAAGTCCGATTCGGGCGAAGGCGGCGAGGATCCGGCGCGCTATCACGCACGTCCCAACGGCGACAACGCCTCGTCGGCGATCAAGCAGGTGGCGTCGGGTCGTTTTGGCGTGACCGCCGAATACCTCAACAACTGCCGCGAGCTCGAGATCAAGGTGGCCCAGGGCGCCAAGCCCGGCGAAGGTGGCCAGCTGCCCGGGCTCAAGGTGAGCGAGATGATCGCGCGCCTGCGTCACTCGACGCCGGGCGTCACCCTGATCAGCCCACCGCCGCATCACGACATCTATTCGATCGAGGATCTGGCGCAGCTGATCTACGACCTGAAGCAGATCAACCCCGAGGCGCGCGTGACCGTAAAGCTGGTCGCGCGTTCCGGCATCGGCACGATCGCGGCCGGCGTCGCCAAGGCCAAGGCCGACACGATCCTGGTGTCGGGCCACAACGGCGGCACCGGCGCCTCGCCGCAGACGTCGATCAAGTATGCCGGCATCCCGTGGGAAATGGGTCTCTCGGAAACCCATCAGGTGCTGACGCTCAATCGCCTGCGCGAGAAGGTGCTGCTGCGCACCGACGGGGGCCTCAAGACCGGGCGCGACATCGTGATCGCGGCCATGCTGGGCGCCGAGGAATACGGCATCGGCACGGCGTCGCTGATCGCGATGGGCTGCATCATGGTGCGCCAGTGCCATTCGAACACCTGCCCGGTGGGCGTGTGCACGCAGGATCCCAAGCTGCGCGCCAAGTTCGACGGCAGCCCGGAGAAGGTCGTGAACCTGTTCAGCTTCGTGGCCGAGGAAGTGCGCGAGATCCTGGCGCAGCTGGGCTATCGCTCGCTGAACGAGATCGTGGGCCGCTCCGACCTGCTGCGGCAGGTGAGCCGCGGCGCGCGCTATCTCGACGATCTCGACCTGTCGCCGCTGCTGACGCGCGCCGACGGCGGCTCGGGCGCCGTGCACTCCACGGTCAAGGGCCGCAACGAGGTGCCTGACACGCTGGACGCGCAGATGATCCGCGACGCGCAGCCGCTGTTCACGCACCGCGAGAAGATGCAGCTACAGTACAGCGTGCGGAACACCCATCGCGCCGTGGGCACGCGGCTCTCGGCCATGATCACGCGCAAGTACGGCATGGCCGAGCTGCAGCCCGACACGGTGACCGTGCGCCTGCGCGGCAGTGCCGGCCAGTCGCTCGGCGCCTTCGCCGTGCGCGGCGTGAAGCTCGAGGTGTTCGGCGATGCCAACGACTATGTCGGCAAGGGCCTGTCGGGCGGCACCATCGTCGTGAAGCCCACGATCTCGAGCCCGCTGGTGCCGGAGCACAACGCGATCATCGGCAACACGGTTCTCTACGGTGCGACGGCCGGCAAGCTGTTCGCCTCGGGCACCGCGGGCGAGCGCTTCGCCGTGCGCAACTCGGGCGCCGATGCGGTGGTCGAAGGGTTGGGCTCCAACGGCTGCGAGTACATGACCGGCGGCACGGCCGTGATCCTGGGCAAGGTCGGCATCAACTTCGGCGCCGGCATGACCGGCGGTATGGCCTTCGTCTACGACCCGGACGATGCCTTCGCGCTCAAGGTCAATCCTGAGACGGTGGTATGGCAACGCGTCGACCATCCGCATTGGGACGGCATCCTGAAGACGATGGTTGCGGAGCATGTGGCCGAGACCAAGTCGCCGCTCGGCGCCCGCCTGCTCAACGACTGGGACCGCGAAGTCGAGAAATTCTGGCAGATCGTTCCGAAAGAGATGGTGCAGCGCCTGCCGCAGCCGCTTTCGTCGGTAAAAGCCAAGAGTGCGTAATTTCCTTGTCGTCCTGAGCGTAGCGAAGGACCTGCCGCGTCAACCGCGAGATGCTTCGCTGCGCTCAGCATGACAGTGAAATCGACCCCGATGACGACGCGCGTCGCGTGGCTGCAGCTCGCGGTCACGATCGTGCTGTTTGGCCTCACCTGGCCGATGATGAAGATCGGCCTCGCCGCCGGCACGCCGGTCTGGCTGGCCGCCGGACGCGCCACCGCGTCCGCGGCGACGGCGTTCGTGCTGATCGCCGCCCTCGGCCGCCTGCGTTGGCCGCATCGTGAGGATTGGCCCGTGATCCTGTCGGTGGGCGGCCTGCAGCTCTCCTGCTTCTTCGCGCTGGCCAACCTCGGCGTGCAGAGCCTGCCCGCCGGCCGCTCCGGCGTGCTGGCCTACACCACCATGCTCTGGATGGTGCCGCTCTCCTTCCTCGCCGGCGAGAAGGTCGGCTGGCGCGCCTTCGCAGGCGCAGTGCTGGGCGTGGCCGGTGTCGTCGTGCTGGCCGATCCGGCACGCTTCGACTGGCACAATCGCTCGATCGTGCTGGGGCACGTGTATCTGCTGACGGCCGGCTTCACCTGGGCGATCGCGATGCTGCATACGCGCCGCCACAAGTGGAAAGGCACGCCGCTCGACGCGCTGCCCTGGCAGATGAGCGTGGCGATGGCGATCCTGCTGGTGCTGGCAGTGGCGCTCGAGCCGCACGGCTATCTCGAACCCGGCAAGTGGCAGCTCTGGGTCGCCCTGATCTATATCGGCGTGATCGCCGGTCCCACCGCGACCTGGGCCGCCGTCTCGGTGACGCGCGCGCTGCCGCCGATCACAAGCTCGCTCGGCATGCTGGGCGTGCCCCTGCTCGGCATCGCCACGTCGGTCGTACTTGTCGACGAGCCGATCACGATGCCGCTCGCGCTCGGCACTGCCCTCGTATTGGCCGGCATGGCGATCGTGATCCTCGATCGCTCACGCAGTTCATAACGCAGAAATTCAAGCCGGCTGGCGTTTTAGCGCCAGTAACGACCGTAATAGGGGGTTTGCCATCATGCGCCTAGGTTGGCCCGATGATAGCCCTCACCGTCGTCCTGAGCGGAGCGAAGGACCTAGCCTCCCAAAATCGACCCCGCGCGCATCTAGCGCCAGGTCCTTCTGGGCGATTTGGGTGCTTGCACCCAAATGCGCCTATCCGCTCACGACGACGGGAGCGTGGGATGTTTTCCGGGTGTTTATTAAACACCGGGCGCCGGTGCGAGCCCGTGCATTGCCGGTAATTACCATGCGTGCACCCGCTCGCGAGGGTTCGCGAATCCTCGCGAGGGATGGCCTTTGTTACAGGTCGGCCTGCGTTTTAGGCCAATCCTCGCGAGCCGCGAAGTTTTGCGCGCGCGACGGTTCAGACCGTCGCCGCCTTGGTCCAGAGTTGGCGCGCCTCGCCGTCGGGATCGACGATGACGCTGCAGGTGTCGTTGAAGAGCATCGTGTTGCGATGGTCGGCCGAATAGGCGGGCCAGGCCGGCAACGAGTCGTTCGAGGGATTGCCGGTACGCGCGAAGGTCGCCCAGACCTTCGAGACCTTGTCAGCCAGCGCCTGGTAGCCCTCCTTTTTGTGCTTGTCCCCGATCACGCCGAGCGTATCGAAGACGAAGGGCACTTCCATGGAATGCGGCGACCGCAGCCGGCCTTCGTACGCCGGCGTCTCCCAGTCGAAGCGGTACATCCAGACCGACGCCTTGCCCTTCGCGGCCTTGCGCTCGCCCAGCAGCATCGAGCGCACCTCGAAGTTCGAGCCGGTCGTCATGAAGAGCAGCCGGTCGGTCGGCGAGGCGGTGGGATAGTGCTGCTTGTAATAGGCGAGCAGGCCCTCGGCCTTGTCACCGGCCAGCGCCGTGATGCGCTTGGCGAGATCTTCCTCGGTGACGGTGCGGTTCCACACCGCGTCGTCGGGTGCGAGGAAGATCGACGACTCGATGCGCGTGCCGCCGATCAGCAGCGGAACGTCGTCCGACAGCGCCGTCGCCGCGGGATCGTAGGGTTGCGCCGGCAGCACACGGCCGTCGATGACCGGCCCGAAATTGTAGCGGTCGAGCAGCGGATACTGCGGCTTCGGCAGCGTCTTTTGCGCGGGCGTAAGCGCTGCCTGCAGCTGCGCCATCGGCAGCGCCTGCAGGGCGTCGAGCTGGTTCGGCGCGATACCGAGGTGCTTCAGCACGGCGTCGGCGAGCTTCGCCGTCCGCTCGCGCTCGGCGAAGCGCACGCTGGCGCCGCTCTGGATCACCGCCTTGTGGAACAGGCCCCTGGCGCTCGGCATGGCGAGCAGCGCGCTCACTTTTCCGCCGCCGCCCGACTGGCCGAAGATCATGATGTTGCCGGGATCGCCGCCGAAGCGGGCCGCGTGATCGCGCACCCACTCGAGCGCCGCCACGAGATCGAGCACGCCCGCGTTGCCCGACTGCGCGAACTTCTCGCCGCCCACGCTGGAGAGATCGAGATGGCCGAAGATGTTGAGCCGGTGGTTGACCGCCACGACCACGACGTCGTTGCGCTTGGCGAGGTTGGTGCTGTCGTAGCGCGGCGAGTTGGCCGAGCCGTAGGAGAAGGCGCCGCCGTGCAGCCAGACCATGACCGGCCGCTTGGCGTTGTCGAGCGCCGGCGTCCAGACGTGCAGCGTCAGGCAATCCTCGCCCACCGGCAGCGTATCGACCGGCCCCCAGACGCTGGCCAGTTCCGGACGCTGCGCGCTGCCCGGCGCCTGCGGCGAGCGGCCGGCATAGGCGATCGTCTCGCGCACGCCGGTCCAGGCCTCGGGCTTGCGCGGCGGCATGAAGCGGTTCGCGCCCGCGGTCGAGGCGCCATAGGGAATGCCCTTGAAGGCGTGCACGCCTCCCGCGGTGACGCCACGAATCTTGCCGTAGGCGGTGGTGACTTCGGGAGCGGTGTCCGCCCTGGCGGCGCTGCCGCCGACGCTTGCTGCAATAAGACTCACGGTGGCCCCCAACACGGTTCGACGGTTCGGCATGGTCGTTTCCCCCAAGCTTGTTTTTCGCAATAGTGAGCCTTCAGGCCCTCAAAGGATAGAGCCGCGCATGAGCATCGTTCTGCGACCTGGAATACCCGCCGACGCTTCGGCCTGCGGCCTCATTTGCTATGAAGCCTTCAGGTCCGTGTGTACGGCGCACAATTTCCCGCCGGACTTTCCGTCGCCCGAGGTGGCGACCGAGACGATGTCGATGCTGCTGGCGCATCCCGACTTCTACTCTGTGGTCGCCGAAGTGGACGGCCGGATCGCGGGCAGCAACTTCCTCGACGAGCGCACCAGCATCGCAGGAGTCGGGCCGATCACCGTCGATCCCGCGATACAGAACCATGGCGTCGGCGGGCGTTTGATGCAGGACGTGATCGATCGTGCGGCGCGGCAGAAGGCGAACGGCGTGCGCCTCCTGCAGGCCGCATTTCACAACCGCTCTCTCTGCCTCTACACCAAGCTCGGCTTCCACACGCGCGAGACCGTATCGATTCTCCAAGGCAAGCCGCTCGGGCTGAAGGTTCCCGGCTACGACGTTCGCGGCGTGACCGCCGGCGACGTGGCCGCCTGCAACGCGCTCTGCCGTCAGGTGCATGGCTTCGATCGCGAGGTCGAACTGCGCGACGCCATCGGCCAGAAGGCCGCGGCACTCGTCGAGCATCGTGGGAGGATCACGGGCTACACCACGGGAATAGCGTTCTTCGGCCACAGCGTCGCCGAGACGAACGAAGGACTGATGGCCCTGATCGGCGCCTCGCCGGACTTCGGCGGCCCCGGTCTGCTGCTGCCGACGCGCAATTACGAGGTCTTCAACTGGTGCCTGGGCGCAGGCCTGAAGCTCGTCTATCAGATGACCCTGATGACCACCGGTCTCTATGACGAACCCAAGGGCGCCTACATGCCGTCCGTCCTTTTCTGAAGCGAGGAAATTCCATGAAGAACTGGGGCACCCTGAGCCGCGCGGAACGCGACGCGGCGTACAACAACAGCGATGCGGTCAAGAACAGTCCGGCGTTGAACGAAGCGCGCATCGCGGCATCGGCCGCTTTCCGCAACGCGCATCGGGAGCATCTCGACCTCGCCTACGGTCCCAAGGAGCGCAACACCTGGGACCTGTTCCCGGCCAAGGATCCGAATGCCCCCTGCTTCGTGTTCATCCATGGCGGCTACTGGCAGCGCAATTCCAAGGACCAGTTCGCGAGCCTGATCGCCGGCGCCTATGAGCGCGGCTGGTCGGCGGCGCTGCCGGGCTACACGCTGGCGCCCGATGCGACGCTCACGCAGATCGTCGACGAGATCCACCAGGCGCTGGATTGGCTCGGCGCCAATGGCAGCAAGCACGGCATCAACGGCAAGGTCGTGCTGTCGGGCTGGTCGGCTGGCGGACATCTGACGGCGCAGTGCTTCGGCCATCGCCGCGTGAGCGCGGGCCTCTCGATCTCGGGCGTGTTCGAGCTGGGGCCGATCCGCGACACCTACCTCAACGACAAGATGCAGTTCACCGAGGACGAGCTGGTGAAGCTCTCGCCGCTGCGCCTGCCCATGGTGAAGAAGCCGCTGGCGATCGCCTACGGCACGG
>CAIMEE010000474.1 GCA_903839865.1 Enhydrobacter aerosaccus | reverse complement strand
GCTCGGCATCAAGGCCTGGCTGGTCGAGGACAAGAGCGTTCCGGTGATCAACCTCTCCTTCTCCTTCGAGGGTGGATCCGCCCTCGAGCCCGAGGGCCGGAAGGGCGTTACCAGCCTGATGGCTCTTCTCCTGACGGATGGCGCCGGTTCGCTGACGGGACCTGCGTTCAAGCAGCGTGCGGAGGACTCCGAAGTGGCGCTGGGCTTTGGCGCCTCGCTCGATCGGCTGAGCGGATCGCTGCGTGTCCTGTCGGCCAATCGCAACGAGGGCTTCGAACTGCTGCGACTGGCGATGATCGAGCCGCGCTTCGACCTCGAGATGGTCGAGCAGCGCCGCGCCCAGGCGCTTTCCAACATCAACCAGGCCGGCCAGCGTCCCGCCACGGTCGCGGCACGGGCGATGATGACGACGGTCTTCGCGGGCCATCCCTACGCCGCCGACACCGAGGGCCTGCGCGCCGGCCTCAAGTCCGTGACTGTCGACGACCTCAAGGCGCGCGCTGCAGGGCTGCTGTCGCGCACCAGCCTGGTGATCGCCGCGGTGGGCGACATCGATGCGGCGGAATTGTCCCGCCAGCTCGACCGCGCCTTCGGCGCGTTGCCGACCAATCCCGCACCGCCCGAGCCGCCGCAATGGAAGGCGGAGGTCAAGCGTCGCACGATCGTGATCGAGCGCCCGGTGCCGCAGAGCACGGTGCAGATCATGATGCCCGGCATCGCGCGCAACGACAAGGACTGGTACGCCGCCTTCGTGATGAACCACATCCTCGGCGGCAGCGGGTTAGGCTCGCGGTTGACCACCGAAGTGCGGGAGAAGCGTGGGCTGACCTACGGCGTGTCGAGTGGCCTGCGGATCTACAAGAAGGCGTCGCTGCTCGCGATCTCGACGGCCAGCGCCAACGAGAAAGTGGCCGAAGCCGTCAAGGTAATCCGCGCCGAGATCGCGCGCCTGCGAACCGACGGCGTCACCGCGGAAGAGCTGGCCGATGCCAAGACCTACCTCACCGGCGCCCTGCCGGTGTCGCTCGACTCCTCGGGTTCGGTTGCCAGCCTGCTCTACAGCCTGCAGATCGACGGCCTGCCGCCCGATCATCTCGACAAGCGTTCGGCGCTGATTTCCGCCGTCACCGCCGAGGACGTTCGCCGCGTGGCCAGGCGCCTGTTGCGCGACGACGCTACGGTCACGGTCGTCGTCGGCAAGCCAGTCGGACTCCCCACGGAACCCTGAGAGAGGTTGGGCGATGCTCTACAGCCAGAATATCGATGACACAGTGCTGCCGAAGGCGTCCCTCGACCGGGAGCTGGCGCGTACGACACCTGCGCTCGACAATATCCGCAAATGGAAGGACGACGGCACGCTGCCGCTGCTGAGGCTGCCGGCGCGGCGCGACGATCTCGAGGCGCTGAAGCCCCATGCCGAGCGCTTCGCGAAGTTCGAGCATGTCGTCGTCATGGGCAGCGGCGGCTCGAGCATGTCGGGCAAGACCCTGAACGCGCTCAAGGACCAGGGCTTCGGTCCGGCGAAGGGGCGGCCCACCCTGCATTTCATGGACAACGTCGATCCCGCGAGGTTCGCGGCAATGACGAGCCAGCTGCCGCTCGACAGGACCGGCTTCATGCCGATCTCCAAGTCCGGCGGCACGCCCGAGACGCTGATGGCGACCTTCACCGCGATCGCCGCGATCGAGGCCAGGCTCGGCAAGGCAGCGATAGCCGCAAACATGCTCGCCATCACCGAGCCCAGCGACAATCCGCTGCGCAAGCTGATGACTCGATACGGCGCGACCGTCCTCGATCACGATCCCAGGATCGGCGGCCGGTACACGATCTTTTCGCTGGTCGGCGCGCTCCCCGGGATGATCGCGGGCGTCGATTGCGCGGCCCTGCGCGAAGGTGCCGCGAGCGTGCTCGATCCGGTGCTGGCGGCCAAGGACACCAAGGGCCTGGCGCCTGCCCTTGGCGCGGCGCTCTCGGTCGGATTGTCGAAAGAGAAGGGCATCAACATCACGGTGATGATGCCGTACGCCGACCGGCTCGAGACCTTCGCCTTCTGGTATCGACAGATCTGGGCGGAGAGCCTGGGCAAGAACGGCACCGGCACGACGCCGATCCGCGCGATGGGCACCATCGACCAGCACAGCCAGGTCCAGCTATATCTCGGCGGTCCGATCGACAAGCTCTTCACCCTGGTGATCGAAGACACAAAGGGCCAGGGCACGAAGCTTACGCCCGAGATGCTGGGCAGCGACAAGGCGCTCGACTATCTCTCGGGCCAGACGATGGGCGATCTGCTGCTCGCGGAAGCCGATGCGGTCGCGGCGACCCTCGCGAAGAATGGCCGCCCAGTCCGGATCATCCGTATTCCCACTGTGGATGAAAGGGTGATGGGTGCGCTGCTGATGCATTTCATGCTGGAAACCATGTTTGCCGCGGAGCTCTGGGGCGTCGATGCCTTCGACCAGCCCGAGGTCGAGGCTTCCAAGGTCGTTACCCGCCAGTATCTTTCCCAAAGGCGGAAGTCGTAAACTGCGGGCGCAATGTTGCGCCTGCTCCCCACGAACCTGGTCAACCAGATCGCCGCCGGCGAAGTCGTCGAACGGCCGGCCAGCGCCGTGAAGGAACTGGTCGAGAATGCGATCGACGCGGGCGCGCATCGCATTGCCGTCACCTTGAAGGAGGGCGGCCGCACGTTCCTGTCCGTGATCGACGACGGCATCGG
>CAIMEE010000473.1 GCA_903839865.1 Enhydrobacter aerosaccus | reverse complement strand
GGCCCCTCGATCCCCTCGTCGCGCAGCTTGGTGAGCGCCGACGACACGGCCAGCGGATAGTCGGCGTGGTTGGTGCCGAGCGGAATGCCGACGCTGCCGGACGCTTCGCAGATGCCCGTGATGTGAGCCGCCGTGTAGCCGTGGAAGATGGCGCGGTCTTCCGCAACGGCGATTTCGCGCGCCGCCGCGGTCACGGCATCGAGATCGGGATCGCGCGCGCCACGATCGATGGCGTCCAGTTCGGCGCGACTGACATCGAACGGGATGCGCAGTTCGACCAGCGGCTGGATGCGGCGCAGACGTGCCTTCACATCCGGAGCGTTGGGCGGCGACGAGATCACATCGGCGCGGCCCAGCTCGACGTCCGACGCGCCCCAGCCCAGCGGTCCCTTGAAATCGACGACGCGGCGCGCGGCCAACATCGCGCGCAACGTGCGCTTGGCTTCTTTTTCGATCTCGACCCAACCGGCCGGCGTGATCGGCGCGCGCTTGCGGAAAAGATGATTCATCGGTCCTGCCCTCCAGCCTTGCGCAGGCTTCCAATTCCGAGGCTGCCGTCCTTGGCCGGCGCCTCCGTGCCGTTATCTCCACCGTCACCCCCGCCGTTCTTGGCTTTCGCCTCGATCGCGGTGAGCGGTCCTTCGGAGAAAAGGTAGGTCTTGAGGTGTTCGCTCATCTTGGTGTCGTTGCGGCGAATCCACTCGAGCGCCATTGCGGCGTGCTCTTTTTCCTCGTCGCGATTGTGTTCGAGGATGGCGCGCAGCTCGTGGTTCTTCGTCGCCTTGGCGCGCTGGTTGTACCAGTCGACCGCCTCGAGCTCTTCCATCAGGGAGACGATCGCGCGGTGGTTGTCGATGACGTCGTGGCCGAGTTTCTCGGCGTCTTCATGCAGCGTTTCGCTCGACATTCGTCCCATCTCCCGCCCGCGGACGACCGCAGAGTTCGGCCGTTTTCACGGCTTAAACGTCAGGGACGCGGACGAGTTCCGACTGTGCGGCGGATTCCGGTTCAGTCTTCCGGCGGCACGAACATATAGCCGGCGCCGCGCACGGTGCGGATAGATGTGGGGTGCGCGGGATCGGCCTCGATCTTTCGCCGCAGGCGCAGGATGCGGATGTCTATGGCGCGCTCGAAGGCTTCCATCTCGCGATGGCTGGTGGTTTCGAGCAGCCAGTCGCGGCTGAGCGGGCGGTTGGGATTCTCCGCGAAGATCTTCAGCAGCTCGAATTCGCCGGCGCGCAGCGGCACTTCCTGGCCCGACAGCGCCGTCATGCGGCGCGCCTCCAGATCGAGCATGCACTTTCCGACGCGGACCCTTTCGCCCGGCGTCGCGGCCTCTGCCCCGCCGGCGCGGCGCAGCACGGCCTTCATGCGCGCGAGCAGGGCGCGCGGCTCATAGGGCTTGGCAATGTAGTCGTCGGCGCCCGTCTCGAGCCCGACCACCTGGTCCACCGTGTCCCCACTGGCCGTCAGCATGATGATGCCGACCTTGCGGCTGCGCTCGCGGAGGAAGCGGGCCAGGGCAAAGCCGTCGTCGCCGCCCGGTAGCCGCAGATCCAACAACACAAGGGCCGCCGGATCTTTCTCAACAATTTTCCGCAGAGCGGCACCGGATTCGACGCCAGAAGCGCGGTAGCCATTCTCGCCCAGGAAGTCGGTCAGCGATTCGCGCTGAAACTGCTCGTCCTCGACCACAATGACGTGGGGGCGGGTGTCTTTGGAGCGCGGGGCCATCTCTAACCATCCTGCCGCCCGGGGACTGGAACCTCAAGGTCCCACAACGAAACAGCGGCGCCGCAGGGGGGCGCCGCAGGGGGGCGCCGCTGCTGGGGCGGTGATGGGAGGCCCGACCATTTCTCGCCGAGGTGTGCGTCCGGCGAAAGGGAATTTCGAAGGGGCTTACCGGCCGGTGGCCGGCGCCGGCATAGCGAGCGGCACCTGGCCGTGCAGCATCGAGAGCAGGAACTGGCGGCCCTCGTCCTTCGACATCGGCGCCAGCTGGTAATGGGGGGCCGGGGCCGGCGCGGCGGTGGCGATGGAGACCGCCGGAGCGGTGGGCTCGGCGTCCGGCAGGGGAGCGGCGAACACGCAGCTGCAAATCAGGGTGGCGATCACGCCGGAAGTGACGAGGACCAGAACTTCCTTGACCATCGGACGGTTCAAAATCGACATCATAATCGGCACTCCTGATCGGGCGTCGCGCCCCGTTTCTCGATCAGGCGAAAGTACGGCCTGCCGGTTTCCCCAGAATTGCGGAAGGACACCGTTTGGTTTCGTGGGTTACGCGGCCCTTCCCACCTCGCGTAACCGACGAAACATTTTCGCCGCGCCGCGTTACCGCCGGGAAACACGGGCAGGCGACGATGGGGGATGAACGAATCTCCCGGCGAAAAACAACGCGTCGAGCGCGTCCTGACCGACCGCCTGATGACCGGCAACGTAACGTTCCGGGTTCTGGCGCTCAGCCTCTGGGCGTTGTTCGCCATCATCTACTCGGGCGTGGCGCCCTGGTGGATGCTGGCTGTGCCTTTCGCGGTTCATATCGCGGCCAACACCGGCTTCATTGTTCTGGCGCGCGCTTACCGTGCCCGGCCGGAGTCTCGGACGATCGGCGCGTGGCGGCGCAACTACATTCTGTACTGCGGCTTGACCGGCATCTCCTACGGCGTGGGTGGCGCGCTGCTGGTGACGCTGCCGCCGGTCGAGCCGCGCCTGGTGATTACGACGGCGCTGCTGCTGAGCGCCGCGCTGGCGCCCGGCCGTCTCTACGAACCGCGCTCATACATCGCCTTCTCGGGCTTCTCGCTCACCATTCTGGCACTTGGCCTGCT
>CAIMEE010000472.1 GCA_903839865.1 Enhydrobacter aerosaccus | reverse complement strand
GAGCAGACCCAGGCAACCATCGCCGCCGATATTCCCAAGTGGGCTCAGGTCGTTAAGGACGCACATATCACACTCGGTAACTGAGTTCGCAACCGGACGCTCAATGGAGAGTTACGTCCTTACATCCAGTGTGTAGGGAGAAGGGCGTGATGCTTCGGCTACTGCCAGTTGCGCTTGTGATCTGTGTGGCGTTCGTGGCCTGCGAATTCGCAGGCACTGTTCTTCAGTACCGCGCGCAGGCCTTGCGCGCGGCGGAGCGGACGGCCGATCCCGCCGTCGCCACGACTCCGCCATCGCTAGTGCCGGAGACGCGGCGCTAGCGTCCGTGGAGATCGTCCCACAGCCGGAAGCCGCCCAGGATGCCCTCGTCGTTGGAGGCGGTCTTGACGTTGGCAGGAAGCCTGATGGTCAGGTTCGCGGAATTGCCGCCGCCCAGATAGAGCGTGTCGAAGTTCAGCAGCGTGCGGACGATGTCGATCGTCCTCAGCACACGGTCGGACCACTTCTTCTTGCCCAGCTTCTTGCGGGCGCGGTCGCCGATATAGTCGTCATAGGTGGCGGACTTGTGGATCGGGTGATGGGCCAGCTCGAGATGCGGCGTCATGCGGCCGTTGTCGAAGATCGCGCTGCCGATGCCGGTGCCCAGGGTCAGCACGACCTCGAGGCCCTGGCCCGTGATGATGCCGAGGCCCTGCACCTCGGCGTCGTTCTCGACCCGGGCGGGCTTGCCGAACTGCGTGGCGAGCGCGTGCTGCAGGTCGAAGCCCTTCCAGGCCTTGGTGCCGAGATGGGGCGCGGTGACGATCTTGCCGCCGCGGACGACGCCGGGAAAGCCCGCCGAAATGCGGTCGAAGTCGGGGAGCTGTCGAGCGAGCGAGGCGATCGCCGGCAGGATGTCCTTGGGGCGGCTGGGATGCGGCGTCGGCAGGCGCACGCGATCCACGATCATGTTGCCCTGCTCGTCGAGCACGGACGACTTGAGGCCGGTGCCGCCGATGTCGATTGCGAGTGTCTTCACGGGGTGAGTTCCTCCACGCCGCTTGCTCCCGCGACGATGACGGCTGAGGTCATGCCGATGAACAGGCCGGTCTCGATCACGCCCGGCAGGGCATGAAGCGCGGCTTCGAGCTTGCGGGCATCGGCGATGGTGTCGTCGACGGTGCAGTCGGCGATGTGGTTGCCGCCGTCGGTCGTGAAAGGCATGCCGCCGGCGGTGCGCAGAACCGGCCGGTAAGCCTGCAGCCGCTCGACCGTCGATGGCCAGCCGAAGGCTGCGATCTCGACCGGCAGGGCGGTCCGGCTGCCGAGCCTGGCGACAAGCTTGCTGTCGTCGACGACAATGACCAGCCGGCGGGCCGAGGCTGCGACGATCTTCTCGCGCAAGAGGGCGCCGCCCAGCCCCTTGATGAGGTCGAGCGAGCCGCGCTCGACCTGGTCGGCGCCGTCGATCGCGAGATCGATGCGGGCATGCGCCTCGAAGCCGGTGAGGGGAATGCCCAGCCGCAGCGCCAGCACGCGGGTGCGTTCGGAGGTCGGGATGCCCACGATGTCGAGGCCGGCGGCGACGCGCTGCGCGATCAGCTCGACGGCAATCTCGGCGGTCGAACCCGAGCCCAGGCCCAGCACCATGCCGTCCGTCACCAGGGCCACGGCGCGCTCGGCGGCGGCGCGCTTCAGGGCATCGCGGTCCATGATTCAGTCCGGCGCCGCGGCGCGGTCGACGAAGAAATGCAGCGCGCCCAGCGGCTCGAGGCGCGCGGCGGGAAGCGCGCGGTCGCCCGCCAGCACGCCCCTCAGCATCGGCTGCTTGTCGGCGCCGGCGATCAGGAACACCGTCTCGCGTGCACTCTCGAGCGCGGGGTAGGTGAGGGTGATGCGCGTGCCGGCCTCCGGATCGGTCATCGTGCCGGTCCACAGCGTGCGCTCGTCGAGCACTGGCATGCCGGGAAACAGCGAGGCGGTGTGTCCGTTGGTACCGAGCCCCAGCAGCACGACGTTGAACAGCGGCCGGGCGGGATCGAGCACTTCCTCGCCGTGGAAGAGCTGCAGCTCGCGCTCGTAGGCCTTGGCCGCCTGCTCGGGCGTGACGCCGAGCGTCGGGATCGGATGGATGTTGGCAGCGGGCACCGGCACGTGGTCGAGCATCGCCTCGCGCACCATGCGGTAGTTGCTGAGCTTATCGTCGGGCGGCACGAAGCGCTCGTCGCCCCAGAACCAGTGCGCGAGTGCCCACGGGAAGGCCTCGCGCCGCGGCTTGGCGGCGAGCAGTTCGTAGAGCCGCTTCGGCGTCGAGCCGCCGCTTAGGCAGACTGAGAAGCGCTCGCCCTTCTTGGCGGTGGTGGCCGACGCCCAGGCCAGCAGCCAGTCGGCGGCATGCTGTGCCAGCGCCTCCGGATCGGCGTAGACCTGTGGCTCGCTCATTGCGTCGCCCCCAGCACGTACTTCTCGACGGCATCTGCGAAGCCGTCCTCGTCATTCGAACCGGTCACGAAACGCGCGTGCTTCTTCACCTCGTCGCTGGCGTTGCCCATGGCGATGCTGAGGCCGCACTCCTGGAACATGGCCACGTCGTTGCCACCGTCGCCGATCACGGCGATCTCGGCCATCGGCACGCCCATCAGCGCCGCGAGCCGCCGCACGCCCACGCCCTTGTTGGCCAGCGGATGGGTGACGTCGAGATAGTAGTCCTGCGAGCGTGCGGCCGTGGCCGCGGTGCCCAGGGCTGCCTGCATCTCGGTCTCGACCCGGGCGAGAAGGGCATGATCGTCGCTCACGCCCACGATCTTGTGCGCGGCGAGGAGCGCGCTTTCGAAATCCTTCACGACGATCGGATCGTACTGGATCGTCTCCTTCTCGTGCGCCACGTGTACGCCGTTGCGATCGCGGACCTTCCAGTCGGATCCGTCGAACACCCAGACGTCGACGCCCTTCGCCGCGAGCAGGTCGTGGGCGCGGTGAGCCGTCTCGGGGGCGATGGCGTGATCGGCGATGGGCGTCAGGTCGGGGCGCGTGAACTGGCCGCCGTTGAACCCCGCCAGCGGATAGGTGAGGCCGAGCGGCTCGACCATCATGCGCATGCCGCGCGGCGGCCGGGCACTGATCACCGCGAAGGGAATGCCGCGCGCCTTGAGCTCGGCCGCGGCTTGGCACGTGCGCGGCGTCAGCTCCTTGGCGTGCGTCATCACCGTGCCGTCGACGTCGGAGATGAAGGCGGAGATGCGGGTCATGGCTTCACGCGCGGCACCAGAGACCGCCACGACCGGCCGTCGCGGCTCAGCAGGCTGTCGGCTTCGTCCGGCCCGCTGCTGCCGGCCTGGTACGACGGCACGGGGCTGGTCTTGTCTGCGGCCCAGACATCGAGGATCGGCTGCACGATGCGCCAGCCCGCCTCGATGTTGTCGGCACGCTGGAACAAGGTCGCGTCTCCGGTCATGCAGTCGTAGATCAGCGTTTCGTATCCGGTGCTGGGCGTCACCTTGAAAGCGTCGGCGTAGTTGAACTTGAGATCGACGCCCTCGATCCGCATCTGCGGCTCCGGCACCTTGACGCCGAAGCGGAGCGTCACGCCTTCGTCGGGCTGGATGCGGATGGTGAGATCGTTGGGGGGCAGCGTGTCGACCGGCGTATCGCGGAAGAGGGTGAGCGGCGCCTGCTTGAAGCGAATGTTGATGTCGGTCTTGCGGATGGCCAGGGACTTGCCGGTGCGCACGTAGAACGGCACCCCGGCCCAGCGCCAGTTGTCGATCATCAGCTTCATCGCTACGTAGGTCTCGGTGCGAGAGTCCTTCGGCACGTCGGGGGAATCCTTGTACGCCGAGACTGGCTTGTCGCCGACTGTGCCTTTGGCGTACTGCGCGCGCACGACGCTGCCGCGCGCGGAATAAGGCGTGAAGCGCTGGACCGAGTCGAGCACTTTGGCCTTCTCGGATCGCAGGGCCTCGGCATCGAACCGTGCCGGTGGCTCCATGGCGATCAGCGAGAGGAGCTGGAAGATGTGGTTCGGCACCATGTCGCGCAGCGCGCCGGTCTTGTCGTAGAACTTGCCGCGGGTCTCGACGCCCACCGTTTCGGCAACGGTGATCTGCACATGATCTATGTGTTCGCGGCTCCACAGCGGCTCCACGAATCCGTTGGCGAAGCGGAACACCATGATGTTCTGAACCGTCTGCTTGCCGAGGTAGTGATCGATGCGGAAGATCTGGCTTTCCTGCAGGACGCCCAGGATCTCCTTGTTGAGGGCTACCGCGGACGCCAGATCGTGGCCGAACGGCTTCTCGATGATGACGCGGCGCCAGGCGCCGTCGGTTTCAGTGACGAGGCCGGCCTTGCCGAGTTGCTGGACGATGACTGAAAATTCGCTAGGGGGCGTCGCGAGATAGAACAGCGCGTTGCCCTGAACCTGTTTGGCGAGCGCGGCGAAGGTCGCCGCGTCCTCGAACTTGCCGCTGAGATAGTGCGCGCGCTGCAGGAACCACTCGACGTCCCCGTCCCCGTCGCCATTGCCCGCCTTGAAGTCGGCCATTGCCTGGCGCAGGTGCGCGCGCAGTCCCTCGTCACCGATGTCGCGAGAGGCGATGCCGACCAGCTTGAAGTCGTCGGGCAGCAGCCCGTCGCGGCGCAGGTTACGCAGCGCGGGCAGCAGCAGGCGCTTGGTGAGATCTCCGGTCACGCCGAAGACCACCAGAGTGCAGGATGGCGGCTTTGCGGTCATTTCGGCTCGACATGACCTCCGAAGGCATGGCGCATGGCCGACAGGAGCTTGTTGGCCGTGCCGTCCTTGTCGCGCGAGCGGAAGCGGGCAAACAGCGCGGCGGACAGAACGTCGGCGGGGACGGCTTCCTCGACGGCGGCGTTGATCGTCCAGCGGCCTTCGCCTGAGTCCTCGACGAAGCCCGAATACTTGGAGAGTGCCGGGTCTTCGGCCAGCGCCGAGGAGGTGAGGTCGAGCAGCCAGGAGCTGATGACGCTGCCGCGGCGCCACACTTCGGCGACGTCGGCCAGGTCGATGTCGTAGCGACGCTCTTCCGGGATCGCCTTGGTGTTGACCTTCTGCAGGATGTCGAAGCCCTCGGCATAGGCCTGCATGATGCCGTACTCGATGCCGTTGTGGACCATCTTCACGAAGTGGCCCGAGCCTACGGGACCGCAATGGAGATACCCCTGCTCGACGCGAGGATCGCGGGTCTCTCGGCGCGGTGTCCTGGGAATGGTGCCGGCGCCCGGCGCGAGCGCGTTGAAGATCGGATCGAGCCGGTCGACGGCTTCCTTGTCGCCACCGATCATCATGCAATAGCCGCGCTCGAGGCCCCACACGCCGCCCGAGGTTCCGCAGTCGATGTAGTGGATGCCCTTGCTCTTGAGCGCCTTGGCGCGGCGAACGTCGTCCTGGAAAAAGGCGTTGCCGCCGTCGATGATCGTGTCGCCGGCTTCCATCAGGTTGCCCAGTTCGACCACGGTCTTCTCGGTGATCTCGCCGGCAGGCAGCATCACCCAGACGGCACGCGGCTTGGCGAGCTTCTTTACCATGTCGGCAAGTCCGGAGGATCCGCCGATCCTGTCGCCTGCCAGCGCCTTGATCGCATCGAGATTCTGGTCGAACACCACGCACTCATGGCCCTTGCTCACGAGTCGGCGCACGATGTTGCCGCCCATGCGTCCGAGGCCGATCATTCCAAGCTGCATTATTTCTTCTCCATAGAGGCGGGGCGCAGCCTATGCCGTCACAAACGAGGTGCCAAACGCCGGGTTCCGCCGAGAGGCCGGGTCAGATGATCGCAACCCCGATCAACATAGGATGCAGCCAGAGCATGGCGAGATAGGCCGCCGTGCCGACAGCAATTGCGATCATGTCACCGGAGGTGAACGATGAGGGCGGCGCGCCCATGTCGCCGCGGCGCTTTAGGGCGATGCGGTCGTACACCGCCCAGGCGAGGAAGGCGCCGAACAGCAGCAGCGCGCCGAGATCGCCGTTGGCGAGCAGGTGCGCCAGCGCCCACGTCTTGACCGCGACCAGCATGGGATGGCGGAGCATTCCCTTGACCTTGCCGGGCGGGCAGTAGGTCGCCGCAAGGGCCACGAAGGCGAACCACATCAGCAGCATGGCGACGTGCCGCATCTCGGCGGGCGGATACCAGAGCTGCGTCCAACCGGTGGAGCGATAACGGCCGAAGCCCCAGACGATCAGGACGAGGCCGACGGCCGACAGCCGACAGCAGCGAGAAGAGGCCCTTGTAGGGGCCCGCACCGATCCGGGCGATCAGGCTCGCCCGTGGACCGCGCAGCGTGGTGAGCGTGTGGATGCCGAGGAAGAGGATCAGGCCGGTGACGAGGAAGACCATTGTACGCTCCGGAAAGGGGCCAATTGCACCGTAGAATCGCATGCAAATCGCACCGCCGCTGGGGATATCCGGCAACTAAATCGCCCGTCCGGAGTTGTTCTTTGGAGAGCTGTTGCTCGGGGCGAGGGGAATATGTCGGTTTATCGTTACATTTCAGGGCCGTTTGCGGCGATTGCCCTGCTCTGGGCCCCCCTGGCGAGCGCGCAGCAAATCGCTTCGGCGGCCAGCGTACCGGACTGCGCGACGGTCGAGCCGGACTCTCTGCAAATCAGCTGGGTTCAGCCCTGTGAAGAAGGCGATTGGCTGCTCGATACCCAGACCGGCTGCCGGATGTGGGATTGGCACCCCGACCAGCATGACCGCTCGGCCTGGACGGGCGGTTGCCCGCGCGGGGCCAAGGAAGGCCATGGTGTCGTCCAGTGGTTCGAGCACGATCAGGCGATCGACCGGTTCGAGGGCACTTACCATGCAGGAAAGCGCGAGGGCTTCGGCCGTTACCAGTGGAACGCTACGGACCGCTATGAGGGCCACTACGCCAACGACGTGCCGGACGGGTTCGGCGCCGCCATGGTCCAAGGACAGAGCTTTGCCGGCACCTGGAAGAACGGTTGCTTCTCTAGCGGCGATCGCACGGTGGCGATCGGTGTGCCGCGCACCTCATGCAACGGGGCGGCTACCGTTGCCTTGAACCGTCCGCAGGCGGCATCCTTCTAGCGTTAGCGCGCGGCGCGATCGTCGACCTTGCCGAACGTGTCGACCTTGCCGCTGGCGTAGCAGACGTAATACCGATCCGACATGCTCCAGGGTGTGCGGCTCATGAAGTCCTTGAGGACAGTGTAGTAAGTGCATTCGCGGCCCGGCTCATTCACCGAGCCTTCCGATGGTCCCATGATCGAGGCCACCTGATCGCGACTCATGCCGGCCTGAATACGCTCCAACTTCTCGTTATGGACGCATCCGGCGGCGACGAGGGTTGAAAGAACTCCAAGTGCGGCGCGTTTCATCGATCTGCCTCCAATAAGAACAACGACGATAAGCCAGGCTTGGCCTGACCGACAACAATCCTCGAAGGCCTTCTGCGGCCTTGCGCTGGCGTCTTTGCGGGCAATGCGCTAGGTGCGTTGCATGCAAAACGCCAATCGTTTCCAGCCGCCGGGCCTCGCCTCCAGCCTCAGCGGCGCCATCGCCCGGGACCTGTCCGAAACCCCTATCTCCGAAGTGGCGATGACGGTGTTCGGCGAACCCGACATCGTCCCGCTGTGGTTCGGCGAGAGCGACGTCGTCACGCCCGATTTCGTGCGCGATGCCGCGGCAGAAGGGCTGAAGGTCGGAGAGACCTTCTACACCTGGCAGCGTGGCACGCCGGAAATCCGGGCGGCCCTGAGCGCCTACACCGAGCGTCTGTACGGCATCAAATGCGGGCCTGACCGCGTGTCTTTAACGACGGGCGGCATGCAAGCGATCCTTCTGTGTTGCCAGCTTTTGCTCGATCCGGGCGACAATGTCGTGATCGTGTCGCCGATCTGGCCGAACATCACCTCGGCGGCCCGTCTCGTGCGCGCCGAACCCAAGTATGTGGCTCTCGAACGCAAGCCCGACGGCGGCTGGAAACTCGACCTTCAGAAAATCTTCGACAGCGTCGACGAGCGTACGCGCGCGATCTTCGTCAATTCGCCGGGCAATCCGACCGGCTGGACGATGACGTCCGACGAGCAGCGCGCCTTGCTCGATTTCGCCAAGAAGCGCGGTATCTGGATCATGGCGGACGAGGTGTACGCACGCCTGATCTATACCCGCGCGGTTGCGCCGTCGTTCCTGGAGATCGCGGGACCCGACGATCCGGTTCTGGTGCTCAACAGCTTCTCCAAGCCCTGGGCGATGACGGGCTGGCGGCTCGGCTGGCTCACTCATCCCGCGTCGCTCGGCGACCAGGTCGCCAAGCTGGTGCAGATCAACACCTCGGGCGTGCCGGCTTTCCTGCAGCGCGGCGCCATCGCGGCGCTGGAGAAGGGCGACGACTTCGTGAAACAGATGGTCGACCGCTGCCGTGCCGGTGGCGAACTCGTATTCCAGCGCCTGTCGGGGCTGCCGCGCGTCACGATCTCCCGGCCGGAGGCGGCATTCTATTCGTTCTTCTCCGTCGACGGTGTCACCGACACGATGGCCTTCTGTAAGAAGCTCGCGAAGGAATACAAAGTCGGCACGGCGCCAGGCGAAGCCTTCGCGGCCGGCGGGCAAGGCAATATCCGGCTCTGTTTCGCCTCGAGCGCCGAGAGGCTCAGCAAGGGCCTCGATCGGATCGAGAGTGCGATCAAGGCACTTTGATGCGGCCATGGCACAGGCTCTTTCCATCGATGTCCGGCACCTGCGCAAGGTGTACGGCACGGTCGTCGCCGTCGATGACCTGACCTTCAGCGTCCCGCGCGGGGCGGTGCTCGGCCTGCTGGGCGGCAATGGTGCGGGCAAGACCACGACCATCGCCATGTTGCTCGGCCTGCTGGAGCCGACGGTCGGCGAGATCCACGTGCTTGGCATCGACATGAGTAAGCGGCGCTACGCGGCGCTGCCGCGCATGAATTTTTCCTCGCCCTATGTCGAGCTGCCGCATCGCCTGACGGTGCGCGAGAACCTGATGTTCTACGGCCGGCTCTATGGCGTGAAGCAGTTGGCACCTCGGATCGACGAGATCGCATCCGAGATGCAGGTCGCGCAATTCATCGACCGTCAGGCAGGCAAGCTGTCGGCCGGACAGAAGACGCGCGTGGCGCTGGCCAAGGCTCTGATCAACAAGCCCGAAGTGCTCTTGCTCGACGAGCCGACGGCGTCGCTGGATCCCGACACCGCCGATTGGGTGCGCACCTACCTGAAAGAGTACCAGCGTAAGACCGGGGCCACGATCCTGTTGGCCTCGCACAACATGAGCGAGGTCGAGCGTCTTTGCGACGACGTGATCCTTTTGCAGACCGGTCGCGTGTTTGAGCGTGGCAGCCCGCGCGAGTTGATCGAGCGCTTTGGACGCGAGGATATGGAAGAGGTGTTCCTCGACATGGCGCGCGGTCGCGGGCGCGGCCTTGACGCACTGAAGAAGCCGGAGGCCGCGCAATGAGCGGCTCGCTCGAACGCATCTACGCGCTCGTCCTGCGCCACATCCACCTTCTGCGAGGGTCGATGATGCGCATCATCGATTCCGTCTACTGGCCGGCGGTGCAGATGTTCACCTGGGGGTTCTTCACCCAGTTTCTCGTCGGACAGACCTCGTACGTGAGCCAGGCTTTCGGTGTCTTGCTGTCCGGCCTGATGCTTTGGGAGGTGGTGGTGCGCGGCAATCTTTCGCTGGCCACGGCCTTCCTGGAGGAAATGTGGTCACGCAATCTCGGACATCTGTTCGTGAGCCCGATCCGGTCGTGGGAACTCGCGACGTCGATCATCATCGTGTCGCTGCTGCGCACCTTGCTTGGCATGATTCCCGTGTCGCTGATGGCGTGGGCCTGTTTTGGGTACAACGTCTACACGCTGGGTCCGGCGTTGCTGGCCTTCTTCCTCATCCTGCAGATGTTCGCATGGTCTATCGGCCTGATGATGTCGGGACTGATCATGCGCGTCGGTCAGAGCGCGGAAACTTTCGCATGGGCCGCCGTATTTCTCCTGATGCCGCTCAGTGGCGTCTATTATCCCGTGACCATCCTGCCCGGCTGGCTGCAGGTGCTGGCGCAGGGCGTCCCAACGTCCTATGTGTTCGAGGGCATGCGCGCCATCCTGCGGGACCATACGGTACAGTGGGATGGGCTCGCGATCTCGGCCGGGCTGTCCGTCCTCTATCTCGCCGTCGGCTTCCAGATCTTCCAGGCCTTCTACCGCTCGGCGCGTCGGCACGGATCGCTGCTCACCCAAGGCGAGTAATCGAGAGGCCAGGAACCTCTAGTGGCCCTGCTTCTTCAGCAGGTCCACCTTGTCCTGGTCCGCTTTCGCCTGAGCGACCATTCCCTTCTTCTGGTAGGCGATGCCGCGATTGGAGTACGCTGTGCTGTAGTTCGGATCGAGCCTGATGGCCTGGGTGTAGTCTTGGATTCCGCGATCGATTTGATCGAGGTGGATGTAGGCGAGGCCACGGTTGTTGTACGCGGTCGACGAATTGGGATCGAGTTTGATCGCCTGATTGTAGTCCTGGATCGCTCGTTCAGGCTGACCAATCGTGTCATAGAGACTGCCGCGGAGATTGTAGTTATTGGTGTTTTGCGGACTTAGTCTGACCGCTTCGTTGTAATCTTCCAGCGCCCGGTCGAACTGGCCTTTATGTTTGTAAGCGAGGGCTCGATTGCCGATAGCGTCGCCCTTGTTTCTCTGGGGCTCCTGGTTCGACAATACGACTGCATTGCAGCCTTGGATGGTCTGGTCGTCCGTGGAATCGCCGTAACACCATTCCCGTAGTTGTTGGTAGGTTTGTGCCGATGCAGTGTTTGCACTCGCGATCATCAGCAGCGCGCCAGCTAGGGCATTTGAACCTGTCCGCATCTTCCTCCCCCCGAAGGTTTGCGAGGAGGACAGTCTTTCAGATCATGCTTCCGACGGCAAACTAAGGCCTGCGCCTGAGCGACGCCCACTCCCAGACCGCGACCACGACCAGGCTGGCGGATGTGCCCGCCGATAGCACGAGGGGTGAAGCGACCATGCCGGCGGCGGCCACCAGCGCGAGCAGACCGAGGCCGATCAGGTGGGACAGCGGAACGGTGGGCGCGGTCAGGCTCTTGAAGGACGCGGTGCCGAGGAGATAGAGCGCGGGCGCGCCGACGATCACCAGTAGGGTGTTGAGATCGGCGTGACCGAGAGGATGCGACAGCACCAGCTCATCCGCCACGGCCGAGACGATGATGCCGGCCACGATCAGAATGTGAAGATAGGTGTAGCCGCTGCGGCCGAGACGGCCGGGATCGTCGGAGCGCGCAATCTGCCTGCTGCCGCGCTCGGCGCCGATGTTGAAATAGACCGCCCACATGGCGACGGAGCCGATGAAGGTCACGGCGAAGGCCGCGATCGTCGTTCCGCTCCAGGGCAGTTTGGCGAAGGTGGCGCCCGTCACCAGCACGGATTCTCCCAACGCAATTATGATGAAGAGCGCGCAGCGCTCGGCCAGATGACCGCCATCGATGTTCCAGTCCGATGTGGTCGACCGCCCAAGGCCAGGCACCCACATGCCGGCTGCAGGGGAGGCGTATTCGATACCGATTGCGGCAGCCCACAGGCCCAGTCGCGGGAGGCCGTCTGCAATGCCTCCCGCGATCCAGAAGATCGCCGAGACCGAGAGCCAGACGGTGATGCGCTGGAAGTTGCGGTAGTTGGCATCGTCGTGTCGCTTCAGCGCCCACAGCATGAAGAGGCTGCGACCAACCTGCATGAAGACGAAGGCGCATGCGAAAATAACACCACGCTCGCCGAACGCCGTCGGGATCGACGCCGAGAGCACGAGGCCTGCGGCCATCAGGACGAACAGCAGCAGGCGCACCGGCGCCCGCTCGGGGTCGAGCCAGTTGGTGATCCACGAGGTGTAGATCCACACCCACCAAACCGCCATCATCAACAGTCCGGTCTCGACGGCGCCGAGGAGCGACAGATGATGCAGCAACCCATGCGAAAGCTGGGTGACGGCAAAGACGAACACCAGGTCGAAGAAAAGCTCGACATAGGTGACGCGGCCGCTCTCGTGCCCGCCACGCTGGCGCAGGTGGCTGGTGCGGGCGGCTATCATGGGGCGTTCAACACGGCCTGGCAGGCCGCCGGCAGCTTGGGCGGCTTGTAGCGTTTGGCCATTTCCTCGTCCGATGGAAATACGGTCGGCGGCTGCTTCAGCCACCAGTCGAGCGCCGCGCCGCAGCCGTCGTCGTGCGGATAATCGGCCTGCGGCTGGCACTGCGGGCTGCCGGGCGGACAATAGAGCCGGACATGGAAATGGTCGTCGTGGCCGTACCAGGGCACGACCTTGCGCAGCCAGGCGCGATCGCCGGTGGCGGTCTGGCAGAGCCGGGCCTTGATCCAGCGATTGACGAACATGCGGTCGAGATTGGGCATTTCGGCGGCGGTCTTGATCAGCGCGACGTGCAGGGGGCTGAAGATTTTGTCGTCGATCGTCTGGTCGTCGGTCACCACGGGACGCAGGCGCGGGTTCTCGCGATCGGCGGGTTTGCGCGCCGATCCGGGCTGGCGCTCGTACCAGATGTCGGCGTCGAGGCCGTTCTGGTGGCTGGCATGGCCGACTGGCGAAGGGCCACCGCGCGGCTGGCCGATGTCGCCGATATAGAGCGGCGCCTGGCCCAGCGCGCGGACCTTCTGGGACAGCGTCTCGATGAAGTGCAGGGTGACGGGCTGGCCCCAGTAGCGGTTGCGGCTGACGCGGATGGCCTCGTAGCCGGGCCCATCGAGCGGCAAGGCCTGGGCGCCCTGCAGGCAGCCGGCGGAATAGAAGCCGATCGACTGGGTCGGGCCGGGCGAGGGGGTGCTTACCTTCGTCCAGTCTGCGCCGCCGCAGAGGAAGGCCGCGATCAGCGAAACAGCGATACGCTTCATCTTGTTGCGAGGATATCCGCTCGCTAAGACTTTGCCCATGGTCGACTACGCCAACATTCTCCTGGCGCGCGAAGGCGCCGTCGCGCGAGTGACGCTCAACAGCCCCGACCGCCGCAATGCATTGACGCAAGCTATGATGCTGGAGCTCGAGGATGCTTTCGGCCGCGTCCGTGACGACAGGAGTTGCCGGGTGCTGGTGCTGCGCGGCGCTGGCGGGCACTTCTGCGCCGGCGGCGATCTCGATGCCATGGCCGACATGCCGCCCCAGCCCGCGAACGGCGCGGCTGATCCGCTGGTGCCGGCCTATCGTCAGTTTGGCGATGCGCTGCTGGTGCTCAACAACCTGCCGCAGGCGACGATTGCCGTGGTCGAGGGCTCGGCAGTCGGCGGCGGATTCGGGATGGCCTGCTGCTCCGACGTGGTGATCCTGCACGACAGCGCGAAGTTCGGCGTGCCCGAGCCCAAGGTCGGATTCATTCCGTCGCAGATCCTGCCGTTCGTGGCGCGCCGCATCGGCCAGGGGCCGCTGCGCGACATCGCCGTCACCAGCCGCCTGATCGACGCCGACGAGGCCGTGCGGCTGGGCATCGGGCGGCATCGCTGCAGCACGATCGCAGACATAGCGAAGACGCTGCGCGGGCTGATCGAGGACATATTGAAGGGCGAGCCGCGGGCGATCGCCACCGCAAAGCGTCTGGTATTGTCCGCACCGACAACGGATGATCGGGCGGTGCTCGACGATGCGGCCGAGAGCCTGGTCGGATTGCTGCGGCAGCCGCAGGCGGCCGAGGGCATCAAGGCGTTCAAGGCAAAGACGAGCCCACCCTGGGCAAAGGGATAGGAAATGCGCAACTATCGCCACATCGAAGTGAGGCCGATCGCCGGCGCGCTCGGCGCGGAGGTCGCCGGCGTCGACATGTCCCGCGAGCTCGACGACGAGGTCGTGGACGAGATCCGGCACGCGTTCCTGGAGCATCTCGTGGTCTTCCTGCGCGACCAGAAGGTGACGCCTCAGCAGCAGGTCGCCTTCGCCCGACGCTTCGGCCAGCCGGTCGAATATCCGCAGTTGAAGGGCCTGCCCGAGGCGCCGATGATCACGCCGGTAGTGAAGCTGGAGCATGAGCGCAACAACTTCGGCGGCATCTGGCATTCGGACACGACCTACCTGCAGGTGCCGCCGATGGGCAGCATGTTGCTGGCGCTGGAGATTCCGCCCTATGGCGGCGACACGATGTTCGCCAACCAGTATCTCGCCTACGAGTCGCTGTCGGACGGCTTGAGGAAGACGCTCGACGGTTTGGTCGGCGTCAGCTCATCGGCCAAGGCCGACGTGAGCAAGACGCGCGAGGATGCGCTGAAGCGGGCAGGCGGTTCGGGCGCGACGCCCAATCACATAGAGGCCGAGCATCCGCTGGTGCGCACGCATCCGGAGACCGGGCGCAAGGCGCTCTACACGTCGGTCGCGCACACCGCGCACATCAGGGGCTGGACCGAGAAAGAGAGCCTGCCTCTGCTGCAGTTCCTCTGGGATCACCAGGTGAAGCCGGAGTTCACCTGCCGCTTCCGCTGGCAGGTGGGATCGCTCGCGTTCTGGGACAATCGCTGCGCCATGCACAATCCTATCAACGACTATCACGGCTTCCGCAGGATCATGCATCGCGTCACCCTGGAAGGCGACAAGCCGAAATAGCGACTAACGCGCCGGTGGTGCGAGCGTGATCGTTCCCACCGCGGTGCGGGCCGCCTCGGCGCGCGTGCCGGGGATTTCGAGATAGTTGAGACGCTGCCAGCGATCGACGTAGCTTCGCGCATAGGGCGACAGCATGTTGCCCGACTGACCGAGCGGAATGGCGAAGCGGCTGTTGTCGAGATCGCTGAAATCGTAGACGCCGCGATAGGTGGCGCCATGCACGGCTTCGAAGGGGCGCGATCCGTAGTACGCGGGCTCCGCACGGTTGAGCGTGTTGGTGCCGCCATCGGCCGTAAACCGCACCGACGCAAGTTCGCGCAACAGAGGTATTGCGTCGAACAGGGGATGGCGGTGGGCGGCGAGATGCTCGCGTCCCCATTGCCAGCTCTCGACCTGCGAGCCCTGCCGGCGCGCGATACTGTCGAGCGCACGCTCAAGGGCAGCGGCGATGACGTCGTCGCAGGTCTCGGTCGGCTTGGTGCCGAGGTCGTCGCACCACTTGGGGCGGTCGCGGAGCACGCGCAGGATGAACGGAACATCGGGGCGCTCGACGTCGCGGAAGAGATCGGGGCCCAGTTCATCCGCCAGCAGGCCGCGCTGCAGTTCGACGAGCCAGGCGTTGTAGATCAGCGGTTCCGGCCGGCCCGCCAGCATGAAGCGGTTCCAGCGGCCCATCAGCTCGTAGACCTGCGCGGCACGGGCGTTGCGCGGCTTGGCGGCGAGCAGGACCGGCAGCATCTCGGCGGCGTCGGGAGAGAGATTGTCAGCCTGGATCTGGATCATGCCGTAGACGGGATGCCGTTCGACCTCGCGCAGCATCGCGTTGGCGCGGCGCTGGCGATAGGGCGCGGCCCAGTCCCGGCTGATGAAATGGCGATAGTCGTCCGGCACGAGCCGCGCGTTGGCATTGACGATGATGCCGCCCGAAGGATTGTAGACCCGCGGCAGCTCGTCGAAGGGCACGGTGCCCGCCCAGTCATATTCTCCGGTCCAACCGGGTTGCGGCATCGAGCCATCGCCCTTGCGCCGGATCGGCACGCGGGCCGGCGCCATCAGGCCGATGTTCCCGGCGGTGTCGCCATAGACGAGGTTCTGCATCGGCGACACGACCTTGCGGCCGACGGCCAGGAACTCGTCCCAGTTCTGCGCGAGGCCAAGCCGGATCAGCGCCTCGATCGTCGTGTCGGCACTGTCGAGCGCCGTCG
>CAIMEE010000471.1 GCA_903839865.1 Enhydrobacter aerosaccus | reverse complement strand
TGCCGTCGCAGACAAGGCAGTTGGACCATCTTTCGGGAGGCGGCTCGGAAACGGAAGGCGAGGTTACGCGGCGAATGGTCATGGCGGTCTCCTATGGTCGATAGGACGAGTATACTCACGCCATGAACGATCTTTTTAGCGCTCTCTTCACCCCCAAACGCATCGCCCTGATCGGGGCCTCGGCCGACGAGAAGAAGACCACTTCGCGGCCGCAACGCTTCCTGCTGAAGCATGGGTACTCGGGCGAGATTCTGCCGGTAAACCCGGGCCGTGCCGAGATCATGGGGGCGAAGGCCTACAAGAACCTCGACGCGATCGAGGGTGAGATCGATCACGCCTACATCCTGTTGAACGGCAAGGACGCGGTCGAGGCACTCGCGGCCTGCGGGCGGCGCGGCGTCAAGGTGGCCTCGATCCTGGCCGGCGGCTTCGCCGATGGCGGCGCGGCGGGTGCCTCGATGCAGGACGAGTTGGTGCGCATCGTGAAGGAGACCGGCATCCGCCTGGTCGGGCCTAACAGCATCGGCACCGTCAGCACCGATCCCGCGATGGCGCTCACCGCCAACGCAGCCTTCGCCGTCGAGAAGCTGCGCACCGGCAGCTGGGGACTGGTGAGCCAGAGCGGCAGCCTGATCGGCGCCTTGCTCTCCCGCGCCGATGCGCGCGGCATCGGCTTCTCGCGGCTGATCTCGGTCGGCAACGAGGTCGATCTTGCCGTGGGCGAAATCGCCGACCTGATGGTCGACGATCCCAAGACCAAGGCGATCATCCTGTTCATGGAAACCCTGCGCGACGGCGATCGTCTCGCGCATGCCGCGCGCCGCGCCCACGCCGCCGGCAAGCCCGTGATCGCCTACAAGCTCGGCCGCTCCGACATCGGCCAGGAATTGGCCAAGTCGCACACCGGCGCGATTGCAGGTTCGGATGCCACCTTCGACGCCTTCTGCCGCCGCCACGGCATCGCGCGCGTATCGATGTTCGAATCGCTGGTCGATGTGCCGGCGCTGCTGATCGACCGGCCGCCGCCAACGGGCAAGCGCGTCGCCGTCGCCACGACGACTGGCGGCGGCGCCGCGATGGTGGTCGACAGCATGGCGATGGCGGGTCTCGACATCGCAGATCCGCCGCAGGTGCTGGTCGACTGGCTGAAACCGTTCGGCATCGCCGCGGGCGAGGGCAAGCTGGTCGATCTGACGCTTGCCGGCGCCAAGCCCGAGATCGTGGCCGGCACGATCGAACGACTGCTGGCCGACCCGAACAACGACGCCGCGATCTTCGTCGTGGGCTCTTCGGCGCAGTTCAATCCTGAGCTCGCGGTCGAGCCGCTGCTGCGCTTCGCCAAGTCGGCGAAGCCGTTCGCCGTGTCGCTCACGCCCGCCGCCGAGAAGTCGCTGGCGCTGCTGACCGCGGCCGGCGTGCCGGCGTTCCGGCATCCCGAGTCGTGCGCCGAGGCGATGGCCCTCTGCCTGCTGCGGCCGACGCCGCAGCCGGTTCCCAGGCTGGGAGATCCCGCGAAAGCCGCGCTCGATGCGTTGGAGGCCGGTCGTGCGTCGGGCTTCGACGAGCGCCGCGCGTCTGCATTGTTTGCCTCTTTGGGCGTAACCATGGCCAAAGCGGTCACGGTGCCCGATGCGCGCCGGGTCGGCTCGGCGGTCGCGGAGGTGGGCGCTCCGGTGGCGCTGAAAATCCTGTCCGCCGATATCCCGCACAAGACCGAGGCGGGCGGCGTGGCGCTGGGCCTGATGGATGGGCAGACCGCGGCGGTGGCGGCGCGCGAGATCGAGACGCGGGTGAAGGCACATTCGCCCAACGCCAGGCTCGACGGTTTCCTGGTGCAAAAGATGGAGCGTGGCCTGGCCGAGGTGATCCTGGGCTTCCGCCGCGATCCTCTGGTGGGACCGACGATCACGGTGGGCCTGGGCGGCGTGCTGGCCGAGATCTACAAGGACGCCTCGACGAGGCTTGCCCCGGTCGACGCGGCTGAGGCGCTGCAGATGATCGAGGAGGTGAAGGGTCTCGCCACGATCCGCGGCTACCGCAACCTGCCCAAGGGCGATGTCGCGGCGCTGGCCAAGACGATTGCGGCGTTCTCGACGTTGGCGCACGAGAGCTTCGCCGACGTGTCGGAGGCCGAGATCAATCCGCTGCTGATCAAGCGCGAAGGCAAAGGTGTCGTGGCGGTCGACGGGCTGGTCGTTCTGAAGGCCTCAATCCGCGCAATTTAATTGCGCGGAGGGGGTGGCGGAATCCGGTACAAATCGTGAGAAACCCATATGCCATCGGCATCGGGGGTGTCCCAGAAAGTCGGTGCACACCGCGTCATCTTTTTCAGGCAAGGCGGGTTTGCGCCGCCTCGAAGAGCTGCCGGAAATCGTCCAGCACGAAGTAGGTGTTCTGGAGCTTGTCGATCTCGTAGGGCCGGCGCATCACCCGTGCGGCCTCGAACGGCAGGCGCTCGACGCCTTCGCCTTCGAGCGCGTGCGTCACTTCCCGGGCGGAGGAGAGAATGCCGGCGCCGTAGATCTTGAGGCCGGCGGGCGTGCGGATCAGCCCGAACTCGACCGTGTACCAATAGAGCCTCGCCAGCAGGTCGATATCGGCGCCGGCCTCCATCGCGCGCTGGCCGTAGCGCTGCATGTAGTCGGCGAAGACCTTGTTGGAGAGCAGCGGCACGTGGCCGAAGAAATCGTGGAACAGGTCGGGCTCGACCAGATAGTCGAGCTCGGCGCGCGTGCGGAGCCACACCGTCACCGGAAAGCGGCGATGGGCGAGATGGTCGTAGAAGGCGGCGTCGGGGATAAGACCGGGCACGCCCACAATGCGCCAGCCCGTGAGCGCCTCGAGCTTGGCGTTGACGGCGTCGAAGTCGGGGATCGTGTCGCCGATGCCGAGCGTGCGCAGGCCCTCGAGGAATTCGACGCAGGAGTGCTTCTGCGCGAGCGCGCTCTGTCGCTCGACCAGCAGGCGCCACACGGCCTGATCCTCGTCGGTGTAGAGGTCGGCCTGCTGCGCCACGGTCCAGTCGGGAGCCATGTGCGCGTAGTCGCCGCGCAGGGTGTCGAGAGGGGCGAGGGTGTTCATGCGCCGAATATGGGGTGGGACCCCCGAGCGAATCCCGGCGAAGTCGGGCTGCCGCGTGGCCGATTTTGGTGATATTCTTCAAAAAACGTCACCAAATCGGTAAAAGTCACCATGATTGACCTCGATGACATCGATAGACGCATCGTGGCTGCCCTGCAGGCAGACGGCCGCCTGTCGATGGTCGATCTCGCCGACAAGGTCGCTC
>CAIMEE010000470.1 GCA_903839865.1 Enhydrobacter aerosaccus | reverse complement strand
CGACTTCACCCGACGCCGTGCGGACGCGTCTCGTCAGGCGAGAACGCGCAGGTTGCCGTCGACCGTCTTGCTGTCCATCAGGTGCTGCAGTTGCTTGAGGCGAATGAAAAGCCGTGAATCGAAGGTCTGGTCGCTGAGACCGCCTTCGCGCAGGAAGCGGGCGATCTCCTCAACTCCCTTCTCCAGCGTCCATTCTGGCGCGAAGCCCGGCAAACGGGTCAGAGCCTTGTCGAAGCTCACTCGGTACGATCGCGAATCCCCGCCGGTTTCGCCGGTGATTTCCAGGACAGCATTCCGGAACGCGTCGCGCACCGCCTCGGCGATGTCGCGAACCTGATAGTTCGCGTCATCGCGACCGATGTTGAAGGCTTGATTATGGACGGTCGCCCGGGGAGCTGTCGCGGCGCTGAGAGCCGCGCGGCTGATATCCTCGATGTGAACGAGAGGCCGCCAGGGCGTTCCGTCCGACATGACCTTTACGATATTGGCCGTATGGGCCCAACCCGCCAGGTTGTTGAGAACGAGATCGAACCGGGTCCGCGGGCTTACGCCGTAGGCGGTTGCGTTGCGCATGAACACCGGGCTGAAGTGATCGTCGGCCAGAGCCGATAGACCTTCTTCGGATTTCACCTTGGACACCGCGTAGGCGGAGACCGGGTTGAACGGCGCAGTCTCGTCCAGCGGCGCCGGTGACTCTCCGGCGGCGCCATAGATCGAACAGGACGAGGCGAACACGAAGCGACCGATGCCCGCCTGTTTGGCCAACTCGCCCAGGCGGATCGTCGAATCCAGATTGATATCGTAGGTCAGCTGAGCATTGAGCGCGCCCATCGGATCGTTCGACAGCCCCGCGAGATGGATGATCGCGTCAACACCATCGAGGTCGCTGGCCTGCACCTCCCGAATGTCCCGCCAGATTTGTCTGTCCGGTGGGATGTCGGCGCGCCCGGCTGGAATGTTGTCCTTGAAGTAGCCGACGTCGAGTCCCGTGACCTCATGACCCCAGGCCTTCGCCAAGCGCGTCATGACAGGGCCGATGAAGCCCGTATTGCCTGTGATCAACAGATGCATGGAATCTTCCCGCCGCCCGCGGCGGCTCTAGCAGGATGGAATAAGAGGGAACGGGTGCAGTTTACGGCCGAAGCTCACGGACCATGGTCTTGAAAACCGACACCATATAGGCCCGCTCGGCTTCGCCGATCCCAGGCCAGACGCCGATCCAGAAGCTATCGTTCATAATCTTGTCTGTGTTGGTCAGCGGACCGACGACCCGATGTTCGACGTTCTTGAACGCCGGTTGCCGGATCAGATTTCCCGCGAAGAGTTGCCGGGTGCCTACCTTATGTTGGTCGAGGTACTCCACGGCGTCCCGTCGGGTGTACGGTCGGCCATCACGAAGAGTCAGCAGATAGCCGAACCAGCTCGGGTCGGAGTTCGGCGTCGCCTTGGGCAGGATGAAATGTTCGTCCAGCCCCTCTTCGATGAACGCCTTGGTGAGAAGATTGAAGTTCTCCCGACGCTTGGCGATGAACTGGTCGACCTTGGCGAGTTGGCTCACGCCGATCGCCGCCTGCATGTCGGTCGCCTTCATATTGTAGCCGATATGCGAGAATGTGAACTTGTGGTCGTAGCCGTAAGGCAGGTCGCCGAGTTTCTGCTGGAACCGCTTGCCGCATGTATCCGCCATGCCCGGCGCACAGAAGCAGTCACGTCCCCAGTCGCGATAAGACTCGGCGAGTTTCATCAGCGATGCACGGTTGGAGAGCACCGCGCCTCCCTCCCCCATGGTGATGTGGTGAGCCGGATAGAAGCTGACGGTGGCCATGTCGCCGAAGGTGCCGACACCTTTGCCGTCATAGGTGGCGCCGAATGCGTCGCAGCAGTCCTCCACCAGATACAGATTATGCCGTTTGCAAAGATCGGTCACCGCCGCGAGATTGAACGGATTGCCCAAAGTATGGGCGATCATTACCGCGCGCGTCTTTTCCGTCACGGCCTCCTCGAGACGCTTGACATCGACGTTGAAGGTTTCCAGGTCGACGTCCACGAACACCGGAATGCATCCGTTCTGGATGATCGGTGTCACGGTCGTCGGGAAACCCGCCGCCACGGTGAGGACCTCCGATCCCGGCGCGATACGATTCTTCCGCAACTTCCAGGATGTGAGAGCCGTAAACGCCAGTAGATTGGCAGCCGAACCTGAAACGGTCAGACGAGACTCCCGCAGGCCGAACTTCTTGGCCAAAGCCTTTTCGAACTCCTCAGCATAGCGGCCTGCGGTGAGCCACATATCGAGCGAGGAATCGATGAGATAGCGAAGATCGGCGGAGTCGATAATCTTGCCTGCGCAAGGAATGTAGGTTTTTCCGGGCTCGAACGCAGGGGTTCCCTTAAGTTCGGCGTACTTCACGGACAGATCAAGGATGGTGTTTCGCAACACGTCCAATTCCGTGAGATCGCGTTCTCCAACAGCCATCCCGCCATATCTCCGCATTGAAAACGCCGCCATCAGATGG
>CAIMEE010000469.1 GCA_903839865.1 Enhydrobacter aerosaccus | reverse complement strand
GCGTACTGGCGTCACCGTCCACCTGAGCCCGGTCGATCGTAAGGGCCTGCAGGCGATCGTCGATGGCGTCGATGGCGATAGCGACATCCTCAAGGTGAACCGCCCAGCGCCGGGTCCGCCTTCTGAATCCATCGGTTCTCACCGCCGCCCGCGCCGACAGGCAGCGACCAATCGTGAAGGCGATCACCTATCGCATGATGGTGATGTGCATGGACTTCGCGACGATCTATCCCTTCGCAGGCAAGGTCCGCGTCGCAATCAGCTTCATGATCGGGAGCAACGTCTAGACGACCGTGGCTTATGTGATCTATGAGAGGGCCCGGGCGCGGGTGACCTGGGGCGCCGTGGCCACATAGACGACAGAACGCGGGGACACGGGGACGGGGAAATAGTGACAGGTGTTCCTGTCCCGATATTCGTTTGTCTGACGGGGCCGGGCAATTGGACTAGGATTACCAGCATGACGCCGAATTTTCTTCCAAGCAACTTGCGTGAAAATCCCTTCAAGGGAGAACTGACCGACGAACAGTTTCAATCGATATTCGCGCAAAATATTTGCTATGGCGTGCTAGATGAGTACTCAATCATCGCCATAACCGATGTTAAGGGAACTATAAAGTACGCGAACGACACGTTTCTTAAATTGTCGAAATATTCGTTGGGAGAAATAGTTGGCGAGAATCATAGAATACTAAATTCTGGACTCCATCCTCATTCATTCTTCAAGGATATGTTTCGCGACATTGCCAACGGAAAGAAGTGGCGTGGCGAAATTCGAAACCGTGCGAAAGATGGCTCATTCTATTGGGTCGACACCACGATCGTACCGATCCTCGGCGAACGCGAGAAACTCCTCGGTTACGCCGCGGTCCGGACCGACATCACCGACCGCAAGCAACTGGAATTTCGCCTCGCGGAGCAGGCGCAAGATCTCCTGCGCTCCAATGAGGAACTGGAGCAGTTCGCCTATGTGGCCTCGCACGACCTGAAGGCGCCGCTGCGTGGTATCGAGAATCTGGTGAGCTGGATTGAGGAAGATCTCGAATCCTCGCTCACGGGCGAGACGCGCACCAACATGGACCTCTTGAAGAGCCGCGTGCAGCGGTTAGAGAACCTGCTGGACGATCTGCTCGCCTATTCCCGCGCTGGGCGCGGCGAAACGGCCAACGATCTGGTCGATACCAGGGAGCTGATCGGAGAGCTTGCCCTTCTCGTCAGCCCGCCGCAGGGCTTCTGCATTGTCGGCGGCGAGACCCTGCCAACCTTGCGGACGGCTCGTGCGCCCCTAACCCAGGTGCTGCAGAACCTGATCAGCAACGCGATCAAGCACCACGACCGCCCAGAAAATGGACATGTGTGGATCGAAGCGCTTGCGCTGCCAGACGCCATCGAATTCATCATTACGGACGACGGACCCGGCATCCCGGAGCGCTTCCGTGAGCGCGTCTTCGGCATGTTTCAGACACTCAAACCCCGAGATGAGGTTGAGGGAAGCGGAATGGGTCTTGCGATTGTGAAGAAGTTGATCGAGCGTCAAGGTGGAAAGATTTGGCTAGGCGAGGGACGGACGGGGAAAGGCCTCGCGGTTCACTTCGCTTGGTCCTACAGTAACGAGGGGAATACATATGACGTCGATGGTGAATCTTCTCCTGGTTGAAGACGATGAAGTCGACGTCCAGGGTCTGAAGCGCGCTTTCGCAAAGAGCCGGATCGGCAATCCGATCACGGTCGCGCGCGACGGCATCGAGGCCCTTGAGATTCTGCGCGGCGAGAATGGTCAGGCCAAACTCGCCAAACCGCACCTGATTCTGCTCGACCTGAACATGCCGCGCATGAACGGGCTTGAGTTTCTTGAGGCGATCCGTGCCGACGAGGATCTGAAGACGTCGGTCGTCTTCATGATCACGACATCGAGGGCCGAGGAGGACAAGGCCCGCGCCTACGAAAAGAATGTTGCGGGATATATCGTCAAGCAGGATCCTGCCAACACCTTTATGCAAGCCGTGGCGTTACTGGAGCATTATTGGAAAATCGTCGAATTTCCTAAGTAAAGACATGGCTGCCATGACCCGAATTCTCCTGATCGATGACGACAAGGTCGACCGGGCGATGGTGCGGAGGGCCCTTGAGAAGTCTGGACTCGGGCACGACCTCGTCGAGGCGCCGAACGGCGCGACCGGCCTTCGTCGCGCTAAAGAGCAGGCGTTTGATTGCGTGCTGCTCGACTATCGCCTCCCCGACGTTGATGCGTTTGAACTCCTGGCGGTACTGCTGTCGCCGGCGGGTGGGAGCCAAGCGGTCTTGATGTTAACGGGCGAGACCGACCAGGAGATCGCCTTTCGTTTGATGCGGGCGGGCGCGCTCGACTTTCTGACCAAGGCCGAGGTGACGCCCTCAAGTCTCGCTCGGGCAATCCGCCACGCGAACGCGCGACGAGAGTACCTAACCGAGCTCAACTTGGCGCGTCGCGAGGCCGAAGAGAAATCGCTCGAGCTCGACAGACTAAATCGGCAACAGACTTTTCTGCTTTCGATCATAGCTCACGATCTCCGCAACCACTTCCAAGTGCTGCTAGGCTGGTCGGCCGCCTTAGGCGAAGCGGTATCGGCGGGGAATGTCGCGACAATCGACCGTGGCGCCCAAGGCATCCAGAAAGCTACGGGCCAAGCCTATGCATTGATGGGAAGTCTGTTCGCGTGGGCGAGCCTGCAAATGGATACGACGACGACCTCGCTTGCTGACATCGACCTTGAGGAGATCGCACGCGAAACGGTTCAAGGTGCCGCGGAGGCGGCTACCGAGAAGAGGATATCCCTCGTTGTCAACTGTTCGGGCGTCCAGGTGCGCGGGCATCGCGACATGCTGGCCGCGGTGCTGCGCAATCTCGTGAACAATGCCGTCAAGTTCACCCCGCCCGGCGGGGCGGTCACAATCACCGCGTGTCCGCGCAACGATCTCGTTGAAGTTGAAGTTACCGATACGGGCGTCGGCATGCCTCCACACAGGATTTCCAGCCTGTTCGAACTGGACCAACTCATTTCCACGACCGGAACAGCAGGTGAGCGCGGCAGTGGCTTTGGTCTTCTTCTCTGCCGTGACCTCGTAGAGCGGCTTGGCGCCGAGCTTACGGTCAGCAGCACAGTAAACCACGGCACAACGTTTCGCTTCATGCTGGCTGGCGTGTTGGAACTGGCTGGATAACCCGATCTGGGCGCAAGACGCCTGTCGCTCGCCGTTTGGTCAGGCTGCCGCGGTCGCCGCCGCCGACGTCTGGTGGGCCAAGGTGGGTATCCGTTGCCAGGGACGATTTTGGGTCGGGCTCAGACTTCAACGATAGCGAATGTTGCTCCGAGCTCCGCGGTG